>SLNJ01000059.1 GCA_007133065.1 Opitutales bacterium
ATGGCGCCGGGCTGTACGTGTGCGGATTCGCGCTGCCTTCAACGAGAACTCGGACATCGACCCGCTCGCCTCCCACGCGCTCGACAAGATGCGCGTGCGGAGGCACGCTGACGAATGCGCGGATCCTCGACGCTTCCTCAGCCGACGACAAGACGCCCGAAGCGGCAAGGTTCGCAGCCGCGAAATATGCCAACACCCCCACAAGCCTGGTCCATCCGGAAATCATCGCCAACCAAGTATTACCTGTTATTACTCCTGTCAAGGTGTGAAACATACGATCACGCCCTCTTAATTTGACTCGCCATACAAGTCCTGCGAACTATCGTATCTGGAATCCGTCATGGGAACCGTATCCAACAGTTCAAAAAACATGATCGAGTTGGTTCGTGGTTGGCTCGACAAGGGTTCCAGCGGAGGATTGAATCGGGATTCCGATTCGGAGCTGGTGGGCATCGTCCGCCGTCTTCTGGGGCCGGACCCGCCCCGACCGGATCAACTGCAATCCCTGTTGGAACGCGAGCAGACTCTGTGCGCGCGAATGATTAACGCGGCGAACCGGGTCGACTTCAATCCCGCGGGCGTGCCGGTAAACCGCCTTCCCGAAGCGCTGGAAACGATCGGCATAAAGCGGCACCACCGGTTGGCGACGGCATTGGCGCTGCAGGAGTACATCGAACGAGCCACGGCTCCCGCCTTCCGCCACGAGGTCGCGGCGTTCTGTATGTGCACCGCATGGATGGCCGAAGCGGTCGCGCGACACGATCCGGACTCCCGGGGGGATTCGGCTTTTTTTCCCACGCTTCTGCACGAGTACGGGCACTGTCTCCTTGCCTCGTGCGCGGCGCTGATGGAGGGCGATTCCGAGGAGGACACGGAATCGATTTTCAGCAATCGACTCGAGGTCGATCCGCTCGCGATTGGAGTCCAGCTTGTATGTGCCGGACAATTGCCCCCTCTGTTGAACTCCTGCCTGAAGACCGTCGGCACACCGCCAGACCGGCGTCCTGATCGCGTGTCATCGGTCGCGGAATTCTGCGAGTTACAGACTCTCGCGATCCTGCACGCAAAACGAACCGCGGAGGCGCTGGACCCGGCAGCGGCCGGACGTGCCGATCCGCTGCATCCGGCGCCTCGATTCGGAGTTGAGGATTTCATCACAATTCTCCGTTATATCGAAGCCGAAATGGCAACGCTTGCCGGGGATTCCGCGAAATCGCTCCTTCATACCGACACATACCGCCGGGTCCGCCTGAAATCCGCCGGAGCCAATCCCTCGAGAGGACGCCCCTCAAAAAAACAAACCTTTGCACCGTTCGGCACCGGACAGGCCTCTCTCTCCAGGGATACCTGCGGCGGGGATACCTTTCTCAACGGAATCTTTCAGCTGACCCAGTTGCTATCCGAACCGCCTTTCCTTCTGGAACAGGCGTTCGGAATATTCATACAGACCGTTTACGAGGGACTTCACTTAAACGATGTGGTGCTGTTTACCCGCCGCTCCAATGAATCCGGTCTCCGGGCCAACCACGGGATCGGCGAGCTGTTTCAGGTGCTCGACTGGAGAGAACCGCTCAAGGAGGACAAAAAGGATGTGTTTGGAATCTGCCTTTACCGGCGGGAAGAGGTCTGGATCCCGGATACGAACGACCCCGGTCTGAGCGGGTTCCTCCCGGAGTGGGTGCACCAATGCGGCCACGTCCACAGCCTCGTCCTGCTGCCGGTCGAGGATGAAGACCGTCCCTTCGCACTGCTGTTCGGCGTTCGTCGGTCCAACGAGCCCCTCGCTGTCAACATGAAGGTGCTGCAGCTCCTCAAGGCCATGCGCATCCACCTCGTTACGATCCGCCGGCTGGCAGGGTCCTGACGCCGTCCAGCCCGTTTCTGGAAACTCTTGATTCGGCCGGGTCGTCTGTAGGAGTATCCAGGCTGATATGCCACAGTCAATTGACTCCCTTTGCCAACGACTCATCCGGCTCGATGGACGCAATTACAAGGCCTATCGCGACATCGCGGGCACGTACGCGGGAGGGGTGTTTGAACTGACAATCGATTACGTGCAGGGCGATCCGTTCGCCCCGCCCTCCCGAGCCCGAATCCGGGTGCCTTTTGAGAAGACGGGAATCCCGGCGGACCTGGCCGGGAACGCGGTCCGACGAATGGCGCTCGAGGATTACCTGGCCCGCCGCTTCAGGCGATGCATACACGATCGGTCGGGCGACTCCGGAGTCCGGCCGGCCGACGCGCGAATCTACATTGACGCCGGGGGACAGGAGGTCCTTTCGCGTACCGCGGTACGGGTGACCTCCGGCTGGATCGAGGCACGGTTCCAGGTCGGTCTTCCCGCAGCCGGACGCCGAATCCTCGGCCGGAGCGCATCGCACCTGCTCGGCACCCTGACTCCGGAAATCGCCGGCGAAGCGCTCACCGGATTCGAAACCGATACCGAGTCGTTGGCCCGGTTTGTAAGGTGCATCGAGAACCAGGAAACCATCCGTTCACGGCTCGAAGCCATGAACCTGATCGGGTTCGTCGCCGACGGGGCGATCCTCCCGCGCGCCGGCGGCAACTCGGATCGGCCCATGCCCGAGGAAGCGGCTGTTCCGTTCGAGAGTCCCGAACGGTTCCGCGTCGCCATTTCCCTCCCCAACCCCGTGGACCCCAAAGACCCCGATTCCCGCACCCTCACAGGAATGGGAATTCCCGAAGGGGTCATTCTCATCACGGGGGGCGGATACCACGGCAAGTCCACGCTGCTTCGAGCCCTCGAGCGGGGTGTCTACCCGCACGTCCCCGGAGATGGACGCGAATATGTCGTCACCCGTCCCGACGCCGTCAAGATTCGTGCGGAGGACCGGCGCAGCGTGGTCTGCATCGACCTCTCCTCCTTCATCTCCGAATTACCGGGGGGACAGAAAACCGTCGGCTTCACCACGCCCGAGGCTTCCGGCAGCACCAGCCAGGCCGCCGCAATCATCGAGGCGTTCGAATCCGGTTCGCGCACGCTCCTCATCGACGAGGACACCTGCGCCACCAACCTCATGGTTCGCGATGCCCGGATGCAATCGCTCGTGACAAGGTCGCACGAACCGATCACCCCACTCGTCGACCGTGTCCGCGAACTCTACGACTCCCACAGGATCTCCACCGTTCTCGTGATGGGCGGATCGGGCGACTACTTCGACTGCGCCGACCACGTCATCATGCTGCGCGACTACCGGACCACCGATGTGACCTCCGAGGCCCGAAAAATCGCAGCCTCACTTCCGACGCGCCGCGACCGGGAGGCCCCTCGGCCTTTCGCGCAGCCCCCTGCCAGGATCCCCGACCCGCACAGTATCGACCCCTCCCACCGGAACCGGCGCCACAAAATCGACGCCAAGTCAATCGACAGCCTGCGCTTCGGCTCTGAGACCATCGACCTCCGCGCCGTCGAGCAACTCGTCGACACTTCGCAGACGCGCGCCATCGGATTCGCCCTATACCGGCTCGCGAACCGACTGGCCGAAACGAGGCGCCCCATCCCCGAGCTGCTTGATGATATCGAGGCCGATCTCGACGAGCACGGACCCGACATTCTCGATCCGTTTGCGGCGCCCGACCCGGACAATCGCCCACATCCCGGCAACCTCGCCCACCCGCGCCGCCACGAGATCGCCGCCGCCCTCAATCGCCTCAGGACCCTGCGCATCACCGGCCTCCCACCAGGGTTCAGCGGCTAGCCGCCCTTGGAATTGCAAGCGGTATGTCTCCCCCATTTCCGCGTGCAACGCATCGTGAGACTGCGCGCTCCCGGCACCGCCACGCACGCTCCTGAATGTCAGCACTCGCCTGAACTACTCCCGACTCCCGATCCCCGGGTGAATCTCCGGAATACGAATGCAGGCCGCAGGCCGGTCGGGGAGGTATTCCTTCAGCGCTGGAACCTCCCGGGCGCAGGCCGCTTCCGCAAAGGGGCATCGCGGGTGAAAGGGACACCCCCCGGGCGGATCCATCGGGCTCGGCGGGTCGCCTTCCAGCACCATGCGCCGACGCGTCCGCTCGAGCCGCGGATCCGGGAACGGTATCGCGCTCACCAGGGCCTGCGTGTACGGATGGAGCGGCTTCTCCATGATTTCTCGCGGCGAACCAATCTCGACAATCCTGCCCAGGTACATCACCGCGATGCGGTGGGAGATATACTTCACCACGCCCAGATCGTGCGAAATGAAGAGCATCGTCAGACCCAGTTCGCGCGTAAGCTTCGCCAGCAGATTCAGGATCTGCGACTGGATCGAGACATCGAGCGCGGAGACCGGTTCGTCGGCGAGAATCAGTTTCGGCTCGGGCGCCAGAGCGCGGGCAATCGCGATCCGCTGACGCTGCCCCCCGGAAAACTCATGAGGGTACTTGCGCATCAGCTTCGGGGCCAGACCGACCTTGTCCATCAGCGACGAAACCCGCCGGATCATGGCGCGTCCGCCCACGTGCGGATGCCGCGTGCGAATCGCCTCCTTGATTGTATCATACACCGTCATACGCGGATTGAGCGAGGCATACGGATCCTGGAAAATCATCTGAAAGTTGATCCGTTCGCGTCGAATCTGCTTCATCGAGACGGCGCAGAGGTCGCGCCCTTCCAGGCGGATGGATCCGCCGCTCGCCCGCAGCAATTGCATGATGGTTCGTGACAACGTGCTCTTGCCGCACCCGGATTCCCCCACGAGCCCCAGAACCTCGCCGCGCTGAATCGCGAGGGAGACCCCGTCGACCGCCTTCACCGCACCTGTCCGGCGTCGAAAGAGAAAGCCCTGCGTCACGGGAAAGTGCGTCTTTACGTCCTCCAGCGCCAGGAACGGGGATCGTACCGCGCCATCACTCATCGATTCTCCTCCTTCAGGTTGAGCTCCCCCTCGAGGACCCGCAGACAGGCCGTTTTGTGGCGCCCGCGAAATGCGTCGAGCCCGCGGTAATTCGGACCGGTGCAATGCGCCTCTTCGTAGGCGCAGCGCGGGGCGAATGGACAGCCCGAACGCTCCTCCGTAAGATCGGGAGGCGCTCCCGGGATCGTGTACAGGGATTTGCCCTTGTCATGCAGCGACGGAATCGATTGCTGCAGCGCCTGCGTGTACGGATGCGCCGAATTGTAGAAGATCTCGTCCACGGTCCCGCTCTCCATGATCGTTCCGGCATACATCACGTTGACCCGGTCGCACACACCGGCGATGACACCGAGATCGTGCGTGACATAGATCACGGCCGTGCCCAGTTCGCGCTGACGCGCCTTGATCAACTCAAGGATCTGCGCCTGCACGGTCACGTCCAGTGCCGTCGTCGGTTCATCCGCGATCAAAATCTCCGGATGCGTGATCAACGCCATCGCAATCATCACCCGCTGCCGCATCCCCCCCGAAAACTGGTGCGGGTACAGGTCGATCTGCCGCACCGCATCGTGAATGCCCACCTCCTCGAGCGATTCGATCGCCCGCCGCAGCGCCTCCCGATTTCCGAGCCCCTCGTGAATCAGCAACGGCTCGATCATCTGCGTCGAAATGCGCAGGTACGGGTTCAACGAAGTCATCGGATCCTGAAAAACCATCGCGATCCGCTTGCCGCGGATCCGCCGCAATACCTCCCGCGGCGCGCGCAACAGGTCAACCTCGCCGCCCAACACCGCCGTCCCCCGCTCAATGCGGCCCGGCGGCTTCGGAATCAGGTCCAACAGCGAGTAACAGGAGACGGATTTCCCGGAGCCGGACTCGCCGACGATACCGAGCGTCTCCCCGCGGTCCAGCGTGAATGAGACCCCGTCCACCGCGCGGACGATCCCGTCGCGCATGTGAAACCAGGTGGTGAGATCGTTGACTTCAAGCAATGGCACGCTTCGTTCAGTCCTTTGAGGATTTCGGATCGAGGGCGTCGCGCAGCCCGTCCCCGAGAAAGTTCAGGGAGAAGAGGGTCAGCGAGAAAAACAGGGCGGGAAAGAAGAGCAGCCAGGGGTACACCGTCATCGCATCCTTTCCCTCGTTGATCAACACGCCCCAGGACGCCATCGGCGGCTGCACGCCCAGCCCGAGAAAGCTCAGCACCGCCTCGAGGAGCATCACCGCCGGAACGGTCAGGGTCGCGTAAACAATGATCGGACCGACCACGTTCGGAATCAGGTGCCGAAGGATGATCCGCCCGTTCGAATACCCCAGCGAAACCGCCGCCTCGATAAACTCCTGCTGCTTCAGGGTGAGCACCTGCCCACGTACGATTCGAGCCATTGTGAGCCACTCCACCGCTCCGATCGCAATGAATATCAGATACAGACTCCTTCCGAAAATCACTGTGAGCAGGATAACGAATATGGTGAACGGCATCGCGTAGAGGATATCGACAAAACGCATCATCACCGCATCGGTTCGGCCGCCGATGTAGGCGCTCGTCGCCCCGTACAGGACTCCGATTACAAGCGAAACGGCCGTTGCCATGAACCCCACGCTCAAGGAAATCCGCCCCCCGTGCATGATCCGGGTCAGCTGGTCCCGCCCAAGCGCGTCGGTCCCCATCCAGTGCTCCCAGGTTGGGCCCTGCGCGCCGTACGCCAACCGCTGCTCCTCGTAGCCGTACGGAGTCATGAATGGACCGAGGACGCAAACAATCGCGATCACGGTGAACAGCGCCAAGGCTATCAGCGCCAAGCGGTTCTGTCGGAGGCGGCGCCACGCATCCTTCCAAAGGGAAGACCCTCGCTCCAGCTCCTCCAGCTTGGGAACCGGCAGGTCATCGGGGCTTGGGCTGAGCGTGGTGCGGATCATGGCCGTTCAGGACTCGTATTTCAACCGGGGGTTCAAGAGGACCTGCAGAATATCGACGATCATATTCATCACGATCAGGAGCGTTGCGTAGAACAGCACGGTCCCCATCACCATCGTGTAGTCGCGGTTGAACGCCGCGTTTACAAAGTGACGTCCCAGGCCGGGGATCTGAAAGATTGTCTCGACGACGAAAGATCCGCTGATCAGCGCCGCCAGGGCCGGTCCCAGGAATGCCACCACCGGGAGCAGCCCCCCTTTCAGCGCGTGTTTGTACACGATCATGAACTCCGGCACCCCCTTCGCCCTCGCCGTACGAATGTAGTCCTGCGACAAGACTTCGAGCATCCCGCCCCGCGTCAACCGCGCCACGTATGCGCCGAAATACAACCCGAGCGTCAGGGATGGCAGAACCCGGTCCGCCGGAGTATGCCATCCCGAAACATTGAACCAGCCGATCCACAACCCGAATACCAGCGCGAGCAGCGGTCCCATAACGAACGTCGGCAGGCAGATCCCCATCATCGCACCAGACATCGGGACGTAGTCGAGCAGCGTATTCCGATAGACCGCCGCCAGCAGCCCGACCGGGATCCCGAGTCCGAGTGCGATCAGCAGTGACCACATCCCCAGTTCCAGGGAAACCGGAAACGACCCGCCCACAATCTCGTTCACGGTGCGTCCTTCATGCCGGTAGGAGGGCCCGAGATCGCCCCGCAGGAGGTTTTTTATGTAGTTGCCAAACTGCACCGGCAGCGGATCCGCCAGGCCGTAATACTCATTCATCCGCTCGATGATGACCGGGGAAACCCGGCGCTCCTGGCTGAACGGCCCCCCGGGCGCCGCCCGCGACATCGCGAAGGTCAAAACCGCGATGATGAACAACACCGGAATGGTCTGAAGAAATCGAATGAAGATGAAACGAAACATCGATCCGGTCGCTCGGGAATCACGTGACGGTTCGTCCGCGCTCAGGCCCCCTCCTGCTCCAGCCAGAGATACTTGTAGGGGCGGTTGTTGAGCAGCTTTGGATGCCAGCCGCGCACACGCGGATCGATCAGGTAGAGTTGGGTATACCAGTAGATCGGAATCACGGGGAGTTCATCCAGGAGAATCTTCTCGGCCTGCCGCAGGAGCCCGTAATGCTCTTTCTGCGTCGCGCTCCGCCGCGCGCGCTGGATCAATTCGTCAAATTCATCGCTCGCCCAACCGGTCTGGTTGTTTCCACTGGTCGATGTCCACAGGTCCAGCATCGTGATCGGATCGACGTAGTCGGCGATCCACCCGGCCCGGGAAATGTCGTAATCGAGACGCGCCTGCGTCTCCAAATACACTTTCCACTCCTGGTTCCGGAGTGAAACCCGGATCCCCAATGCACCCCGCCACATCTCCTGAATCGCTTCCGCAATCTTGCGGTGATCCTCAAGCGTGTTGAACAGGATTTCCAGCCGTGGGAATCCCTCTCCCCCCGGATAACCAGCCTCCGCGAGGAGTCGCCGCGCCGCTTCCGGATCATGGGACAACGTCTGCGGCGGATCGTAATCCCCGAACATCACCGGAGTGTACCCCCAGGCCGGCTGCTGCCCGCCCTGCGTTACCCTTTCCACAATCAACTCCCTGTCGATCGACAACGCGAGCGCGCGGCGCACCCGAACATCGTCCAACACCGGACGGGTTACGTTTAACCGGTAGTAGTAGGTTCCGAGATACGGTTCCGAGTACAGAATATCAGGCCGATTGCGCCGGTAGTGCGGCACCTTGTCCGAGGACAATCCGCTTGTCGCATGAATCTGCCCGTTCAGGAAACTGCTCTCCTCGGTCGCGGCGTTGTCGATCGGATAGAACCGGATCTCACGAAGCCGAACCGTGTCCGCGTCCCAGTACACATCGCTCTTTACAACGCGAATCACCCGGTTGATCTCCCATGCTTCCAGGCGGAACGGACCGTTCCCAACGTAGTTTTCCGGCCGGGTCCACTCCGCCCCGCGGGCGGCAATCCCGCCGAATCGCTCGATCGTCGGCGGGTGCACCGGGTACCAGGAATAGTGCTTGAGCATCTGCAGGAAATACGGCGTGGGACCGACCAGCGTCACCTCCAGGGTGTGGTCGTCCAGCGCCTTCACCCCGACCTGAGAGAAGTCGGTGATCTCCCCTTGGTGAAAGGCCTGCGCCTTCTCGAGTATGTACAGCATCTCCGCGTATTCAGCCCCGAGTTCCGGGGTCAACATCCGCTTCCACGAGTAGACGAAATCGTGCGCTGTCACCGGATCTCCGTTCGTCCACCGGGCGTCCTCCCGCAACTCGAACAACCAGACGCGATGGTTGTCCTGGGACTCCCAGTGCTCAGCCACGCCCGGTTCCGGCAAACGATCGTCGGTCGGGTGATAGTTGATCAACCCCTCGATGATCGCCGAGATGACCCGGTTCTCCGTAACACCGGTGACGATATGCGGATCGAGCCCGCGCGGCTCCGCGCCGTTGGCGAGCAGCAACACCTGGTCGCGAACCCCCGCGTCCACCGGACGATCCCCCGGACCGCAGCCGGACGCGAACCACGCGAGCACACCGAGAAGAAAACCGAAGACCGCCGAACGAAAACGGCGGTCCCGCGAGGACTTTGCTTCAGCCATACCCCGTATCAAACCCAACTCCCCCACAAACGCAAGTGACATCTCCCCAGCCGGTTCAGCAGAATCATCCGTAATCGATTACGAGAACGACCACGATCACGACAACGAAATCGAATCCCAATGGCCCGAATTTGGGGTTGACAATCGGGCAACATTTCAAAACCGTGCTGCACTTTCGAGATCAAAGGCGAGCGTAGCTCAGTTGGTAGAGCACCACCTTGCCAAGGTGGACGTCGTGAGTTCGAATCTCATCGCTCGCTCCAATTTTTCCATGCAGGCCGCCGAGCTTTTCGTGTTTCCGGAATCGTTGCCGTTCCGGGATTTTTTTTTGTCCGAGGCAACGCCCTGGACCTGGGTCTCCCGGATCGCCGAGGCGCTCGAAGCATTCGTTTTCCCCGACGAGCGAACGCTTCCTGAGATTCCGCCCGGCCTCCATCTCTCCGGCCCCGTTTATTTCGGCCAAGGCGTTCGTCTTCCTCCCTACGGAAGCATCATCGGACCCGCCTGGATCGGCGACGATTGCACGCTCCTTCCCGGCGTGTACATCCGGGGCCGGGTTATCGCGGGACGCGGATCCGTTCTCGGGCATTGCTGCGAGTACAAAAACGCACTCCTCCTCGAACGAGTCGAAACGCCGCATTTTAATTACGTCGGCGACTCGGTCCTCGGGAACGGCGCCCACCTGGGAGCCGGAGCGGTCTGCGCAAATCTGAAACTCGCACGCGACGAGGTCATCGTACGCACGCCCGACGGCGGCCGCGCGCCCTCCGGACTCACAAAGCTCGGCGCGCTGATCGGCGACGGCGCTGAAGCCGGCTGCAACTGCGTTCTCCAGCCCGGAACCATACTCGGCCGGCGCAGCGCCGTGGTCGCCCCCGCCTTCCACGGCTTCCTCCCGGCCGACACGCTCGCCCTCTCGGACATCCGTCCCCAATTTCTGCCGCGGGATGCGGGGACTCAGGGGAGCTGACACGTTCTGGAGGGCATTTCCAACCAATGCCGGTCAACGTTTCGTCAGGAGTCGACCACAAGGAGAATTTCTTGCGATCGCCGCCTCGCTCCCGTACCGTCTGCCGATGGTGGACACAGAACAAGTTCGGCTCCAGAAGTTCCTGGCAGCCCAGGGGGTCGCATCGCGACGCCAGGTCGAGGCGATGATCGTCGATGGCGCCATTCGCGTGAATGGCACCATCGCCACGCTTGGAACGAAAGTGGACCCGGCCCGGGACCGCGTCACGGTCCGCGGACGCGCTGCGGTCTCCCGCACAACCGGGCCCGTTACCCTCCTCGTGAATAAACCGCGCGGGCTCATCTGCAGCCACAGCGATCCCCACCACACCCGAACGATCTACAACCTCATCCCACCGCCCTGGAATCGGCAACGCCTCCTCTGCGCGGGACGGCTCGACAAGGAGAGCGACGGGATGGTCATCCTGACCAGCGACGGCGACCTCATGCAGCGGCTCACACACCCGGCGCACCGGGTTGTGAAACGCTACCTGGTCACCCTCAGCCGGCCATTTCAGCCAGCGCACCGAAACCTCATCCTCGACGGTATCGTGGATGATGACGAACGCCTCCGGGCCGAGAAGATCGTTCCGGTGAAACGGGGCCGCAACGCGGAGTGTTCCCTTGAGGTACACCTCGAACACGGTCGCAAGCGCGAGATTCGCCGCCTTTTCGAACACTTCGGCTACTTCGTCGAGCGCCTGCACCGGTTCCAGATCGGTTCGCTCCAGCTCCGCGGGGTCGGCCCGGGCCGCGTCCGCGCACTCTCCCGGGCCGAAATCGAGCGCCTTTTCGAAAACCCGAGCTGACGCCCGGTCCAAATCCCATTGAATTTCAAGTTGCCAACGGACGCGTATCGAGCTTAGTTAAGGTTCTTATGACCAAATCTGAACTCATTGAATCCGCCCTTTCAAAGCTCGACTCGGACGCGACCAAAGCCGATGTCGAACGTAATCTGAACGCAATTCTCGCCGCGATCACCGAGGGATTGAAGCAGGACGGTTCCGTCGCCCTGGTCGGCTTCGGGACATTCTCCGTCACGCAGCGTTCGGCCCGCACCGGCCGCAACCCGGCCACCGGCGCCGCCATCCACATCCCCGCCTCCAAGTCGGTCAAATTCAAGGCCGGCAAAGGATTGGTCGAGAAGTTCAACTGAACCCGATCCCCCCGGAGGGAGGGTAGCATCACGCCCTGCGTGCCTTCCGGGGTCGCTTTCGCCGCGGGAAACACGCCCGACAGATCGAACAGTGTAACCCATCGCAGCTGCGTGCCGGGCATTCTTCCCGTCCCCAGAAGATCATTCGAAGGTGGAGTGTGTTCCATGCTTCCCTGGGAAAAAGCCGCTTCAAATCGGCTTCTGTCTGGGTCACGCTGCGTCCGTCAGTGAGTTCCCATACCTGCGCGAGCCGATGAATGTGCGTGTCCACCGGGAAAGCCGGCTCTCCGAATGCCTGCGCCATAACAACGGATGCGGTCTTGTGCCCAACTCCCGGGAGTGCTTCCAACGCGGCCATATCGCGGGGCACGCACCCGCCGTGGCGCTCCAACAGCAGCCGCGAGAGCTGTGAGATCGCCCTGGCTTTCGCCGGAGCGAGACCGCAGGGGCGGATGATTTCCTGGATTTCCTCCACTGGGATTCGTGCGATCGTCTCCGGGCGATCAGCCCGCGCGAACAGGATCGGCGTCGTTTTGTTCACTTGTTTGTCTGTGCACTGTGCCGACAGCAGAACGGCGATCAGCAGCGTGTAGGGATTGCTGTGCTGCAATGGGACCTCAATTTCCGGAAACCGGCGCTCGAGCGTTGTTTGGATGTAAGCTGCACGTTCTCGCTTTCGCATCCCCTCAGTGTGCCCGGCGGTAACGGGGTGGCAAGTGTCACCTGCGGGGATTGCGCCTCACGCTCGTGGCGCGACGCCATCCTCAGAATGGGTCGGCGTGCAACGCCGGCGCAGCAGTGGCGGCCGTTCGCAGGACCTGCATCCTTGCCAATCCCGGGAAATGGTTTACGTTCCGGGAAACACTCGTATAACCCTTAGATATGCAAGAATCCGACGCCAGTTTTTCACTTCCACCGTTGCCGTACAACCCGGCGGAGCTGCCGCGGGAAACCGCGCGGCATTACATCCCGGGCTCGGACAAGGAAATCGACGAAATGCTCGAAGAGATCGGGATGCAGACGCTTTCCGACCTGTACGACCATGTGCCGGAGTCGGAGCGTTTCCCCGAGGCGCCGGCTCTGCCCGAAGAACTCAGCTACGAGGAACTCCAGCAGCGGATGGCCGCCCTCGCCGCACGCAATCGAACCGCCCTCTCGTTTATCGGGGACGGACTCCCCAACTGCTCGGTCCCGGATATCGTCCCGTACGTCCTGAACATCCGCAATCTGACCACGGCCTATACCCCCTACCAACCGGAACGCAGCCAGGGCACGCTGATGACCCACTGGATCTACCAGTGCCTCATGTCTCAACTCACCGGATTCGAGGCGATCAACTCCTCCCTGTACGACCGCTCCACCGCGATTTTCGAAGCCATCTGCACCGCGATTCGACTCGCCCGGAAAGCGGACACCGTTATCGTCCCTCAAGCCCTCTACCCGGGGGACATCGAAGTCCTCCGTACCCTGGCTGCAGAAACCGCAATCCATATCGTCGAAACGCCTCTCGATCCCGCCACCGGCACCATCGACCGCGGTGCCCTGCAGGATGCGATTACGGATAACTCCGGACGGATCGCCGCGATTGTGATTCCTCAGGTGAACTGCCTCGGTATCATTGAGGATGTCCACAGTCTGACCGATCTCGTACACGCCCACCGCGCGCGCGCGATCGCCGTCGTCGATCCCCTCCTCCTCGGACCCGGGGGGCTCGTCGAGCCGACCGCGTACGGCGCGAAAGGCGCCGACATGATCGTTGGCGAGGCTCAGCACCTGGCGCTCGGACCCAATTTCGGAGGCCCCGGCCTCGGCCTCTTCGGCATTCGTTTTAACGACACGGTGAAGAACGACATCCGCCAGACCCCCGGCCGATATGTTGGGAAAGCGCGCGACCTCAACGGCCGGGATTGCCGCGTCATGGTGATCTCCACGCGGGAACAACACATCCGAAAGGAGAAGGCCACCTCCAACATCTGCTCGAATCAGGCCTACCTTGCGACGATTGCCGGAGCCGCACTTCTCAGCCGCGGCGACGACGGGATCGGCGCGATGCTTCAAAACATGCGGCAGCGTGCCGCCGATGCCTTCCGACGCCTCACCAGCGTGCCCGGTGTGAACGCGGCATTCCCCGCGGCGCCGTTCTTCAACGAGTTCGTCCTCGAACTCCCGACACCGCCCCAGGACCTGCTGGACGCCGCGCGGCACGCCGGGATTCACGCCGGCGTTCGCGTCACAGAGCGCGTGCCCGGCCGTCAACGCCTCCTTAAGATCAGCTTGTCCGACTGGCATTCCCCGGAGGACATTGACCGACTCACCGCGGTTTTCGAGAAGCATTTCGGCGTGCCCGAGGAGCGGGGTGCCGAGCCGCAGGAGATCCAGGAGTCGTTATTGCGATCCACGGCTCCCGGTCTGCGAAGCTTTCCGACCGAGGAGATCCAGCATTACTACGACCGCTTGGGCAACCTGAACGCAACGCCCGACGACGCACCGTACCCCCTGGGATCGTGCACGATGAAATACAATCCCTACATCAACGACTGGGCCGCCTCGCTCGATGGGTTTACATCCGTGCATCCCCAGGCGCCTGTCGCCGATGTCCAGGGAAGCCTCGAGCTGCTCTACGAGATTCAGGAGTGGTTTAAGCGGATCACCGGCCTCGGCGCAGTGACCACCCAGCCGGTGGCCGGAGCCCAGGGCGAACTCGTCGGACTCAAACTCTTCCAGGCCTACCACCACTCCCGGGGCGAATCACACAGGGACGTGGTCTTCATCCCCAAGTCCGCTCACGGGACCAACTTCGCGACCGCGATCATGGCCGGGTTCTACACCGGGGTCTCCAACGGCGAGCGTCGCGGAATCGTCCTGCTCGAAGCCGATCAAGCCGGCCAGATTGATATGGATGATTTCAATGCCAAGCTCGGGGAGTACGGCGACCGACTCGCCGGCGTCATGATTACCAATCCGAATACCAGCGGGATCTTCGAAACGCATTTCAAATCCATCGCGGATCAAGTGCACGCCGCCGGGGGGCTCATGTACATGGACGGTGCGAATATGAACGCGATCGCCGGATGGGTCGACCTCGGCGCGCTCGGCGTCGACGCCGTACACAACAACCTGCATAAGACATGGACAATTCCTCACGGCGGAGGGGGCCCCGGCGATGCCATCGTTGCCGTCTGTGACAAACTCGCGCCGTTCCTTCCGGGATTCCAGGTCGAAAAGGATCCGGACGGACGCTTCCAGCCGGTCAGGCCCGCGCAAAGCATCGGATCCTTCCATCGGCATTGGGGGAATTTCGCCCACAAGGTGCGCTGTTTCACCTACCTGTTGCGGCTCGGCCGCGCAGGCGTCCCCCGCATGTCCGGGGTCGCCGTTCTTGCAAGCCGATACCTATACCATCGCCTGCTCAAGAGCTATCCAGCCCTTCCGCCGAACACGGAGGAGATCCCGCGGATGCACGAGTTCATCATCACGCTCTCGGAATCCGACTTCCAGCGGATCGAATCGGTCGGGATTCCACGCGCCACCATCATCGGACGGGTGGGAAAACTCTTTCTCGACTTCGGATTTCACGCCCCGACTGTCGCGTGGCCCGAAACGTTCGGGCTCATGATCGAACCGACCGAGAGCTACTCCAGAGTCGAACTCGATCGCTTCGCCGAATCCGTCGAGGCGATTGGTCGGTTGATCCGGGAGCACCCCGAGGTGCTCAACTACACGCCGTTTTTTACTCCAGTGGAACGGATCGATGACGTCAGCGCCAACCGGCATCTCTGCCTCCACGAACCGATCATCGAACTGCCTCAGGTTCCGGAAAACCGGCTGCCGCTCAGCGAGCTGCTGACCATGCCAGTCGAATCCATCTACCGGAGGATCGTCGAGGCGGCGGAGGCGAGGTCCAACCCGGTCAAGGCGGAGTAACGGCGCGCCGTAGCGCAAAGCGCGGAGGCGAATCCCTACCATGTATCGGTAGTCCTGCGATGTGGTCCGACACGCCCTCGCCCCCGGATCAGATCACCCTTCCGGCCACCTCGAACACGCAGCAGCGGCGCTTCTACGATTTCGAGGCAGCCTCCTGGGAGACCGTGCCGCGGTCCCGATAAGAGCGATCGGCTGTCGCGGTGTGAGCGTTCACCACTCCACCACTCCGCCACTCCGCCACTCGGCCCCCTTACTCCCCGCAACCGCCCTCCTTGTAACCGCAGGAGACATTGCGGCATTGGCGGCACTTTCCGTCCTGAATATAGGTCATCTGACCACACTTTGGACAAAGGTTCGCGCTGTTGCGCTGCAGGACGGTCGGCTTTTCGGGGTCGGCCGGTGGAATCGCGGCCACGGCTTGGGGTCCGCCTCCTGCGCCATCCACCACGCCGGGCTCGAGGGTTGCGCGTATCGCTGATTCACCGTGATCGACCACCAGATCCGGTCCCGGACTCGTCAGGTTGATCAGACGGCGCTCCGGAGCCGGAAACAGCCAATCCAGCACCCGCATGATCAGGTCGACGAGACTCGAACAGGTCTTGATTTCGCTCGTGCGAGCCCCCTCGGAATCATCGCCCACCTGCGCGAACCCAGACGGTTCGAAAGCCATGTACCGAAAGTCGTGAATGATCTCGTCCAAGGGTACACCATACTGCAACGAAACCGAGATGGATTTGCAGTACGCCTCCAGCAGTCCGCTCGCAAATGTGCCGGTCTGCCCGACGCGTCCAAAAATCTCGCCGCATCGTCCATCCGGGTAGACCCCCACCGTCAGGTACCCGCGCAACGCGCCGCCGATCTGGAACTTTACCGTCTGGGCCATGCGTCGCCCGCGCAGCTTGCGCCGGCGCGGCTTCGATGCCTCGCGCAACGAAGCCTCCATACGACCCCGGGCCGCTTCGACCAATTGGTTCCACACATATTCGGGATCGTGACGGCGTCCCTCCGGCGTGTCCACGCGGTATACGGAGTTGGCCTTGCTGTCCGCACGAAACAGCGCGATGCACTTCACGCCCAAATCATGACACTGCATGAAACACTCCTCGATGTCCTCCACCGTCGCCGTGTGCGGCAGATTAACGGTCTTGGAACTCGCGCCGCTGATGAAAGGCTGAATCGCCCCCAGCATCCGCATGTGCCCCATCGGCGCAATCGACCGCTTGCCGTTTCCATTGCAGACCGAGCAGTCGAAGACCGCCAAATCCTCTTCCTTGATGAACGGCGCCTCCTCCAGGTGGTTCGAGCCGTTGAGAATCAGGTATTCATTCTCGGTCAATGCGGCGTCGTGCGCCCGGTTCCGCAACGCGAGAATCCGGCTCTCAACCGCCTGGAGCGTGTGCTCCGCTGCACGCACCGCCTCCCAGGCGCGACGCACCGGCCCGTCAAGCCCCTCGCGCCACGTCCGCATCAGGTGCTCCGCCGCCTGCGTGACACCGCCAGCCGCCACGATCAACCCGTCCAGCCCCGCACACTCAAAGGCCGCTTCACGCACGGTCGCCGCGTCGTACCCCAGCCGTGCCAGGCCCCGCAACGCCAGCCGGTTGAACATCTTCAGCGACCCACCGCCCGAAAGCTGCTTGTACTTCACGAGACTATAGTCTGGTTCAATCGACGTCGTACCCTCGTCGTAGCACCCCAGCGGAGCGGAAATCGTTCCGGTCGGCGCCATGACCGTGACAAACGAGTTCCGGAAGCTGTCCGCCTCGCACAGTTCGCTCCAGATCTCCGAAGCTTTGGCGGTGACCTTCTCAATGCTTGCAAGGCGCGCGCCGTCCATCGCCTCGGGCCGAACGAATGATCGGGCATAGGCGAGCATCGCGTCGCGCCCGGAGAGGCCCTGCGCCTTCGGCAATTGCTTGCCGCGCTCCTTCCAGATCGTTTCCACCCGCTCCTGGATCGTCTCCGAATCCGACATCGGCAGCTGCGCCGATACCTCGTGAATCGCGGCGTGCAGGCGAACGACCTCCTTCAAATCACCCTCCGTACGCTCGTACGCCGGATACGGTCCCAGCTCCCCGCCGAGTTCAGCGCTCGCCTGCAGCGCCGCCGCCGTCAGGAGACTCGTCAGTTGACTCGCCACCCAGCGGCCCTCATCCGAGTCATACGGCACGCCGAGCGCCATCAACGCTCCCCCGAGATTGGCGTACCCGATCCCGGTCGTCCGGTACATCCGGGTCCCTCGAGCGATCTCCGGAATGGGGAACCCTCCACGCTCCACGTTCAAGTCAGCACAGATCATCGCAAGACGCGACATGTGCACCAGGAGGTCTGCATCGAAGGTCTGCGTCTCGGGATCGAGCAGCCGGTACGCGTTAAAACTGGCCAGATTGCACGATGTGTTGTTCAAATGCAGGTACTCGCTGCAGGGATTCGACGTCGTGATGTCCCCGTCGCGCTTGACCGGATTCCACAGGTTGATCCAGTCGTTGTTGTGCTGGCCCGGCTCGCCGTTATCCCAGACGCTCCGCGCCATCGCCCGGAGCAGCTCTTCCGCCTTGAACCGCTCCGCCTCGTGCTCCGGATTCGTCACCCAGCGCGTCGCATATTCGCCCTTCGCCTGATACGACTGCCAGAAATCGCCCTTCAGAGAAACAGAGTGATTCGCGTTCTGATGTGCCAGTGTGTCGCCGTATAGCATACTGTCCATGTGGCTGTCGTAGACAGCCTCATTCGCAACAGGCAGACGCAACACGAGTTCCGCCGCCATCCGCTCCTCCGGTGTCCCCTCGACACGCTTTTTTCGGGCGATTTCGATCAGGTTAACCCGCACGTTGTGCTCCCGCAGAACGATCTTCGCTATATGCTCCTGGTCGTTCTTCGCAGCGATGAACCGGAAAATGTCCGGATGATCCCCGAACAGGATCACCATCCGGGCGGCGCGACGGGTCTTGCCCCCGCTCTTGATCGCCCCGGCCATCCGGTCCCATCCGCGATCGAATGAAATCGGCCCCGAGGACCTGCCCTTGCCCGTGATCGGCTCGACGGACGAGCGCAACGTCGAGATGTTGATCCCTACCCCCGAACCGCTCGCGAATATCCGGCCCTCGGTCATGAGATGCCCCAGGATCGACTCCATGTCGTCCGACACTTCCGTCAGAAAACAGGCCGAACACTGAGGGTGCGAGTACACGTTGTCGAGCTCGTGCACCTCCGGCGTGTCCTGACCGGTTGCGTGATAGGCACGATTGCCACGTCCTCCGAGGATCTCACGGAGGTCCGGACGGCCCCAGCGCCACTGCTCCCAATGCCCCACGTTGAACCAGACCGGGCTGTTCGGAGCCCACATCTGGCGCACCAGCATCGCTTTCAGCTCCTCGTTGAAAACGCGCGCATCATCCAGCGTCGCAAAATAACCTTCCTCCCACCCCCATACCGTGTAGGTGTTCGCAATCCGGTCGAAAACGTGGCGGAAACTCTCCTCGTACTCGGGACTCCCGGCCTCCCTTCCGAAGAGATACTTGTCCGCAACGATCGTCGCCGCGTTCTCGTCCCAATGTGCCGGAACCTCGACCCCGAGCCGCTCAAATCGAACTCCTCCGGTCGCCCAATCATGAATCCGTATATCCCGGCGTTCCCACTGGCACTCCTCAAACGGGTGCTGGTTGGGCGACGTCAGAACCCGCTCGATGTGCAGCCCGCCGAGCAGATTCTTGCGCTCGGGAAGCTGGATGGGAGGTCCGGAACGGGATTCGAGAAGGGAGAGATCGGTCGGCATGGTTTGGTCTGGAGTTCGGGTTGTGGAAGATTCAACTGAAAGGTGCGGACGGCAGCATATCAGCAAGTCCAACCACCGCCCTTGACCTGTATCAAAACAATGAGAGCGCACCCAGTCAAAATCGCAACCCACCCAAACATCATCAATAAGAACAGCTAATTACTAGCGGATTCAACATTAGGATTATCAGGGAATACATCATCGAATTCCGCCAAGCCGGCAGCCCTCAATCCCTCACACCTTTCCCTCGACCCTCGCGCAAACGTTTCCAAAATACTCAATCGATGAGATCCCCAGATGAATTGAGCCTGCGATCTCTCGTCCGGATCGCGGCCCTGTTCGTATCGCCCGCGCTCGGCCTCGGCAACCCCGCGAACACCATCGTCGTCGCCAACGCCAACGTCCCCGCCTCGGTCCGGCTCGCGGAGTACTACGCCGAACAGCGCAACGTTCCAGCGGAAAACCTGGTCCGAATCCCCCTCCCGGTCTCGGAGGTCATCTCCTGGGAGGCATTCGCCGAAACGCTCTTCAACCCGCTGCGGACGGAGTTGGAGGCGCGCGGCCGGATCCATCTCGTCGCATCCGGCCGGGACGACGCGATGGGGCGGCGAATCGACACGGTTATCGGACACGAAATCTCCTACCTCGTCCTCTGCTACGGAGTTCCGCTCCGAATCCGCGAGGATCCCGCACACATTACCGAACGGGGAAAAGAAGCCTTCAACGCCCGCTACCTCGGCACACACACCATAGACGAGGACGATCCGCGTCTGGAGCAGGCTCGGAAGCTGCATACGAATCGGTCATCGGTCGACGGACAGCTCGCGCTCCTCGCCGCTTCAGGAGAGATTCCGACCGTCGGCTGGATCCACAATCCAGAGTTCGCCAGAAAATCCCCTGGCGCCGTCGCACGGAACCGCGTCATCCGGGTCGCGCGCCTCGACGGTCCGAGTCCCGAGGCGGTCAAACGCCTTATCGACAGCGCATTGGAAGGGGAACGCTTGGGTCTGATGGGTCGGGTCTACATCGACCCCGGGGGACCCGCCGGAGAGGGATATCAACTCGCGAACGACTGGTTGCAGGCCATCGCTGCGGACGCTGAAGCGCGGGGATTCCCGGTTGAGCTCCATGAGCCGCGAGCGGTGTTCCCGAAGACCGCCCGCTTCGACGCCCCGGCCATGTATTTCGGGTGGTGGGCTTTTGACGCTCAAGGTCCATTTCTCCTCCCCGGGTTTCGCTTCCCTGCCGGCGCGATCGCGGTTCACATCCACAGCTTCTCGGCGGAAACGATGCGCACCCGCGCCGGCGACCCGTCAAGCCGCTGGTGCGCACCGCTGGTCGACCTCGGCGCCGCGGCGACACTCGGTAACGTCTACGAACCATACCTTCCGTTCAGCCACCACCTGGACCGGTTCTACAGCGCTCTGGTCGATGGCAAAACCTTCGGCGAGGCCGCATCGTTCGCACTGCCCGTCCTCGGATGGATGGCGGTCGCGATCGGCGACCCCCTCTACCGCCCCTTCCATAACAATCTGGACGATCAGCTCCACGACCTTCGGAAAGCCGAAACCAGCGGCCCCGGATACACCTACGCCACGCTCCGCAAGTTCTATCTCCTTCTGCGCGAAACGCACGTCGGCGCGGCGCTGGCTTTCGCGGAATCGACGTTCCAACACGCGCCCGGTCTCGCCCTTGGGTACGCAATCGCCCGGGAGCACTATGAACGGGGAAACATCGAAGAAGCCCGGCGCGCTGTCGGCTTCGCCCAATACACCACATCCCTCGATTCCACGGAGTGGATCCTCGCACGCGACATCGCACGCTTCCTCCATTGCAGCCTCGCTGACCCAGCTGCCGCCACGCATCTCTACGGGCTGATCCTCGAGGATCCCCGGCTTCCCGCCGCGCTCCGGGATCACCTTCTGCCCGAAGCGCGCGCCACCGCCCAGGCCGCCGGCCGGCCCCACCGCACCCAAATATGGCGACCCCACTCGACGGGCCAACCGGCCGACTCCAACCGCGCACGGTAAGACGCGACTAAAACTCCGGCTCAACTCAGCGTCTCAACAACCGCATCCGCAAGCCCGTACTCAATCGCCTCCTTGGGATTCATGTAGAAATCTCTGTCCGTATCCTGCTCGATCCGCTCAAGCGGTTGGCCGGATGCCCTCGACAGGATCTGGTTCAGCTCCGCCCGAAGCTTCTCCATCTCCTGCGCCTGGATGTGGATGTCGACTGCTGGCCCCATCATCCGGCCGGTGATCAGCGGTTGGTGGATCAGCACGCGGCTGTGCGGCATCAAAAGGCGTTTCCCCTTTTCCCCGGCGCAAAGCAGGATGCTCCCCATGCTCGCGGCCATCCCCATCACCACCACTTTAATCGGGCTGGTGATCAGGGTCATCGTGTCGAAAACGGCGATCCCCGATGTGATCGAGCCCCCCGGCGAGTTCAGGTAAACCGTGATCTCCTCGCCCGGCTTGTCCGCCTCCAGGTACAGCAGCTTCTCCGTCGCGTCGCGACAGGTCTTGTCGTTGACCTCGCCCCAGAAGAACACCTTCCGCTCCTCCAGGAACTTCCGCTGCATCTTCTCAGCGTGCGACGGCGTCTGGCCCTCCTGCTTTTCCTCGTCTTCTTGGTTCTGTATGAAACTCATAGCCCGCGAACTAAACGAACCGCGCCCCGCTAAGCAACCAGAAATCCGAGGCGGAGCCGGCCACGGATGCGGGTTCGCGCAGCAGCCCGTACCGAGCCGTTCTTCGGAATCTCCGCAGTTGAATCGTGGCGATCCGCATCAATCGTTTGGGTTGCAACGACTTGCCAGACGTCCGACACGCCCTCCAGGCGCGGCGCGCCTTCGCGGTCGCATGATCACGTCCAAACGACGGGTGCGGGTCACTTCGGGCTTGATATATCACCGCTCTCCGCAAAATTCGGGGGTGCAACCGCCAACCGCCGTGCATGAGGCCCCTCTTGGCCTGCGGCCACCCACCGATCAATTGCCAATGCCCGACAAGACCATACCGAAGTACCGCACGTTTGTTCCGGCCGAACTGGCAGACGATTCGGATTCCGAATCGATCCATTTTATTATAATCGCCCGCCGGCGAAACAAGGAGATACTCGACATTGGCGCGTTCCTCGTGGACCGCTTCTGCCTCGGCGTGAAGGACGCGTTTTTCACACAGTGGACCGAAGAGGAACTGCAGGATCACCTCGAATCGTCTCTTGATGGCGGGTACGCGGTTCGGGACGGCGCGTGGGGACGCAAGTTCGTGGAATCGGCCGTGGCTTACGCCAAATCCCTTGGGTTCGCACCGCACCGCGATCACAAGAAGGCCGCGCGCGTTTTCGGGGGCGTGCGCGCTGCGGACTGCGACGAGGAGTTCACGTTCGGATGCGGCGGCAAGCCGATGTACATCCGCGGACCCCACGACTCGGACGCTATGGCCCAACGGATCCTGAACACGCTCCGCAGCCGCTTTGGCGACGATGGATTCGATTACATTCTGCCGGCCGAAGGGGCTTCCGAGGAGGCGGATGGCGAGGATGACGATTACTGGGAGGCCGAAGTGCTCTGTGTCGCCGAGCAGAGCGGCTCCTCCGAGACGATGTCCCCACGCCTGAAGAAGATGCTCGACGACTCCGCGGAAACAGGAATGGACGCCGAGGCCGTCCACTTTATTCCAGGCGGGGAATGCGCCGAGGGGGTCAAGGAGCTTGTCGAGGCGCTCGAGTTCACTTCAAATCAGCTCTCCGACGAAGAGCACTTCCTGCAAGGCGACGAGGCCCACGACATGTTTGTATACCTGGTGACACACCTGCTCGTGGCACATGCGATGTCCTTCGATCGTTGGGAGCAACTGGTTCGCCACGAGGATGAACCAATGGGCGAAAGTCTGATCAACCTCGTCGCTCAGTTCCTCGACGACGAGAAAATGGTACGGTTGCTCGACTATCTCATCCACCCCAACCCCGAAACGACGCGCGTGGTCATCGGATTGCAATGGGAACCGGACCCAGCGGAGGACGCGGACCCGGGTGAGGCGCGCATCCTCGTTATGTACGCCGAAATGTTGTCGGACGAGGACGAAGGCCTGACGGGGTAAGTGCAGCTTTGCTGCTTACAACCTGTACGTGAGAGAAAAACCGGAACCGGTCAGATCAACCCGAGTTCCATCTTCCCCTCCTCGGAGATCATATCCTGGTGCCAGGGCGGGTCCCAGACAATGTCGACGTTCGCCTCGTGCACGCCGGGCACGCCTTCGACCTTGAACTTAGCGTCCTGCGCGATGGCCGGTCCCATACCGCAACCCGGCGCGGTCAGGGTCATATCCACCTGAACGACGTATCTCCCGTCATCCCGTTCCCGGACCACCATGTTGTAGACGAGACCGAGGTCGACAATGTTCACGGGGATCTCGGGATCGTAGACGCTCTTCAAGGCGTCCCAGATCGCCTCATCGCTCGGAGGCCCGGCATGATCGTCATCGGCTGCCTGCGGGCGCTCCTGCTTCTCCTCGCCGATCGCATCCCCGTGCTCGCCGGAAATTTGCGCCATTCCACGCTCCCACAGTAGCGTGAAATTCCCGCCGAGCCGGTGCGTGATCGTCACCTTACTCCCTTCCGGTATCGTTATCGGGTCTCCATAGGGGACAATTGTTGCGGGAATATCCCGCGCTGCAATGCGGTCGTTGTCAGACATTCTAGTTGCGGAATTTGTTCTGCACCAGCTCCCGAACAAAGTCGGAGAGCTCGTCGTTGTCGAAACGGGAAACGATTTCCTCGAAAAATCCAAATACAATCAGCTCCTCCGCCATCCGGCGCGGAATCCCGCGCGAGAGGAAGTAGAAAATGTTGGTGTCGTCGATGCTCCCGGTTGTCGCTCCGTGGCTGCATTTGACGTCATTCGCCGCGATCTGGAGCCCGGGGAGCGAATTCGCCTCCGCGGTGTCAGAGAGAAGGAGATTGCGGTTGGTCTGGTAGGCGTCGGTCTGCTGTGCGACCTCGTCGACGCGGATCAACCCCGAGAAAATAGTTCGGGCATCATCAAGGAGCGCATTCTTGAAAAGCAGATCGCTGTGCCCGTTCGGCGCGGAGTGGGTCTGCAGGGTTCGTTGATCGATCTCCTGCGTTCCTTTCGCAACGGTCAGCGAGTCGGTATCGACACTGGCGCCGGCACCGAGAATGCGGCAGTGCTGCTCGTTGCGCGTATGAGCGGATCCGAGATTCACGGTTATGCTCTTCAGTGCGGCATCCCGTTCAGCGCTGGCGGAATTCAGGTGAAACGCCACCGTGTTGAGATTCCAGTTCTGCACCGTTTCGTAATGGACGTGCGAACCGGCACCGGCATAGACGTCGCTCACGCCGCAAACAAAATGCCGGGTACCCGGATCGACGGATTGGAACAGGTCGAGGACGGTGGCGCGGGCGTTGTCCCCCACAACCACAAGGGTGTGCGGAAACAATGCGGTGCCGTCGTCCAATCCGCTCCAATGCACCGTGATAAACGGCTCGGCGATCTCGACGTTTGCAGGCACATAGAGAAACGTGCCGTTGTGGAAAAGTGCGGCGTGGAGAGATTCGTATTTCTGTGAACCGATGCCGGGCAGGCGGGTCAGCAGATGCTCGCGCACAAGCTCCGGGTACTCGCGGAGCGCCTCGTCCATCGGACAGTAGATAACGCCTTGTTCCCGGAGTGTATCCGGAAGCCTCGGCGCTTCGACCAGCGCGTCGTCGTGAAAGACCATCCGCGCGGAGGCGTTGCGGATGGCATCGAACGATGGAACACCCGCGGACGAATCCCCGGCAACCACCGGCAAGCGGAAGCTGTCCAACGCAAGATCCTGGACACTGGCGAAGCGCCACTGCTCATCTTTGCGGTGCGGCGCAGGGAGGCGCTGAAAGCGTTCCCACGCGTCCTGTTTCAGCTTATGAATCCACGGTGCGGCCCAACCGAAACCGGACAGGCATTCCTGAAACACGGAGCTGCTGCCGAGACCGGCATCCGCAACCTCGGGTTGATTCCGATCAAGGCTCATGAGATTTGATTCTGGAGACATAGTAAACGGGATTTTGTCGAATAGTTGGGAAGGTGATTCCGGAGCCTTCGATCAGCCTACGGAGCCTTCCATTTCCAGCTCGATCAGGCGCTTCAGTTCCACGGAGTATTCCATGGGGAACTCGCGGATGAGATCGTTAACGAATCCATTGACAGCCAGACTCATGGCCTGTTCTTCCTTCAATCCACGCTGCATCATATAGAAGATCTGCTCGGCGCTGACCTTCGATACGGAGGCCTCGTGCTGGACGCTGTTGCCGTCACCCCGTACCGTGATCGCCGGATACGTATCCGTACAGCTATTGTCGTTGATCAGCAATGCGTCGCACTCCGTGTTGTTTTTGCAGTTTTGCAGATGCTTCGGCATGGTCACGAGCCCGCGATAGGTGGCCCGGCCCTTCCCGATCGAAATCGACTTCGAGGTGATCGTGGAGGTCGTATTGTCGGCCGCATGGACCATCTTGGCGCCGGTGTCCTGATGCTGCCCGTCGTGCGCCAGTGCGATGGAAAGCACCTCGCCGCGGGAGTTCTTGCCCCGCAGCACAACGCCCGGGTACTTCATGGTGAGGCGGCTGCCAATGTTGCAGTCGATCCACTTGATCTCGGCGTCGTCCATCGCCATACCGCGCTTGGTGACCAGGTTGAAAACATTGGCGGACCAGTTCTGGACGGTGATGTACTGGATCTTGGCCCCCTTCAGAGCGACGAGCTCGACCACGGCGCTGTGGAGCGTCGTCGTCTCAAATTTCGGCGCGGTACAACCCTCCATGTAGGTGACCTCGGCCCCCTCGTCGGCAATGATCAGTGTCCGCTCGAACTGCCCGAAGTTCTCCGCGTTGATCCGGAAATACGCCTGGAGCGGCTGCTTCACCTTCACCCCCGGCGGCACATAGATAAAACTCCCGCCGGAGAAGACGGCCGAATTCAGCGCGGAAAACTTGTTGTCGCCCGCGGGAATTACCTTGCCGAAATACTTGCGGAAGATCTCGGGATGCTCCATCAGCCCTTCAGTCGATCCGACGAAGATCACGCCCTGTTTCGCCAGCTCCTCCTTCATGTTCGAATAGGAGGCCTCCGAGTCGAACTGCGCCTCGACCCCGGCCAGGAATTTGCGTTCCTGTTCCGGGATTCCCAGCCGCTCGAACGTTTTCTTCACGTCGTCCGGAACCTCATCCCAACTGCGCGTCGGACGTTGACCGGTCGAAAGGTAGTAGCGGATCTTGTCGTAATCGATCGCCTCGAGATCCTTCGACGCCCAGTGCGTCGGAATCGGCTTGGACTCGAAGATCTTGAGCGCCTTGTGCCGGAACGCACGGATCCAGTCGTCCTCACCCTTGACGTCGGCAATATAGTCAAGCGTCTCCGGCCTCAATCCGACGCCGGCGTCGTGTTCGTACTTGGTGTCGTAGTGGAAGTTGCCGATGTCTCGGTCGAAATCGAGACCGGGTGCTTCCGTTTCAGGTGTATTGGTTGCGGGATCTGACATATGTGGAAAACGTCTTGAACTTGATGGTGTTTAAAACGAAGGAGAACGCGCTCGTGCTGCAGCGAGACCGATCAGCCGGCCTCGGCCGGCGTTAGCTCGGACTTCAACCAATCGTAGCCCTTCTCTTCCAACTCGAGCGCCAGCGACTTGCCGCCCGTTTTGACGATGCGGCCCTCGTGCATCACATGCACCTTGTCGGGCACGATGTAGTTGAGAAGACGCTGATAGTGGGTGATCACGAGAAATCCAATGTTCGGACCGCGCATGGCATTCACTCCCTCGGCCACGATGCGCAGCGCGTCGATGTCCAGCCCGGAGTCCGTTTCATCCATGACCGCAAAACTCGGCTTCAGCACCGACATCTGCAGGATCTCGCAGCGTTTCTTCTCCCCGCCGGAGAACCCCTCGTTCACCGGACGGCTGGTGAAGCTCCGATCGATCTTCAGTTCGTCCATGGCCCGGTAAAGCTCCTTGTAGAAGGCGGGCGCCTTTAAGGTCTCGCCTTCCGGAAGTCGCGCGGTGAGCGCCGCCCGCAGGAAGTTTGCGATCGAAACACCGGGAATCTCGCTCGGATACTGGAAAGCCATGAAAAGCCCCGCACGCGCGGTCTCATCCGGCTCCATACCAACGATATCACGGCCATCGAGCAGCGCTTCGCCACGCGTGATCTCATAGTCCTCGTGGCCGGCCAGCGCCTTCGCAAGCGAGCTCTTCCCAGCTCCGTTGGGCCCCATCAGGGCGTGAACTTCGCCCTTGGGCACGGTCAGAGAGAAGTCGTTGATGACATCGTTCCCCGCCACCCTGACGCTCAGGTTCTTAATCTCGAGTGCACTCATCTGGATCGGTTCTGTTTGGTTTGATTGTTGGGTTGATCGATATGCTCCCAAACGGTGGATGCAGAGGAGTTGGATTGCCGTTCCGCCGCTTCCGGCTCCACCCGCCCGGAAAAACTCAGTTTGATTTTGTTCGCTGCAAATCCTTTCGGAAGGATCGTTGTCAGTGTCTCGTGAAAGTCTTTCGGGATATCGATGTCGAAAACCCGGCCGGTCGCCTCATCCAGAAAATGCGCATGCTCCCCGTGGTTGGGGCAATACCGGCTCGGTTCCCGTTCGTAGTTGAGTTTCTTGATCAGATCGCACTCAACCAACGTCTCGAGGCAATTGTAGACCGTCGCCAGCGAAATGGTCGACAGCTGCTTCCGCGCCCGCGCAAACACCTCCTCCGCCGTCGGATGGTCCCGCTGCGACACCAGTACGCCAAAAACCTGCTCGCGTTGTCGAGTCGCACGCAAGCCGGATCGCTCCAGCGCAGCAGTCAGGTTTTTCCTGTCTCTCTCAGTGATTTGTCGCATCGTTCCTAGCATTCGAAGCAAACGATACTTGGAATTATTCCAAATTCAAGGATTTTTTGAGATTTGTATTCATTCTAATTTTATCTTCTTGATAATAAGGAGAATCTGAGCGAACCGCCGCTTGTCATCCATCCTCCTCTTCCGGACGGACGGTCCTCAGTTCAGTGGATCCTCTCCGGCGCTTGGAGGAGCGCACCATGGTGACATTGGCGAAAAAGGCCAGTCCATCAACGAGAAGGGTCTGGCGCATGGTACGCATCGACCCGAACACCGAGCGCAAGGCAACGGATCGGGGTTCAACGACCCGTGCAAGCCAGAAGAGGGCGAGGAGAACGGCGGTTGATTTGACTCCGAACACGATGCGATAGGCAAGAAGCTGGCTGCCGGCGTCGGAAACGCTGCCGAGGAGCGCTCCCGCGCAGATTGGGGCGAGTGCCGCGGCGACGGACGAGACGGCGAGGTTAAAGCTGATCCCGGTTGTCTTGGTTTCCCGCCCGAGGAGTTTGAGGAGCATAGTGAACGAGCCGAGCCAGAATCCTCCCGAGACCATCCCACCCCAGAACCACATCGGGTAGAGCATCCATGAGAGCGCCGGTGTGAGGATAATATACAGATAATTATGCACTTCCCAGAGCACGATCGACAGCACGATGACCACTTTGCAGCCGTAGCGGTCGAGCAATTGACCCCAGAGCGGCAGTGCGAGAGCGCTGGTGAGGCTGGCAATGATGACGAAGCGGGTCACGATTCCCAGATCGAGATCGAGATGGTCGAACATAAAGATCGGCACGAACGGACCGACGAAATTCATCCAGAACGCCACGAATGCACTGAATCCGACGAAGTGCAGAAACGCCCGATTCCGGGTCACGGCCACGATCTGTTCGGTCCAGCGCACGTGGATTGCCGTAGCCCCCTCTGGCCGGGGAACGCGAATCCCGTACTGCAGCCAGACGGATCCGGCCCGCAGGATCGTGGCGGTTGCGAAGAGTATGACATACGTTTCGATCGAAGCGCCGAGGGTTTCGACAAGCTTCCCGACGAGGAGGAGGAATACGATCGTCGCCAGTCCAACGAGGCGGTTGCGTCTGCCGAAATATTTGCCCCGAATGCGGGCCGGGATCCATTCCTGTATCCACGAGGTCCATCCAACGCCGGTGACCGACCCGACAAGGCTTGAGAGGGCGAGCAGGAAGAAGAGGATGCGCGCGGCGCTCTGAGCATCATCGCGCGGGATAAATGGGAGGGCTGCGGTGAGCAGCGCCCACATGGCCACCTGAGCCCAGGCGAATCCGAGGTTCAGACTGCGGACGCTCATGAAACGATTGAGCCATGGAATGATGAAAAGCTGTAAAGCGTTGAACCAGGCGGGCATTGAGACGATCAGCCCATAGACGGCCTTCTCGATGCCGAAGACCTGGGTCACGAGCGCCGCCATGATGAAGTTGCCCGGAATCGCAATGAATACGAACGGCGTCGCCAGAATACCCTCGGCCGTACAGATCCGGAGGTTGCGACGGCTTTGGCAGGGACCGGGTTGCTCGATCGTGTCCATGTTGGAGGGGAACCCTCACCGGCGCGCTGGCGGTGTCGTTCGACCCGCTAACGCGGACAGCCAACCGGCACGGCGCGGTATGGGCGCGTTCGCATCACTCCTGTTCCGCCAGCCATCGCTCACATTCGATGGCAGCCTGACACCCGAGTCCGGCGGCGGTGACCGCCTGCCGGTACACGTGATCGGAGCAGTCCCCGGCGGCGTACACCCCGGGTACCCGGGTACGAATGGCACTCCCCGCCTCCGGTACAAAATAACCCAGGTCATCCACCTCAAGGAACTCGCGAAACGGAGCGGTATTGGGGATATGCCCGATCGCAATGAAGACGCCCTTGCAGGAAATCTCCGAGCGCTCCCCGGAGTCGCGGTTGGCGATGCGCACGCCGCGCACCTGGCCGCTCTCATCAGCAAGGATCTCCTCGACAACGGAGTCCCAGACCGGGTGGACCTTCTCATGGGCGAGCGTACGATCGGCCATGATCTGGGAGGCGCGCAGCGTATCCCTCCGGTGAATCAGCGTCACCTTGGAGCAGAAGCGGGTTAGGAACAGCGCTTCCTCGCACGCCGAGTCCCCTCCCCCGACCACAACGACATCCATGTCGCGGTAAAACGCACCGTCACAGGTAGCGCACGTTGTGACCCCCTTGCCCCCGAACATCTCCGACTCCCCCGGAACCCCGAGCAGGCGTGGAGAGGCCCCGGTGGCTATGATGATGCCGCGGGCCTCGTAGATTTTGTCGCCGGCGTAGAGTTTTCGAACCGAACCGGAAAAATCGACCTTCTCGATCGTCGCGAACTCGAACCGCGCACCGAACCGTTCCGCCTGCTTCCGCATGCGGTCCATCAGCTCGAACCCGTCCACCCCCTCCGGAAAACCGGGATAGTTCTCGACCTCGCTGGTCGTGGTGAGCTGCCCGCCGGGCTGAGCCCCCTCGAGGACGAGCGGACTCAGGTTCGCCCGCGCAGCGTAGACCGCCGCGGTGAGACCGGCACAGCCGGTTCCGATAATGATCACATTCTCCATACCTCGCACTCCCTTTCCCCGCGAATCCGGTTGAAACACCGATGCGGAAGACGGACAGAGAAGCATCTCAACCCCGCGAGCAAAAGCAGAAAATGCAGTCGGCGCGTAAAAATACCGGTCCGGTCCGACGCAAGCCGGGATTTTTGTGTTTACGACGCAGTGTTCACGACGAACCCTGTGGCATGCTCATCGACAGTCACTGTCACCTGGAGAAATTCCATCGCGATGGCACGCTGGCCGCGACGCTCGATCGCGCGGCCGAAGCCGGGGTGGACCGGTTGATCACCGTGGGCACCGGCCGCAAGGACTGGCCCCTGTACCACGACCTCGCCCGGCTGCATGCGGGCCGGGTGTTCTGGACCGCCGGGCTGCATCCTTCCGATGCGGAGGAGAGCTGGGAGGAGGACATCATGCTGCTGAGCACCTACTTCACAACCGATCCGCTCCCGTGTGCCATGGGCGAGATCGGCCTCGACCACTTCCACCTCCCAAAATTCCCCGATGAAGCGGCCGAGATCAAAGCCCGCCAGGTCTCGGCGTTTCGCGCTCAACTGGACCTGGCTCTGCAGATGGATTGCCCCGTCGTGGTTCACTCCCGCGGCGCATTCACCGAGTGCGTTCGGTGTATCGACGAGAGCGGAATCGACTGGGCGCGCGTCGTCTTCCATTGCTTCGCCGACGGTCCCGATGAGATGCGCGCACTCGCGGAGCGCGGAGCGCGCGCCTCCTTTACCGGCATCGTCACCTACAAGTCCGCCGACACGATTCGCGAGGCCGCGCGGGTTCAAGGATTGGATCGATTGATGGTGGAAACCGACGCTCCCTACCTGACTCCGGAGCCACATCGAGGCAAACCGAACGAGCCCGCCTACGTGCGCCACACCGCCGAACGGCTGGCCGAAGTTCTAAGAATCGACCTCGAAACCCTCGCCGCGACAACCACGCGCAATGCGGAACGGTTCTTCCGGCTGGGAGAATCGTCAGTGGCAGGCTGTTGAAAACGCCCCAGAAACCCTTCCTACTCCATCAGTTCCGCGGCATGGCGAAGCGCGCTGTCGGAGCTGCGATCCCCGAGCATCCGCGCCAGCTCCGTCAACCGCTCCTCCCTCGCTGCGTGAATCGGGGCGATGGCGACCGTGGTGGTGCGCGCGCTCTGGTTCTTCGTCACGACGAAATGTCGCTGAGCCAACGCGGCCACCTGGGGCAAATGCGTCACGCACAGCACCTGATGCCGTTCCCCAAGCGCCGCCAGCTCACGACCAACCGCCTTGGCCGTTTCACCCCCCACGTTCGAATCCACCTCATCGAATACGAGCACCGGGGTGGCGTCGACCCGCGCAAGAGCGGCTTTCAAAGCAAGCATGACACGGGCGATCTCACCGCTGGAGGCGATCTTGTCGAGCGGCATGAGGCCTTGCCCGGCGTTGGGTGCGAAGAGAAAACGGCAAAAGCAATCCCCGTGCTCGCGCATGTCGGACTCCGCTACAATCTCGATGGCGAACTTCGCTCTGCGAAAACCAAGGAGGTTGATGAGGCGCGCGGCTTCCTTTTCCAGTTTGCGGGCAGCCTGTTCACGGGTCTTGCGCAGTTCGACCGCACGCGCCGCGGCGTCCTCCCGAGCCGAAACGGCCTCCACCTCGAGCCGATGCAAGGTTCCCTCCATGTCCCCCTGCATCTCCAGGCGCGCACGGAGTTCGTCCCGCTTCGCGAGAACAGCCCCCACACTGCCGCCATGCTTCCGCTTCAGGTCCAGCCAGCGCTGCATACGATCCTCAATCTGCGCAGCCTCCTCCTCCTCGAACGCGGCCGCCCGTGCGATCCCCTCAAACTCCCCGGCCAGGTCCGCCGCTTCAATGATCAGGGATTCCAATCGCTCCGCGAGCAATGCAGCATCCGGGTCGATTCGACCCAACTCCCGCGCTTCCTGGAGCAATGATCCCATCCGGGCACCGACACCCTCCTCGTCGACTCCGAGTCCGCCGGCGATCGAATCGCCGAGTTCGCGAATTCTCTGAGATTGGGATAGCCTTGAGAAATCGCGTTCGAGTGTCTCGACGCTCTCCTCCGACAACTCGGCGCTTTCGATCCGTTCGAGCTGATTCCGGAGAAGGGCCATTTCATCGTCGTCGAGTTGATCGCGCTCGCGCACCGTGGCCATTGCGTCCAAGCGCTCCCGCCAGGTGTGAAACGCGGCCATGTAGGCACCACGCGCCGTACCGTTGCGCGCGAAGCGATCGAGAAGCTCCAGTTGCCACTTCACGTGAAACAGCTTCTGCGGTTCCCCGGGACCGTGGAAATCGATCCACCACTCGCTCAGCGCCTCCAGATTCGCAACCGTGCTGAGCCGACCGTTGATCTGCACCTGCGACACACGCTTGCGGGAGAGCGTACGGCGAAGCAAAAGGGTCCCCGCTTCACAAACAGGCAACCCCAGGGAATCAAGCATCGCGTCGATTGATCCGGGGTCCTCGAAATACAGGGCGGCCTCCACCTCGCAATCGTCCGCAGCCTGCCGAATCAACGATTTGTCGGCGCGCCCCCCCGCCAACAGGCTGAGCGCACCGAGCAAGACACTCTTTCCGGCGCCGGTCTCGCCCGTGACGGCGGTGAATCCCCCGTCGAATTCCAACGCCACCGCATCCATCAAGGCCAAGTTGCGAATCCGCAGCAGTTGCAGCATGCCACCATAGCAAAATCGGTTTTTAGAGACTGGCGATAGAAAACCGCAAGGCGTCTCCGGGCTCATCTCCTGCAATTCTCCTTGCCCTCCGTTTTTGAATGCACTGCAGTCGCGACTGGAGTCCGCTCGTTCGCGGTGATCCCAAAAGCCTCATCCTACGCCCGACAGCATTGGACCAATCGCAAACACCCGCAAACCATGTCACTCACGACGTCGACTACAATACGCTCGAGCGCACGCCGAAATAATGCGCCTGGACCCACACGCCTGCATCGAAGCATGCCAGGTGCTTTGAACTAAGGCCGCCACGTTTATGCCGTCGTCCTCACCAATAACCGGCGTTCGGTTTCTCTTCCGTACTTTCCAATACCGAAATTACCGGCTCTTCTTCGCCGGCCAGTTGACGGCATTGACCGGACACTGGATGTCCCTGGCCGCACTGGGATGGCTCGTCTACCGACTCACCGGCGACCCGCTCATGCTCGGGTTGTTGGGGTTCTTCATGCACGCCCCGACCTTTTTTCTCTCGCCCCTGGGCGGGGTGCTCAGCGACCGGGTCGACCGGAGGCGCATTATCATTACGGCGCATCTCCTCGATATCGTGACTATGCTGGGTCTCGCAGGATTGACACTTTCCGGCCGCGTGGAGACATGGCACATATTTTTTGCCTGCGCCCTCCTCGGAATCGCGAAAGCGTTTGAGATGCCGGCGCGCCAGGCGCTGGTCGTCAATATCGTCGAAGACCCCGAGAAGCTCTCCAATGCCATAGCGCTCAACTCATCGATCTTCCACAGCGCCCGCTTGCTCGGACCCGTCGTCGCCGGTGCGGTGATCATCCCGCTCTTCGGAGCGCACGGCGAGGGAATCTGTTTCCTGATCGGTGGAATCGGGTATATCGCCGTGATCGCCAGCATGCTCGCTCTGAGCATCGCACCGCGCAAGCGGCTGCCCCGGGACAAAGATATCTTCGGCGAGATGAAGGAGGGATTTGCCTACGCGTTCGGATTCGCCCCGACCCGGGCGCTCATACTCCTGATGGGGGCAATCTCCCTCTTTGGACTCCCCTACGCGACACTGCTGCCCATCTTTGCGCGACAGATCCTCGGAGGCGATTCAGGGACCTACGGAATCCTCATGGCGGCGGGAGGTTGCGGCGCGTTGATTGGAGCGCTCTTCCTGGCGTCGCGTAAGAGCGTCCTCGGCCTCGGAAGGGTCATCGTACTCAACACCCTGACGTTCGGAGTCGCGTTGGCCCTCTTCGCAGTCTCCACTCAGGTATGGCTGTCAACCGCACTCCTGCTCCTGGCCGGGGGAAGCAGCCTCACCGCTATCGTCGCCACGAACACGATCATCCAAACGCTCGTGGACGACCGCCGCCGCGGCCGCGTGATGAGCCTCTTCGGCATGACGTTCATGGGCGCCCTCCCCATCGGCGCCCTCGTATTCGGCAAATCCGCCAGCGCCATCGGCGCTCCGACCACGATCGTGATCGCGGCCATGCTCTGCATGGTCGCCGGTGGCGCATTCGCATGGAGCCTCCCGACGATCCGCCGGGTGGCGCGACCCGTCTACGTCAAACGAGGAATCCTTCCGGATGAATCACCCCGCACGCACGCTTGACGCGTGCCGCCCCACCCGAAATCCTGCGTCTGTGGGCGAATGCACGAGCGGCCAAACCCAAAGGAAGCCCTGCAAATGGCCCTGCCGCCGCGAATCGCCCGAGTAACCTGAATTCCCATGACTGCCTCCGAACGCATCTCCGCCACGCTTGAACGCCGGACCGTCGATCGATGTCCCGTCGACCTCTGGTGTACCCGGGAAGTCCTCGACACCCTCCGCGCCCATACCGGGGAGGAGGATGAACTCGCGGTCTACCAGGCGTTGGGACTGGACAAGATCGTCTGGGTGTTCCCACGCTACCGCGGACGCGTCGTGGACCCGAATGAGGGCGGCACCCGCAATCTCTGGGGCGTGGCGACCCGCGCGGTCCAGGCGGGCGCCGCCACGTACAACGAGGTCGCGGATGCGCCGCTCCACGCCGCCGCGAGTCCGGCCGATGTCGATGCGTACTCCGAGTGGCCGGACCCGGATGGATTCGACTACGCGGAAGCCCGGGCCGCAGCCGAACGCGCCCGCGATTTCGGATTCGCAACAATTGGACCGTGGATCTCGCACTTCGAGGTGTACTGCCAAATGCGGGGACTCGAAAATGCGCTCATGGATGTCCTCGTGGAACCGCAGATCCTTGAGGCCGCCCTGGTCCACATTGATCGCATCCAGACGGAGATGCTGGAACGCTACCTCTCCGAGCTGGACGACACCCTCGATATTGTGTTCATAAGCGATGACATGGGCACGCAGGATCGACCGCTCATCTCGCTGGCGGTGTGGAAGCAATTCTTTGAAGCCCGCCTCACGCGCTGGTGCGAGATCGTTCACCGCCACGGCAAGAAAGTCCAGTTCCACTCGGACGGCGCAATCCGCGATCTGATCCCCAGCCTGATCGCATGCGGCGTCGATATCCTCAATCCAATCCAACACCTCTGCCCGGGCATGGACCGTGCCGGCCTGAAGCGGGATTTTGGCGAGGCGCTGATATTTCACGGCGCCGTCGACAACCAGCGGGCACTGCCGTTCGGCTCCGTGGACGACGTGGTCCGCGAAACTCGCGCGAACATCGAGACCCTCGGCGCCGGCGGCGGCTACATCTGCTGTTCCTGCCACAACGTGCAGGCCGGCACGCCGGTCGAGAACATCGTCGCCATGATCGAGACCGCGCACGCCGCGCGGTGACAGGAGGGTATGGGGCCTCGACCCACACAAGCGATCCGGATCCGGCGTTTTCCCGGGAATCCGATCATCGTCCCGGAAATGGACGAGCGAATGGGCGCAAACATCAACGGCCCGTCGCTTATCCGCGTACCCGCATGGCTCCCCAACCCCCTCGGCCGCTACTACCTCTACTTCGCCCACCACGCCGGCACCTATATCCGCCTCGCCTGCGCCGACGCCCTCGAGGGTCCCTGGCGCATCCACTCCCCCGGTACGCTCCGGATGGACCAGACGCCCTTTCCCGCCCACATCGCCTCCCCGGATGTCCACGTCGATTCCGAACGTCGCGAGATTCGTATGTACTACCACGGCGCGTTCGAACGACCGCCGCAACACTCGTGCCTCGCCACATCCCGGGACGGCATTCATTTTGAAAGCACCGCCGACCTGCTGGGCCCCTCGTATTTCCGGGTCTTCCGGTATCAGAGCGCACACTACGCAATAGCGATGCCCAGCCGTCTCTACCGGTCGGTCGACGGTCTGGGCGGCTTCGAACCGGGACCGATGTTGCTCCCCGGCGACGAGCGGAACGATCCGGAGCAGCCGCGCACGCGACACAGCGCCGTGCTGGTCGCCGGCGAAACCCTCCATCTCTTCTACTCGCGTAAACGCGACGCACCCGAGCACATCCTCCGCGCGCGCATCAACCTCGCCGGCGACTGGAGATCCTGGAGGTTCGCCGGTATGCCGGAGTCCGTAATCCGGCCGGAAAAGGAGTACGAGGGCGCCCGGTTGCCGCCCGTGCGCTCGGAAGCCGGCGCCGTCCATGGACCGGTCCACCAGCTCCGCGACCCGGCCCTATACCGGGAGGCGGACAGAACCTACCTGCTCTACTCCGTCGCCGGCGAACGCGGCATCGCCATCGCGGAGATCGAACCATCTCTGTAGCCTCCGCGTCGCCTTCTTCGCGCGTCCTTGAGCGAGCGAAGCGCGTTCGCGGTTCCGTTTTTTCCAGACGGCAAGGCTGCGTTCAAGAGCGTTGACTCCCGCGTCCTCCGGCCGTTTGAATGCGGCATCCATGAACACAACCACAAGAATACCCGAGACACCGCGGATCCTCACAACAACGGTCGGCTCCTACCCCGTCCCGGACTGGCTGGCCGCACTGCCGAGCGAACAGGCCGTGGTCGACGCCACCCGCGTAATTATCGACACGCAGCGCCAGGCGGGCATCGACCTGCCGACCGACGGCGAGCTGTACCGCTTCGACGTCAACCACCCGGACACCAACGGAATGATCGATTACTTCATTCGCCCGATGGCGGGGATCGATGACACAGTGGGCCGCTCCGACGCCGAGGCATTCCGCGGCAAGGAGGAGATGGATTTTCGCCGCAAACCCGCGGGTGTCGTCCGCGGGCCGCTCGGCGAGGGGAGCCTCAACCTGCTCGAGGACTGCCTCCGCGCGGGATCGGTCGCAGGGGGTGCCTTCAAGTTTACCGTCACGAGCCCGTACATGCTCTCCCGGACCCTCCTCGACCGCCACTACGGCGATTTTGAAGCGCTCACCATGGCCCTCGCCGATGTCCTGGCCGACCAGGTGCGCGGCCTCCCCTGCCCCTGCCTGCAGGTCGACGAGGCGAACATCCCTGGCAACCCGGAGGACGGTCCCCTCGCGGCGAAGGCGATGAATCGGGTCCTCGACGCCTTCAACGGCGAAAAGGCGGTCCACTTCTGCTTCGGCAATTACGGCGGCCAGACAATTCAAAAGGGATCGTGGAAGGCCCTGCTCGACTTCCTGAACTCGCTCCACACCGACCACCTTGTGCTCGAGCTCGCCCACCGCCCCGAGAGCGACCTGGAAGCACTCGCCGGGATCGACCCCAGGATCGCCCTCGGAGTCGGGGTCGTCGACATCAAGGTGAATCCGGTCGAGTCCCCCGACGAAGTCGCCCGGCGGATCGAACGGGCCGAAAAAGCCGCCGGAGAAGGACGCGTGCGCTGGGTGCATCCGGACTGCGGTATGTGGATGCTCAAGCGCACGGTCGCCGATCGTAAGCTGGAAACACTCGTGAAAGGCCGCAACCAGTACCTGGGAATCGCGTGAGCATCCGAATCGAAGCGATCACGCTCCACCGAACGCCGCTCGAAACACGTATGCCGTTTCGCTACGGCATCGCCGTGTTGACCCACCTGCCGCACCTCTTCGTACGCGTGCGGGCATCCATCGATGATAAGCCGGCCGAAGGAGTCGCAGCGGACCATCTTCCACCAAAATGGTTCACCAAGGTTCCGGACAAGGACCCTGAAGCGGAAATCGAAGAGATGCTGGCTGTGATTCGGCAGGCCGCCAGCGAGGCGAAGGAAATTCGAGCCAACACTGTTTTCGCGTTCTGGGAGGAGCTCTACCAAAGGATGGACGCATGGGGCGGCTCCGAGGCGCTCCCTCCCCTGCTCACGCACTTCGGAACCTCGCTCGTTGAACGGGCGCTGATAGACGCCTTCTGTCGCGGCACTGCGACGAGCTTTCCCCGGGCACTGCGATCGGGCGCATTCGGCATCCACCTCAAGCGGATACATCCGGAGTTGGCCGAGTCGGACCCGGAAAAATACCTCCCGGCCGAACCCCTCAAGGAGCTGACGGTCCGGCACACCGTGGGACTCGGTGATCCGATTACCGCCGGTGAGGTCGATCCGGCCGACCGGATCGATGACGGCTTGCCACAGAGCCTCGACGAGGTGATTCGCTTCTACGGAACGCGCCATTTCAAAATCAAAATCATGGCTCGACAGGAGAAGGATTTTCCGCGCCTCGAAGCCATGGCGGCCGTGATAGCCCGGGAGACGAAGGATTCCTACGCGTTCACGATCGACGGGAACGAACAGTTCCTGAGCGCGCAGGAGTTCCGGGAATATTGGGCGGCCCTGCGCGCGCGCGAACCGTTGCGCGCGTTCCTCGGAAACCTTCTTTTCGTCGAACAACCGCTCCACCGGGACGCCGCGTTTCAGGACGAAGTGCGGGACCTCTTCGCGAACTGGAATGAGCGGCCTCCGGTGATCATCGACGAATCAGACGGTGAATTGCACAGTTGCGCCAGAGCCCTCGACTGGGGATACTCCGGGTGCAGCCACAAGAACTGCAAGGGGGTGATCAAGGGCGTGGCAAATCGTGCGCTTCTGGCCTATCGCATACAGAAACAGCCCGGCCGGAAGCTGGTGATGAGCGGCGAAGACCTCGCCAACATTGGACCAGTCGCCCTGATGCAGGATATGACCGTCCAAGCCTGCCTCGGAAACGCCAGCGTCGAACGCAACGGCCACCATTATTTCACCGGTCTCAGTTCCTTTCCGGAGCAGATTCAGCAGGAGGTCCTCCGCCTGCACCCCGATCTCTACGAACCGGCCGACCAGGGATGGCCCCGACTGCGGATTCAGGAAGGTCGCACACAGATCCAATCCCTCCTGTCCGCCCCCTTCGGGTACGCCGGCACCATCCCACTCGAGGCATTCGACAACGCCTGATCCATCAATGCACGCGGCCCGGCCCACCGGCCACCGACCCAACAGGCGGCTGGCACCGCCTCGAAAACGCCTCCAGAGGACGGAGGGCAGCGATCTTAAGCATCCCGGCAGCACCGACGAAATTCATAAAACACCGAATGCGGTTGAACTCTCGGCGATATCGGGTGATCGTAACTCATCATGAGGACGATGCGCTGACGATCACGGCTGCTCCGACCACATCCTACGTGTCGACACGATCGAGAGGAGGTTCCCGCCATGACCGCGAAACACACCAAACGGCTCAAAGACTCGCTCGCCGGACTCGCCGACGTGGTCGCTGAGCGCGGTGATGCGGCGGCGGCAATCCAGTTCGACAGCGAGAACCAGGCAGCGTGGACCGGCCGGCAAATCGGCGAAAATGCCGCCCGCCTCGCAGAAGGCCTGCAACGGGATGGCACGGAACAAGGCGATGCAGTCGTCCTCTTCGCGCCGGCCTCGCCCGAGTTCTTCACCGCAACCCTCGCAATCCTGCGCGCCGGCGGCGTGGTCGCACCGATCGACGTCCAGACCAGTGACGAACACATCGAACACGTGCTCGAGAACAGCCAGGCGAAGCGCCTTTTCACCACCGCTCAACTCGCACGCCGCCTCAAGCAGGTCGAAAGCGCCGGCAACGTGAAAATCCATATCCTCGACGACGACTCCAACCGGAACTGGAGACGGATCTTCGCGGACGATCCGGGGAAAGCGGTGGAGGTCGGGGACGACAAGACCGCGGTTCTCTTCTATACCTCCGGTACCACCGGGCTCCCCAAAGGCGTCCCGCTCTCACATCGCAATGTGCTCTTCCAGATCCAGACGATCGAAAACGCCGGCATCGTCGCGGAGGGAGACCGCCTACTGCTGCCGTTGCCGCTCCACCACGTCTACCCGGTGGTCCTCGGGGTGCTCACACCCCTCGCGATGGGCGTGCCCATCATCCTGCCGCACGCCCTCACCGGCGGCGCCGTGACGCGGGCGCTCCGCGAAGCGCGGGCGACCGTCGTACTCGGGGTGCCGCGCCTCTACCGCGCGATCTTCCAGGGATTGAGCGACCGCGTGCGGTCCACCGGCCGTTTGAAGTCCGCGGTCTTTTTCGGAATGCTCTCCTTCGCCCGCACCGCAAATCGGATCGGCAAGCCGGTGGGACGCCGCCTCTTCCGCGCGGTCCACGAGCGCATCGGACCCGACATCCGGATGCTCGCCTCCGGCGGATCCCCCCTGGAACCGCACCTGGCCGAGAACCTCGAGGCGATCGGATGGCCGGTCGCGATCGGGTACGGCCTGACCGAGACCGCCCCGCTCCTCACGCTGAAGCAACCGGGCGAGGGCCGCCATCAATCGGTGGGGCGCGCGGTCGCGGGGGTTACACTGCAGATCGATCCCTCCGTGCTCCCCGAGGAGTCGCACGGCGGAGACGCCGGCGCAGGTGACCGCCCGCAGGGCGAACTGCTCGCGCGCGGCCCGAACGTCTTCGCCGGGTACCACGACCTCCCCGATGCGACCGGGAAGGCATTCACCGACGGCTGGTTCCGGACCGGCGACCTCGCCGCAATCGATCCGGACGGTTACGTGTACCTGCACGGCCGCGTATCCACGATGATCGTACTCGAAGGAGGCGAGAACATCGACCCGGAAAAGGTCGAGGCGGCTTACGAGCAGTGTGATGCGATCGAGGAAATCGGCGTTCTCGAGGACGACGGAAAACTCGCAGCGCTCGTCGTCCCGGCCCGGGAACACATGCGCGAACACGACGAATCCGAACTCACACGCATCGTTCGAAAGAGCCTCGAGGAGCGCGCCGCCTCCCTGCCCTCCTACCAGCGTCTCTACCGCGTTGAGATCCGCACGAAACCGCTGGAACGCACCCGACTCGGCAAATTACAGCGCAAGGGTCTCGCACGGGACTACGCCGACGCCAAAGAGGGAACCACGACCAAGCGGCCCGCAGCACCGCTCTCCGAATCGGAGATGTCCAGCGACGCCCGTGTTCTCATGGAGGACGCGCGCGTGCGCCAACTCTGGAAACTGCTCGCATCGCGCTACCGGGACAAACCGCTCGCGCCCGACGCAAGCATGGAATTTGACCTCGGCATCGATTCGCTCGAATGGGTCAACCTATCGCTCCTAATCGAAGAAGAACTCAAGATCCCCGTCGATGACTCCTGGCTCGAACGCGCGGATTCAGTACAGAATCTTATGGAGTTGGTCGCAGAGGCCACCGAAACCGAATCAGCTCAGGCACGGCGTCCGATCGAGGAGCCCGAGACCGCGCTTTCCGAGGCGGACCTGGCGCGCGCCCAGCCGCGAGGACCGATCGGATTGTGCATCGCTACGATCCTCTACGGCGTCATGTACCCCCTGGTTCAGATCTTCTTCCGCGTGCGGGTGCGAGGCCTCGACAACGTCCCGGAATCCGGCTCCTTCATCCTGTTGCCGAATCACGTCAGCTTTCTCGACTCCCCCGCCCTCAGCGTCGCGCTTGGATACACCCGTGCACGCCGCTGCTTCTGGGGGGGGTGGGCCGGCATCCTCTTCCGCAACGCCTTCTGGCGCGCCATCAGCCGGCTGGCCCAGGTGGTCCCGATCGAACGCGAGCGCGGCCCGATCTCGAGCCTTTCGATGGGAGCACTGATCCTCAAGCGGGAACAACCGCTGGTGTGGTTTCCCGAAGGCCAACTCTCCCGCAACGGCGCCCTCCAGCCCTTTCGTCAGGGCGTCGGGCTGCTCCTAGAACACTACGAACGCCCGGTGGTTCCGGTCTTCATTGAAGGAACCGAAAAAGCCCTGCCCCCGGGACGTTCCTTTCCAAGCTTCGCGAGAATCACCGTTCACTTCGGGAAACCGATCGATCCGGAAACCCTGAAACGCGAAGCCTCCCAATCCGATGCGGAAACAGACCCGCACGCGCGGATCACCCAACGCCTGGAAGAGGCGGTCCGGGAGCTTCAGGCTCAAGCACAAGAAATCTCAACGTAGCCGGCACTCAGACACGCAGACGCCCCATCGAGGTCCAGATAAAAACCCCCTGTATTTCCGAATTTCGGATCCGTATATCCGGTTTTTGTTGCGCCCGCTCCGGGATTCGATTATGTGCGGTACAGCCGGATCAGTATACTCTGGAACGGCTCGTCGATTCTGTCTCAACACCAACCCCCAATCGCCACCGTGCGGAGCACCGTCATGACACATAAGACACCCATCCACCTGCTCATCCCATGCATTCTGATGTTCACCGTCGCTGCGGCGTATTCAGGGCCGGATCAAGAGACCGGTTCTGAGCTCGCAGGCAAGCAGGTCGGCATTCTTATCGGAGCCGGTTTCCACGACGGGGAAACCCTGGAGCCAGCCGCCTACATGCGCTCCCGCGGCGCGAACGCCGTCTTCCTGAGCAACCGGACCGGCACCCTCAGCGCCTACAATAGCGATGCCTCGATCGATATCGAAACCACCATAGACGACGTGAATCCCGAGGATTTCTGTGCGCTGGTGATTCCCGGCGGACGCGGTCCCGCCGATATCAGGGACGACGACAGCGTGCGACAGTTCGTCGCCCGGTTCCACGCGACCGGCCGACCGATCGCGGCGATATGTCACGGACCCCAGGTGCTCGCTTCGGCGGGAGTTCTCGACGGCGTTTCGATCACGTGCGTCAACAGCATCAGCAACGAGATGATCGAGTATGGAGCGGAGTTCACGGATGCCGAAGTGATGCGCGATGGCAACATTATCACCTCGCGGGTGCCCGGCGACCTACCGGCGTTCAATCGCGCCATCGCTCAAGCCCTCACGGAGAGTTGAATCCGCCTGCCGTTCGCCGGTCCAGTCGACCGAGGGGCGACGGTGCCCCGTTCTCAATTACCTGGCGGTTCTCTTCGAATTCGATCGATGCGATCCTCGGATCATACAGACGATCCTTCGTCCTTTGTCCGCATCAAACCGAAACGCCGGTCGACGAGAAGGCTCACCCGCGGGCGTGCGCCTGAAGCGCGTCCACTTCGATCTCCCTGCCGACACGGGCGCTCTCGTACAGCGCGTCGAGCACGGCCTGAAGCCGGATGCCGTCCTCTGTCGTTGCAGGGAATGGATCGCCGGTGAGAAGACAGTCGACCAGGGTTTCGAACGAAGAGGCTTCGGGGGTGGGATCGACGGGGGTGGAGTTGTACGCATTGCCGGCGAGGTTGTGGCAAAAATACAGGGTGTAGTCGCCGTGCGGGCCAGGGCTGCCCTCAATACTCCCTTTCTCGCCCAGGAGCCGGAGCACCTGCTGTTCCTTTTTGACCTGGAATCCGGTCCAGGAGATGTCGAAGAGAATCGAGGCGCCGCTGTCGGTCCGAATGAGCCCGGTCGCGAGATCCTCCACGTCAAACGGTTTATTGTGCTTCCGTCCGAGGGCGGTGCCGAGGCGATCGTGCGTGACAGCGGACACGGTCAAGGGCTTCGCGTCACCCATCAGCCAGAAGACGAAATCGAGGCGATGGACACCGAGGTCGATGAGGGGGCCGCCACCGGACATTTCCTTCCGGCCGAACCAGCCGCCGAATCGGGGGATGCCATCGCGCCGGGTCCACTGGCAATAGGCGTGGTAGATGGGGCCCAGTTCTCCCGCGTCGACCAGGCTGCGCGCGGTGCGGCCGAATGCACCGAACCGCTGGGAGAAGTTGATGTAGAGCTTGCGCCCGGTTGTCTCCGCCTTGTCGCGCATGCGGAGGGCGGACGGCAGGTCAACGCTCATCGGTTTCTCGCAGAGCACGTCAGCCCCCGATTCCAGGGCTGCGCAGCTGATTTCCTCATGGAGGGAGTTCGGCACCGCGACCGAGACCAGGGCGGGTTTCTCCACCCGGAGCATCTCGCGGTAATCGACGTAGGTGCGGATCCCCGGCACCATCTCCCGGATCGCGGCGAAGCGGGATTCATCAAGGTCGGCAACCGCGACAACTTCGGCTCCCGGGTGTTTGAGATAGCCTGCAACATGGAGCTTTCCCATGCCGAGGCCGACAACAGCTATACGGATTGTGCTCATCGGACGAATGGGGGGAAGGAATGCGGCATCAAACCGGAAAGTCAACGTCGATACGCGCCCTCGCGGGCACAAATACAAATGTCGCAGAGCCTGGCGGTTCTGGAATCCGGCTCGCCAGGGATCGGTGCCCGAAACGGCGCCAGGGAAATGCTCTCGCCCCCCTGAAATGCGCCCGACCAATCCCGTTATCAGCCCGCCTACGACCCGGAATCCTCGGAATAGGCGGTGACCCGGGCCTCGACAAAATAGTGGTCGCTCGGGTACAGGGGCTCATCGGCGTCGCGAACGATATCCGCGGACGCGACCGGGCCCCACTTGCCGCGAATCAGGATCCAATCGAGCTTTGCACGATTGCCGTCGTCTTGCTCCCCTTTGAACTCGTGGAAAGTCGGCAGGTTCTCACCGCCTCCATTCGCCAGCGTGTACGTGTCTCGCCAACTCGATTCAAGAAGCTGGGTCAAGGCGGGGTTTTGGTCGTCACAATTCATGTCCCCGACAAGAACCTGCGGAAAATCGTCTGGGTAGGCTGCGGAGTCTTCCATAATGAGCCGGGCCTGGTTTTCCCTGGCTTTCTGTCCCATGTGATCCAAGTGGGTGTTGATCAAGCGGAATTCCCTTCCGCTCGGGCGATCGACCAGCCGCACCCAGTTCGCCAGGCGTACGCATACGCTGTCCCATGATTTTGAGCCGGCGACATGCGGGGTTTCCGAGAGCCAATAGCCTCCGCCCGTCACGAAATAGAACCGTTCGCGCCGGAAGAAGATTGCATTCGTTGGCCGATATCCAACCGGCGTATCTCCGAGCCCATAGGAGTCGTATCCACTCAGGCGATCCTGGAGATCGCGGAATTGGATCAGATCCATCTCCTGAAATCCGATCACATCCGGATTGCGCGACGCGATCACGCGCGCGCAGAGATCCTTGCGGTTTTCCCAGTTGTTGAGCCCGTCGTCGGCCTGGGCCGTTCTGACATTACAGGTCAGGATGATCATGATCCGCACATTGTGCACATGGGGGACACCTCCGGGACAAGCATATTTTCCGGATTCGCAATTGCGCTCCATCTCGGGGTGTTCCAGAACGAACGAACGTCCTTCGCCATGCCGCACATTCTTTCGTCATTCAAAACCGCTCGCCTTGAGCTGCGTCCTCCCGTCCCGGAGGACGCTCCCTGCATCTTCGATCGCTACGCCCAGGATCCCGAGGTCTGCCGCTACATGTCCTGGCGACCGCACACGAGCATCCAGGATACCCACCGGTTCCTTGAAGGATGCGCACGGGAACGGGAGACGGGGTACACCCTGAGCTGGGCGATCACCCTACCGGGAACGCCAGGGCCGATCGGCATGATCACGTGCAGGCCCGAACGGTATAAAGCCGACATCGGATACGTGCTCGCGCGAGCCTACTGGGGGAACGGGTACATGAGCGAAGCCGTGCACGCGGTCGTCGATCGCACCCTCGCCGATCCGAATATTTTCCGCGTTTGGGCCGTATGCGATGTCGATAACCACGGCTCCGCCCGGGTTCTCGAGAAAGCCGGCATGACCTTCGAGGGCACTCTCCACCGCTGGATCATGCACCCGAACGTCTCCCCCAAACCCCGCGACTGCCACGTATACGCCAGGGTCGTGTAACCGGCTTGCAGCCGCCAAACGGGTTGTCCCGGTTTACGGCGTCAACAGGCACAATCAGCCGCCCCCAAGCCGGATCAGAATAACCCGGCATCCGCCTGCCCGGAACGCTTATCGTCGAGGAGGCGTACGGTCCGTGCCGGATGGCCCGCTCGCGGACGCTGGCGGCGCTCCGCCTGGATTCCCACTCGCCCCGGGTTGACATCCCTGGCGGGGATCGCGACACTGTCGCCAAATCCTGGTGCTTATATCAACTATTCCCCCTCCTCCCCGCCCATGACCTCAAAAGATCGCGTTATGACCACCCTGGCGCGGGAGGCGGCCGACCGTGTGCCGATCAACTACATGGCCAACCCGGGGATCGACGCGCGCCTCAAGCTTCATTTCGGCCTCGATCCCGACGACCGAGACGGGCTGAGGGATGCCCTCGGCGTCGACTTCCGGCAGGTCCGGGCACCGTACACCGGTCCGCCGCTCCACCGCGAGCACCCAAATCGGCGGGTCGATCCCTGCTGGGGGTGGAGAACCCGCTATATCGAGCACGGCAGCGGCGCCTACTGGGACTACTGTGACTTTCCGCTCGCCGGCGCGGACGAGGAGACCGTCGCGAACTGGCCGATGCCCTCACCGGATGATTTCGACTACTCGGAAGTCGACGACTTCTGCCGGCGCAATCACACATACGCCATCCACGTTGGCGATCCCGGTCTCGGGTGTATCATGAACACGGCCGGATTCCTCCGCGGCATGGAGCAGGTATTCATCGACCTCGCACTGGACGATTCGGCCGGCCTCCTCCTGATCGACCGCATGTTGGAGATTCAGCTCGAGTCCGCGCGACGGATCCTCGAGTTCGCCCGCGGCGGCGTTGATTTCATGTGGCTTGGCGAGGATCTCGGCACCCAGAACGGTCCGCTGATCAGCCGGGCACTCTTCGAGAAACACATCAAACCGCGCCACGTGCCGTTCTTCGCCCTGGCGAAGGCGTACGGAATACCCGTAATGCTTCACTGTTGCGGGTCGAGCAGCTGGACGTACGACGACTACATCGCGCTGGGACTCGACGCGGTCGACACCCTCCAGCCCGAGGCCAGGGACATGGCCCCGGCATACCTGAAGGAGCGGTTCGGAGACCGCCTCGCCTTTCATGGATGCATCAGCACCGGCGGACCGGTGGCGTTCGGAAGTGTGCACGAGACGATCGCGTACTGCCGTGAGATCCTCGAAATAATGATGCCCGGCGGCGGTTACTGCTTCGCCCCCACCCACGCCCTCCAGGACAACTCCCCGACCGAGAACGTCATCGCGATGTACGAAACCGCCTGGAAATATGGGTGCTACTGACGCTGGGAGACTTGGAACGATGCTTGAAATCGTGCAGGCGACGTTACACCCAGTGGGAAACCAAATTAGCAAAGAAGCGGAAACCCGGCTCACCCGAGATCTCCGGGTGAAACTGAACCCCAACCCTGCGAAGATCCTCCGCGACCACCATCTCGACTCCACAGCGCTTCGACCGGGCGAGGAGTCTGAATCCCGGAGGCAGGGTAATCTCCTCAGAATGCCGCTCCGCAAACGCGGTTCCGGAGGGTATCCCATCCAGCAATGGGTGTTCTACAAGGAACTCAATTGGTTCCATCGCCTCCTGCCGCTCACATCGTGAAATGCGCGCACCATGGTAAAGCCCCATGCCCTGGTGACCGGCGCAGATTCCGAGCACGGGACAGGTCACACGCGACAAAAACGAGAACTGTTCCGGATAACCGCGTCCCTGCACCGGATCGGTAAACTGCCTGGGTGATCCGCTGATCACGACCAGGTCCGCCGTGGAGAAGTCTGCCTCCGCGGCTTCGACCAGCGTGATCGTTCGGCGGCGCGCTACATGCGGCTGAAAGCAGGCGTGAATCCGGGAAACAAGCGTGCTTCCACAGTCAATCAGAATCAACTCGGCGTTTGTGGCGGCCATGCCAATCAGAACGGTACCCCGGCGTTTTTCGCCACCATGCGGACGGACGCCGCCGCCTCGTTATCCTCGGCGTTCGAAAGACGCGCGAGCATCACGGGAAGGTCGGCATCCGGCTTCGCCAACTCGGTGAGCCGCGTTCCATGGTCGAACGCCCCCTCGCCCGGGCGGACTTCGTCGAGGTGAAGCATTAGACGCAACCTGAGAGACTGTCGCGGAACGCGTCGAGCAGACGGTCGACGTTTTCGGCGCGTGCGGTGTGCCCCATCAGCCCGATCCGCCATACCTTGCCGGCCAACGGTCCAAGCCCCGCGCCGATCTCAATATGATGCTCACGCCGCAACCGCTTTCGGATATCGGCCTCGTCGACACCGTCCGGAACCGTAACGGAGTTGAGCATGGGCAGGCGGTGCTCGGGAGCGACCAGCATCCCCAGACCGAGATCCTCCAGTCCGTTCACCAGCCGCTCGTGCGCGTTTCGGTGCCGCGCAATGACCGCTTCAATCCCTTCGTCGAGCAGACACCCGAGTGCGGCATTCAAACCGTAAATCATGTTGATCGGAGCGGTGTGATGGTAGGCACGGGCACCGTCGCCGCTCCAGTATTGCACAATCATGCTGAGATCGAGGTACCAGTTCGGCACTTTGCCTGTCCGGCTGGATAGCTTGGCCACCGCCCGATCGCTGCACGTGAAAGGTGCCAGCCCCGGCGGACACGACAGACACTTCTGCGTGCCGCTGTACACGATATCCGCCCCCCACTCATCGACTGCGACCGGCAGTCCGCCGAGCCCCGTCACCGTATCGACCAGGTACAATGCGCCGGATTCGCGCACGATCCGTCCGATTGCGGAGACGTCGGTCAAGGCACCAGTGGACGTCTCCGCGTGAACCACACCGACCATTGTGTAGGGCGGTTCAGATTCAATCCTGGCGCGCACCGTCTCCACATCGACCGGTTTCCCCCACTCGAAATCCAGACGGTCGACCGCGGCGCCGAGCCGCTCCGCAACGTCCGCCATTCGCATGCCGAACACCCCGTTCGCGGCGACCAAAACCCGGTCGCCCGGTTCCACAAAATTAACAAAGGATGCCTCCATGCCAGCCGATCCCGTCCCGGACAGCGCCATCGTCAGGCGGTTGCGCGTCCCGAACGCGGTGCGCAAACGCTCGGCGGTATCGTCCATAAGGTCGATAAAATCGGGGTCCAGATGCCCCAGCGTCGGAAGCCCGAGCGCACGATAGACGGCAGGGTAGACACAGGAGGGCCCCGGACCCATCAGCAGGATCTCTGAGGGCTGAAAACGTTTGGTATGGGTCATACCTGCCAGACTCGGTTTTCCCAAGCGAATGTCAACCGCAGCCGCCCGCGCCGGTTGTCACGCCACATAGTACACCGGCGCAAAAATCGGCTCGATGCCGAGAAGAGCCATAGCTTCACAGGCCCAGCCGCGAGAACAACAACCACTCACCGGCTTCGTCCCGGGACTCGGCCACGAGTTCACGGTTTCTCTCGAGCGCGCGATCTGAAAACTCGATTGGGTCGTATCTGAACCTGCCGAAATCAAATTCCAAATTAAGAACTTGTGCGACCGGTTCTACAATCACTTGATTATATCAAAACTACCGATGAGAGGGAGCCGGCGCTTTCTGCCCTGCGAGGCATTGATAATTCCCATGATCGCCAGGACCAGAACGAAGATAAGCCCCAAGGGCAAAATCAAAAACCATCCCAAAAGGGGGATAATACTCCCGACAATACTCACTCCTATCGCCGTGATCAAGAGCAACAGCGCCTGGTTTGCATGGAATCGTCCATACTGATTGTTCGGCTTCACCAGCAAGGGCAGGAAAAATACGATATAGGCAAGAGCCGCGAAAACTTTGATGTCATCAACACTCTCATCATGCTTCACAGGTTTCTCCTGCCGTTCTTCCTCGTCTTGGGACCCAGTAGTATCTTTTTCGTGTTCTTGATTCATATCGCTCCAATTTCATATTACCGAGTTCGAGTGAAACCCGAACACACACGGTTATGCGCTTTTAACGATCCCAGGAAAAACGGTCAATCGAATTCATGTTAACCTTGGTTTCTCTATCCGTCATTTGCGGGCTCGATATCCACCGCTGTCCCCCCGGGTCCAACAGCGTCGTCAGTCCACGTCGTACACCACGATCCGCTCGAAGCGGGGCGCACAGTGCTCCACGAAGTCCCGATGAACCGGGTCCTCCTGGTATCGATCGTGCGCCGCCACGTCGCGCACCACCACCGTGATCGAATAATCAAACGACTTGTCGATTACCGAACGGTCGGCGGTCGCCGCCGGAGTCCCCCAGTAAAAGGCCTCAACCGCATCGATCGCACCCAGCTTTGCCAGCCGGGTGCGAAAATCCGCCAATTGCTCGTCGGAGAGTCCCTCCTTGAGCCAGAAGTATACCGTATGTACCAACATGATCCACGCAGCACAATATCCCCGACGCAGAAACTCAAGCCTGAACGCCCTCTCTACGAGCCGGAGGCCGCCCTCTGACTACCGCACCGCTGCGCGCGCCCGGCGTCAACGCGACGAAGGTCACATAACCCTGGGGATGAAACGCGCCATCCTCGAAGGGAGCACACGCCGGGCACGCGCCAGCGATTTTGCGTGGACAGAACAGATCGTCTAGCAGCCTGCAAAGGCCCTTTGTGCGTGCTCCAGAAAGGGTTGCTCCAGATTTGTGGCCGGCGCCATGGTGGTTTCATAGGCGCCTTCTTCCTGGGCTCGATCGGTGGGAATGTATCCAATGTAGTCGTGCGCCAAAGTCACGACCACCGTGTCGCCGGTCGGACTCGCCTCGCGCAGGGGCTTGTTGAACTCGCTGAAAAGCTCGCCGGGCGTGGCGATGATCCCGAGTTCGCCCGCGCGCGCCGCCACGATTTCAGTTCGGACAATGTCCTCGCGGTTGTACCCTGCGTTGCCCTTGCGCTTGGGATTCTCGCGGGTTCGCTGAAATTCCCATGGAACACTGCATACAGCGACCGGACCTGGGTCGACCGGGGACAACCGGGGTATCGCATCCATGACGATCCGAGCGACTGTTTTTCCCATCCGCTCTGCCTCACCCGTATCCGTACCGACGCAGACGCGAGGGTTGATATTGCCGCACGCCGCCAATGCAAAGAGAGGGATGCCGCAACCCGCCTCGTTCTCGAGATATCGCCGCATGTAGCCGACGTAATCCCCGCTCAGAACCAGACTCTTCGGCCCCAGAACCACCGGATGGCATCCGAAGTTCACCAGCAGCGCGTCGCACCGACCGTCCGGCCGCCGCACCGCCACCAGCAGGATCGCGGGATCGAAGTAACCGGTATGCCGTCCCTCCGGATCCTCCCATTCATTGCCCCAGGTCCCGTCCGACTTCCGGATCCGGCGATTGTGTCCGACATCCGGCGCCTCCGTCCATGCAGTCTCAAACGAGCCGGGCGCGGCGTTCGCCTGCGCCGTTGTCACGAGCTGCACGAGCTTGCCGTGTAATGCATCGAGGTATTCCCGGTCGAGCGTATCCAGATCCTCACCGCGGCCGAACACAATCGTCGAGGGCCCCGAATGCGTGTGCGTCCCGGACAGAATCACCGCCTCTGCAGGGATTCCGGTAGCCTCCGCTATGGCCTCCCGGATCCGACGCGCGTACCCGTAGGTGTACCCGATCGTATCACTGGTCACCAGCGCCCACGACCCGGACGCACCCGAACAAACCAATGCCTGGGCGCCCAGCCGAAGACCGACGGCGTTCGATTTTCGAGCCTGATAGCCTACCATGGTCGCACCGGCGGGAGGCGTGATGTCCACGCTCGCCACGCCGATTTGAAGATCGTGTTGTTCTCCGTTCATCTGTGTAATATTCGTTTCAACCGCTGAGATCCCTTCGTGCCTGTGCGTAACGGATCAAAGCAGTTCGTCCGCATTCTCGCGTATCTTTGCGACCGCCTCGGCGATCCGATCCAATTGCGCGTCGTCCAACAACAGCACCTGGTGGGCGAGCGTGCAGATCTCCTGCGCAGCAAGCCGTTCCGCAACCGGACAGCTGACGTACTTGTACTGGCAATTCGACCGATCGGACGGAACCTCCATTTCCTGGAAGAGCGGATACGTATGAAGGGCACTGCCATAGCCGCGGCCGGCGCCCGGAACACCCTCCGCTTTGAGCGCCTCCAGAAACCGCTCGCGCGGGAGGCCCTTGAAAGCCTCGCTGTCATAGCGATAGATGTAGTAATAGAACCCGCGACGCGTGATCCGCTCATCCTCCGGCTGCGGCTCGATCCCCGGGATCGCCCCGAGCTTCGCGTCGAGTCGCTTGTAGGCGACGTTGCGCCGCTCAACCTGTTTCTCAAACCTGGGAAACTGCGAATTGAGCAGCGCTCCCTGCAGATCGGTCAGCCTGAGGTTGGAGGACACCAAATAGAACTCGTACTGCCCTTTGTGCTCGAGTCGGCCCAGATTGTGGTAGCTGTATGCGGCCCGCCAGCGATCCAGCGTGTTCGTCGTCAGGATTCCCCCTTCCCCGGCCGTGAGGGACTTGAACTGCTGAAACGAAAACGTGCCGAAATCCCCGAACGTGCCGACCCCGCGACCACGCCATTGGGATCCGTGGGCGTGGGCGGAGTCTTCGATCAACGCCAGGTTGTGCTTCTTCGCGATCTCGGGGATTCGGTCCATGTCCGCCGGGTATCCCCCGAAGTGCACCAGGCAGATCGCCTTCGTACGGGGGCCGATGGCCGGTTCGATCGCATCGGGATCGATCTGACCCGTCCGGGGGTCGACATCCACAAACACCGGGTACGCTCCCATCGTCAGGCAGGCCGAAGCGGTCACCACAAACGACAGATCCGGCACGATGACTTCATCCCCATGGCCGACCCCGACCGCGCGCAGCGCTATTTCAACCGCCGTCGTCCCGCTGTTTACCGCCAGGGCGTAATCCGCATTGTGGTATGCGGCGAACCGCCGCTCGAAGAAACCGACCGCGGATTTCTCCTGCGCCTCCACGGTACCGCCACGCCACCACTGGCCGCTTCGAAAGACCTCCAGAAGCGCCCTTTCGTCGCTCTCGTCAAATTCCGGCCACCGCGGCATGCGCAGATCGGTAATCACCGGACTTCCTCCGTTTATCGCCAGTTTTGTCATCGTGTCTTCCCTCCTTACATTTACGCCGTCGGCCATTCCCGCACTCGTTCACAACCACACCCCGTGCCGTTCCCAAAAAGGAGCCGGAGCGCAAATTCACATTGATGAGTCCGCCGAGCGATCTTTTTCTCTTGATACAGTATCAGAACGCCCGTTCCGGCCAGACGGCATGCGGACGCCGGTGGGCCGGAGAACGCGGCGCCCCAATGGCACTCCCGCACTGCGCCGGTCCGTTCCAGAATCGGCGCCAGGGTCCGCGATCATGGCGGAATCGCTTCCGTTTCTGTCCGAAGCCCTGCCGGTCTACGCGTAGGATCCGCCCGCGACGATTCCGAGTTCTTTACGGCGGCTACTGCGAGCCTTTGCGGCGGCCGCCTCGTACCCACTCTTACGATGCTCGGCGAGCGGGTCGATCGGCAGTTTGTGGCGTTTACGCCACGTCTCCAACGCCGGAGTGACGTCCGTGAAGAACGCGCGCCGGAGCAGCTCCTCCGCCTCGACCACCCGATTCTTCTCCTGCAACCTGAGGAGGGACTTATGGTTGACCAATGCGGCTTTCGCGTAGAGCTCCTGTGCGACCGAGACGGTCTGGATCATCGCCTCGACCTTCGGCTTGATGTTGTGCGACTGATCGATCATGTACGCGATCTTTGGATACTCCCCGCGCTCGGCGGCGTAGAAGTGGATCTCGTGGAAGATGCGGAATGCCTGGTACGGGTCGATCGACCCGAGCGTGAGGTCGTCGTCGGCGTAGCGCCGGTCGTTGAAGTGGAACCCGCCGAGCATCCCCTCGTCCAGGAGAAACGCGACGATCTGTTCGATGTTCTGGGACTGGTAGTGATGTCCGGTGTCGACCAGCACCTTCGCCCGCGGGCCGGTGTTTTTCGAGAGCACGTATGACATGCCCCAGTCCGCAAGGTCGGTGTGGTAGAAGGCCGGCTCAAACGGTTTGTACTCGATCAGGAGTGTCTGTGCGGGCGCGAGCTTGCGATAGCATTTCTTCAGGCAATCCTGAAACCGGTGTTTGCGGCCGCGAATGCTGTCCTGCCCGGGGTAATTTGTACCGTCGGCGAACCAGAGCGTCACGAGGTCACTCTTCACCGCCTTGCCCAGATCGATCGAGTGATAGACGTGGTCGAGGGCGGTCTCCCGGATCGCCGGATCGGGGTTGCCGAACGACCCGTACTTGTAGCACTGGTCCTGGAAGAGGTTCGGGTTGATTGAACCGATCCGCACGCCGTGCTTGCGCGCGCGCCGGACCACCTGCTTCGGGTCCTCTCCCTCCGCAAAGTCCCAGAGCACATGGACGGCGACCGCAGGACAACTGCCGGTCATGCGGTGGACCTGCCCGGCGTCGGCGAGTTTATCGTCCAGATCGATCGCCGCCGCATCCTGGAGAAACTTTCCAAAACGGGTTCCGGTGTCGGCGAAACCCCAGCTCGGGATTTCGATTTCGAATTGGTTCAAGGCGCGGAGTACTTTTGTGATTTCAGTCTTGGTCATGGTGTTTCCTTTTTGAAGCATTCAGCGGCGTTACGCAATTCGATTTCACGCTAAGCGTCGAACGGCAGGACTGAAGCAGCACGGCAACACCGGCGACCCGCCAGTGGACCTTCGCCGCGCCGGCGGAACCAATCTGAGTGATTCAACACGGGCTACTCGTGTCTCCGATAATCGGCCAGCGTCCGTTCCAGGCCGCGCTCCAGCGAGTATTCCGGGCGAAACCCTGCAGCGAACAGCTTGCCGGGATCGGCCTGGGAATGCCGGACGTCGCCGGGCCGCGGAGGTGCGAACAGGATCAGGGAACGCGACTCGGCCAGCTCGACGACCCGCTGGGCGAGATCGATGATCCGCAGCCGCTCGCCGTATCCAACGTTCATTGTCCCGGAAACATCCTCCCGGCTTGCAGCGAAATCCAACGCGCCCGCGACATCCCGGACATAGACAAAGTCGCGGGTCTGCTCCCCGTCTCCGAAGATGGTTATATCATCGCCGCGCAGCGCGCGGGTGATGAATACCGGAACCGCGGCACCGTAGGGGCTGTCCGGATCCTGTCGCGGCCCGAAGACATTAAAAAACCGTAGGCTGGCCGTCGCGATCCTGCCGGTACGCGCGAACAGATCGCAATAGTATTCGCCGTCCAATTTCGTGATCGCGTACGGACTGCGCGGATCGGGCGGAAGGTCCTCTGTTTTGGGGTTCGCCGGATGCTCGCCGTACACCGCTGCAGAACTCGCGAAACAGAGCTTCCGGACCCCGGCCTCGGCCGACGATTCCAACACATTGATCAGGCCCCGCACATTGATATCCAGGCAGGTGCGTATCTGTGCCATCGATTCGGGTACGCTCACAAGCGCGGCGAGATGAAAGACGTAATCGACGCCGCGAACCGCGGCGCGCACCATCTCCTTATCGAGGATGCTGCCCTCAAACAACTCCGCCTCCAGTCCCTGCAGGTTCCCGCGCCGACCGGTCCGCATGTCGTCGAGAACGCGCACCTCCGCGCGCCCCTGGAAGCGTTCCACCACGTGACTCCCGATAAAGCCGGCACCACCTGTCACGAGGATTCTCATTTTTGACACAAATTCGGGTTCATGCTTGAATCGAATCGACGATCCGGTGCAACTCGTCCGACGCCTCCTCAAGCCGCCGCAAGAGCTCAAACTGCACCCGACATCGGTCCAGATTGTGATGCGGACGGCTTGTCTTGAAATACGTATCCCCGCAGAGATAGTCGGTGAGAAATCGCAGGCCGTTCTCGTAGGTCAGCAGCATTCCCGCTGTCGGCAGGTGCTTCCGCTCGGCCGGACAGAGAAACTCTCCAGCGGTCTCGACAAACCCCCTCGCCAGGGCCTCAAAGTACTCCGGGCGGACACGGACGTGGGAGAGGTCGGTCTCGTCCTCGGCGGCTGGGCTGACCGCCGTCCGCACCATATCGCCGAAATCGTACAGAGAGAGTCCCGGCATCACCGTGTCGAGGTCGATCACGCACACGGCCTCGCCGCTCGTCTCGTCGAGCATCACGTTGTTCAGCTTCGTGTCATTGTGGGTCACTCGGGTCGGAATCGCTCCCGCCTCGTGCAGCTCCAACAGCACGCCCGCAAGCGATTCGCGAGAACCCGCAAACTCCAACTCCGAACGCGCCGGCGCCAATCGATCGCACACATCCGCTTTCGCCGCACGTTTGAGCGCCGCAAGGCGCTTTCGTGTGTGATGAAAGTCGGGAATCGTCTCGTGCAGATGATCCGCCGGGAGGTCCGCCAGCATCGCCTGGAAACGGCCAAACGCCCGGGCAGCCTGATACGCCTGCACCGGCGCCGCGATCACATCATGGGTCGCGGCGTGTTCGATGAACAGGTAGGTTCGCCAGAAGTCTCCGACCTCGTCCACCCAATACGATTCACCTTGCTTCGCCGGAACCAGGGTAAGCACAGACCGCGATCGATCGCCGGGTGGCGCTTCCACTCTCCCGCTTTCCGACGCATGGCGACAAACGCGCGCCACATTTTCCATCAGAGCCACCGGGTCTCGAAAGACGTTTGAGTTCACACGCTGGTGAACGTAACGCACCCGCGTGCCCGCCTGATCGTACGTCACAGCGAACGTGTCATTGATATGGCCCGTACCGTAGGGGCCTCCGTCGATATACTCACCAAAGAGCCCGAACGCCTCGCCCGCCCGCACCAATAGTTCCCGTGTCCACGTTCTTCGTATCATGATCGAAAGGCTCGCCGACCGCGAGCACCCCTCGATCTAGGGCGAGGAATCACACGGTGTCAAAACCGCTTCCCGGGATTTCGATCCATTCCGACACCAGAACAACGTGAGATCGCTGACCCGTACTGCCGCGGTTCAACGCGGCAATACGGGTCAAAATGCGGATCCACAGGGGACCGCCGATCGCTCATGGAGCGGTTGCCCCGGCGATCGGCCGAGTCAGTTGAAGTAGTAGCGGAGCCCGATCGCTCCGTTCAGACTGAAATCCGTGCTGGGCGACAAGTCCAGAATCGGTGCCACTTCCGCGAATAGTTCGAATGGCGCCTGTTGGAATTCGTAGGCGAGCCCGACCGGAACCCGCACGCCGGCACGCGTGCTCATGCCTTCGCGAAACCGCGCCCGTGCGCCGATCCCGTAGTAAACCGATGCACGCCCTTCATCCACCGTAATCAAGTTGAAGTTGTGGATTAGGTAGGAGGCATGAACGTGGAAGCTATCGCGTCCTTCAAACGACCATGCGGCTGCGCCGTCAATTGCCGTCGTCGGAGTCAGCCAGTTCTTGATCGAGAGACCGGTCGGCTCGCCGACGATCACACCTGCGCCGAATCCACGATCCTGCGCCGCAAGGGGTACTGCAATGAATGCGAGCAACAATGGGACAATGATTTTCTTCATCTTTTCAACCGTTCGTTGAGGTTGCTGTGTCGCTTGAGAAGCAATCGGCAAGGATTGCAGGGGATTAACCGGTGTCATCGAATTCTAATGCACCGCATTACCGGTGGTCATGCAAACGCACCGTTTGTTCCCGAATGCACGGATGATTTTCACACCATAATCTCCGCAACTCCTTGTTCCCCAGAATCATGCCCCCCGGAGCCCGGCCCCACCCTGAGGTCGGCGCGCAGCGACTGTGCGTGCACCGCTAATCTTCGCTGATCCGCGCTGATTACACCGACTCCAATCCGACTTCCCGGCCGGATTCGGCGCTGCGCAGCGCTGCATCTACAATCCGCTGTCCCGTGCGACATATAGGAATCGAGAGCGGCCCGTGCACCGGCGTCCCGTTCTCCAGGACGTCGATCAAATGCTCGACCGGTCCCCGCATGGGCGCTTCCGGAACATCCACCGCAAACTCCCTCCCTTCCGGAAAATCGGAAGTCTGCACCCGAATCCTCTCCTCGTAGTCGTAGCTGCTGATGGTTCCCTCCGAACCGACGAGAACAAATCCGCACTTGGGCTGCGGCTGGTGGGCCCAGGGATCGGTGAATGTGCCCCATCGCGTTTCGAACTTGGAAAGCCCCCCTGCGTAGCGGGCGGCTGTCAGACTGTGCTCGTCCACCTCAAGCCCCTTACGGGCCCATGTGGTGCAACAGACCGCGATCGGGGCGTCTCCACCGTGGTACCAGGTGCCCAACGTCACCCCGTACCCAAGATAATCGAGCAGGGATCCCCCGCCCGCGTCCTTTCGATACCACCACGTCCGTTTCATCGCCTCCACTGCCTCGGCCTCCGGAACCTCCTCCTTCTGCGCCAGGTGACGCGTCGGGCCGCGGTTGCCGTCGTAGTAATGCACCTCGCAGAGCGATCCGATCGCACCCTCATCCAGCAGCCGTTTCGCGGTTCGATGAGGCGGATACCACGCCAGCGGCCAATTGACCACCATCTGAGTTCCGGCCTGTCCCACCGCCTTGATCATGCGGTCCGCTTCGGCCAACGATGCCGCAAAGGGCTTCTCGACCAGGATATGCGCTTGATACGGAGCGGCCATCTCCACGAACTCCGCGTGCCGTGCGGTGGCCGAACAGACGATCACAATATCCGGACGAACCTCCTCCAGGCAACGCCGATAGTCGCGATAAACTCGTTCACGCGGGATTTCGAACCGTTCAACCGCCCGCTCGACGCTTTCCTTCTGCTGGGGGTCATCGTCACAGATCCCCGCGACCTCCGCACGCGGATGCTCGTGTACCTGACGCAACAGGTCGCCCATGTGCATGTGGTCGAATGACAAACCCGCGATTCTCCAGATCTTAGCCATGGTTTCCTTCGTTAGATTGATTTACGAACGCGTTCATAAGCCTTTCCGTGGATTTTAAAAGGGCAACCCGCATATGCGCCTACTCCCCAATTACGGAAATAACGATCTTTCGATGGTGCGGCGCCCTCCGGTGCTCCCAGAGGAAAACCCCCTGCCAGGTACCGAGCAGCATCCGTCCGTTCGCAAATGGGATCTGCTCGGAACTGCGCGTGAGAGCCATCCGAATGTGACTCGGCATGTCGTCCGGACCTTCCTGCGTATGCTCGAAATCAGGATGATCCTCCGGAACCAGATGCCCGATGAAGGCCTCGAGATCCCGCTGGGCACTCGGGTCGGCGTTTTCCATCAAAACCAGGCTGCAGCTGGTGTGCCGACAGAAGGCCGTGACCATCCCCTGCTGCAACCCGGAATCCCGGACCCGGCGCGCGATAGCTTCGGTGATCTCGTACAATCCCTTCCCCCGAGTCTCGTGCTCCCAGTCGAAATGCTTCACTGTCATGACCAAAGATTACCATGAGGCACGCCCCGGCTGCAAGCATCACCTGATTCGATCCGGGCCCACGTCGACTCCAATGGCACCCATCGGGAAACATTCGCTTCCAGAGGTATCGTACCATTCCTCATGATCACTATTTTCGTGTACCACCATTTCTGTCTTCAGCCGGGATTGGACTGCGAACGGGCTTGAATCCTCGCCGATGTCTCGCCGCCCCGGAGGTCGACCCCGGCGAATGCGGCTTGCGTTCCCCGTTGGTCCTGCCCACGCTGAACGCGTGGTGCACGACACACGAGAGGGCGGGAGCGCGCTGTCTTCCGCCCGCGTTCGCCGCGCTGCACGCAAGGAGGCAAAAGAACCATGAATAATCAGCTGGAATCAGTGAATGAGGCCGCCCGCGAAACAAGCGTGGCTCAATCCGTTGACGTGCTTGTGGCGGGAATGGGGCCTGCGGGGATCGCGGCCGGTGTGGCGGCGGCCCGCGAGGGTGCCCGCACCCTTGTCATCGAGCGCTTCGGTTACCCCGGCGGGATGATCACCGGGTCCCACGTTGTCGCAGTGCTCGGGGCCGGCGATGGACGCCGCACCCTCGCCCGCGGGATCACACGCGAGATACGAGAACGGCTTGAGCCGCTCGGCGCCGTCAGCCGCCCGAATCCGTCCGGAGATTACTCGGTCGATGCAGAGGTTTTCAAGTGGCAGGCGCTCGAAATGCTCGAGGAGTCCGGATCGCGATTTCTCCTCCATACGCTCGCCTGTGAACCGATCATCGAGGATGGAGCGGTACGAGGCGTCTTTGTTGAGAACAAGACCGGCCGCCGCGCCATCCGAGCCAAGGTGGTCGTCGACTGCACCGCCGATGCAGACCTGGCTTACCGTGCCGGGTGCGCCTGCGACAACGAAACGCATGACGTCACCCTGCGCATCGTCGTCGAAGGGGTCGGTAGAATTTAAGAAACTCCTCTCTATTATTTCGCAGTCGTTTAGCGTGCTTGCAGCCGTTTTTCACTTCCCGCACGCACCGCCGCCTCATTCCCACGGTGGTTCGATTCCGAGTTCCGACGCGACCTCGGCTAACCGCCTCTGATGCCCATTGCCCAGCGGGATTCCATCGGCACGGTAGCTCCGCTCGTACTCGACCTCGAGATGGCCCGGGAGATACGCTCCCGCCGTGTCCGGCAGCGGTTCCAACTCCCGCACACGAGCCGTATAATCATCCATCTCAGCTTTGAAGGATTCTGCATCACCGAAGAGGTCGATGCGGCAGGTGAAAAAGAACGCTCCCTGGTGGGCGGCACTATACGGGTGGTTCGCACGGGCGCCGTCCGCCGGCATCCCGGTCAACAGACCGCCCCATGCCTGGCAGATCGTCCCGAAGCCGATCGCCCGCAGGACGATGCCGGGGGTCAGGCGCGCCACGGCGTCGCGGAAGGGCGGCGGGGGGTTCTCGCCCTGCAGATCGTGCGTGACCCCGCAATCGAACACAAGGGCGGGCTCCGTCTGCGCCGGTGCGCTGAACGACATTGGCGACATACCGGCGGCCCGGTAAATCTGGTCGCCGGGATTCAGGTTCAATTGAACGCCGGACGTCATGAAAGCGATCTGATCCTTCGGCACACTGAGCCGGGTATAGATGCCGGCGGCACCGATGTGCCCGTGATTTCGGGTGACCATCGCGGCCATACCTTTCCGCTCGGCCTTGTCGATCGCCTTGCAGGTGGCGTCGTAAGCCGGGAAATACCCGAGCCCACCGTCCCCGTCAACAACCACGCTGTTCTCCGTTTCGTGCACCGTGGATATCTCTGGAACCGGGTTCAATCTCCCGCTCCGAATCTCGTTCATATAACGCTGGATCAGTGCGCTCCCGTGGCTCGATACTCCTCTCAAGTCATTTGCAATCAGGAAATCGGCCAGCATCTCCGCTTGTTTTTCGGGGATTGCGAGCGCGCGCGCGACATCGTGTACAAATCCGTGCAAACGAGACGGATCAACGCGAATGGCATCAGGAGGTGGTTGTTTCATGAGGATAGGATAGGAATGAGCATCGAAGCGGACGGTTAACTCCGGCCGCCTTGAACTGTTTGTACTGCTCCGGAGGGTCCGGCGCAAGCCTGAATCTCACTCTGACAGCTTGAGCGCGCTCCGGAATCCAACATTTCTCCGGCCTCGCATACTCCCACCCGGAGGAGATACCAGCGGTAACGGGATCGATCCCGCCAAAACCCGCTTCGAGCGCGACGATCCCGATCCGTTTGCCCCTACCGCAATGGTCCTTGACCTCTGGCAACCATCCCGACGAGGCGGGACCACGCTCTCCTTCAAGGTCCACGTGGTGCGCAACGAGGAGACGCCGGTTATTCCGGAGATCCGCTCATCCGGATACCGATACATCCTTAAGGTCGGCACGGGTGTTCTCGTAGCTGGTGTTGAACGCCAGGACCTCCGGATCCGGATCAATTCCCCAGCGTTCGCAGGCCTCCTTGTACACGGCCGGCCACCAGTTTGCGTGATGCGTCAAGCCCTTCTCCCGGTAATCCGCCCAGTTCATCAGGACCCGGCTCCAGCACTTGTCCCCGTAGCCCGTCGCCTCTTTGACGCTCGGCATCTGCGAGACGTACCAATCCCGTCCGATTCGGGCGTGCAGCACCTCGTCCGCCCAGTCGTAGTCCTGAAAGAGCGCCGCCAGCGGATTCTCGCTCGCCACGCCGACCTCCCATTCGAACCGCTTCCCGGTCTTCGGCATCAATCCCTGCTCGATGAAGTAGAGGACGGCGTGCCGCTCCAATGGAGACAACTGCGTGTTCAGCGCCAGCGAGAAGGTGAAGTTGATTTTCACCTTCGTCCAATCGACCCCGAGATTGACGAATCCGACCTCGCCCATGATCGCGTGACGGGCCTCGTCCCAGAGCTGCCGCGTCATGTCCCGGTAGTAATCCCATGGTTTGTCAAGGGTCTCCGCGATAATGCTCGCCATCATCTCCGGCACGTCGATCTCGCGCAGTCGCTTATAAAACATCATCAGGGTCTTCGGCTGCGGCGGGAACCGTTCGTCGTAGAGAAACGCCTCGGCGTTTACCCCCATGTTGTAGGGATCGTCAAAGCGCCCGTCCCGCACCGGTACGCGCGGGAATTCAAACGGCTGCGCTGAATAGCGCGGCTCCAGCTCGCGCGCCTTTGGCTCGCGCGACCCACTCAAGCCGCCGGCGGCGGCGAGGCAGTCATCAAGCAGAGCAAGCCACGATTCCGCCCGGGCGCGCTCGCCCTCGTCGATCAGGTTCGCCACCGCCCGCTCTCCAAAGGCTTCGATGTCGCCGAGTTCGAGCAGCGCGAACCGGCAGATCCGCACCGACGGGTGATCGACAAGCCGGTTGGTGTCCGCCACGTGCGACTCCAACGCCGCGCGCAGAGCCGGAACCGCTTTCCCGTAGAGACCGAGCAGGTATTCCTCTGTCGACTCCGCTCCCCGAATCTCGTCGAAGAACATCTCCAATTTCGCGTCGGGAACGACGTCGAGCTTCAACGGCGGCTCCCGCATTTCGGCCACGCGCTTGCGCAGCGCGCTCACGTGCTCCGCGGCGAGATGCGAATGGAGGCTGTACGCCATCTTCAACTCGTAGACCGGTTCGGACGTTATCCGCGCGTTCCAGATCTCATGCAGTCGCTTGAATGCGTAGTGATAGCGTTTCAGGCGGGCGACACACGCCTCGACGGACAATCCCGGCGCCATAGCCTCTTCCATCGTACAAATCCCCGCGATGGGGGGAAGATTCCGATACGGTTGATACGATTTGGGGTCCATCTCTCGCTCCTCCGGTTGAACAGTTGATTTCGGCGCATCCGGTCCGCAACCGGAAGAGATTCCGGGCCGACCATAGCCCATTCTGCTCGCTCCCGATCGCCTCTCAAGCGTAATCCCCGGAGCTCTCATCCAAAACCCGCTTCCAGGATTTTACTGGACCCGCCGGATCCGCGGAGTGTCGAGGGTTGCGCGGCGGGACGCCTGTTTGTATGGCCTGATCAACACCCCGGCGCGGGAGGGCACGCGCGCCCCGGAGTGTTCCGACCAACACTACGAATCCGCCTCGGCCCTGCCGACTCTTCTGTGACCAGGTACCGGGAGGCAAGAACGGCAAATCTGGAGGGACAGCGGCCCGCCTGTCCACGTTGGCAGGTGGATGTACGGCACCCGGATTGGTCCGGGTCAGTTTCCGGCGTCTGACCCTCCAAGAGGGTGGCAAGCCGTGTTCCACGTCTCGCTATGATCGGCCGCAGCGGTCGTGGAAATTACTGCGGCGCCTCCGGCCTGAAGAACTGCGGGCCGGAGGCGGCTTCGGAAAAGATTGGCATAATCCCGAACGACGGCAATCTGGAAGCGAATACTAACGCCACCAACGATTCTTTGATTCTATTCCAAACAAACACGCCCCATGCACGCATCCATCCAATCCGCTTCCTGCATCACGCGCCACCCGCACAACCCGGTGCTCCAGGCCTCTGACATTCCCTACCCGGCCACCCTGATATTCAACGCGGGGGTCACGCGCTGGCAGGGAAAATACGTGATGGCCTTCCGCAACGACTATGGCGGGACGCCCGGAACCACTCATTTCGACGGTACCAATATCGGTCTCGCATTCTCGGAGGACGGCGTGAAATGGACGCCACAGCCCAAGCCGTGGATCGAGTGGAAGACAGAGGAGATTCGGCGCGCCTACGACCCGCGCCTCACCATCATCGAGGATCGCTGCTACCTCTGCTTCGCGGTCGACACCCGGCACGGGATCCGCGGCGGCATCGCCGTGACCGACGACTTGGACAAATGGGAGATCCTGAGTCTCTCCGCTCCGGACAACCGCAACATGGTGCTCTTTCCGGAGCGCAACAACGGAATGTTCATGCGCCTCGAACGCCCCTTCCCGATCTATGGGAGGGGCGCCAGCGAAGCATTCGATCTCTGGTATTCGGATTCCCCCGACTGCGCCTACTGGGGCAACACGCAGTTGGTCCTCGGGTCGGAACAGGTTCCCTGGGCCAATGCAAAGATCGGACCGGGAGCTCCCCCGATCAAAACCGATCACGGCTGGCTCACACTCTTCCATGCCGTCACCGTCGACAAGGATCGCGAGCTTCCCGCCTGGCACCGCAACTGGCACAAGACTTACACCATCGGCCTCGCGCTGCTCGACTTGGAGCAGCCGTGGCGCGTGATCGGCATGTGTCCCAACCCGGTGATGGTCCCCGAGGAACCGTACGAACTCGAGGGATTCCGGGGGCACGTGCTCTTCCCCGGCGGCATGATCCTCAAGGAGACCGGCGAGGTGAAGATCTATTACGGCGGCGCCGACACGGTCGAGTGCCTCGCCACCGCCGAGGTGGGGGAGTTGCTCAAACTGTGCGGATCGTGAGGTGAGCCTCGACAAGACGAACGTCCCGATCAGCCGAACTTCGACGGCCCCTCACTTCGCTGAGCAAAATACGGGCCGCAGGCGGTCACCTTCCGGAGCTGAGTCCGGGGATGCAGGCCTCTGGATCACTCAGCCAGTCGCTCGAGCGGCAGCGGCTCGAACGTCGTCCGCAAGTCCTGCGTCGTCCCGGTCTCGGCAGCGCGGTATCCGGACTCGATGATGTCAATCACGTGGCGGGCGTGCTCGGCACTCGCGATCGACGGGGTGCCCTCCCGGATCCAGTCGACGAGTTGCATCAGGTCTTCGAATACATGGGACTCCAACATGTCCTGGTGGACCCCGGTGACGTGGGGCTGGTGGTCGTCCGGACGCCGGATGTCGCGATTGTTGACTCGCGCCCCCTGAACGGACCCGCTCGTCCCGTAGACGCTGGGATGGAACTGCTCGGCCACGGTCCCCGCGACCGTGCCGTACACAAACGCCGTGCGTCCCTCGCCGTAGTCGAGCAACAGGTGCGTGTTGTCGTCCATGTCGCAGGCGATCTTCCTCCCCTGGTACTCCCGCTCCGGCAACACCAATCCCGACATCGCCGTAACCCGCCTGGCCGGCCCGAGAATCCCGGTCAACCCGTGCAGTGGGTAAACCGTGACATCGTACATCGGGCCGCCGCCGGGACGCCGGAAATACCAGCTCGGGTCGACGTTGGTCAGCGGGTCGTCGCCGGACCGAAACTCCTCGTTCAGGTGATAATCCCCAACCGCGGCACCCGCAGCCGCCCACACCAGCGTGCCGATGTCCCCCGCCAGGATGTGCCGCCGGATCCGTTGGAACACCGGCCGCAGCATCTGTCCGGGCGATGCGACAATCCGCACCCCCTTCGCCTCGGCCCGTGCGATAATCCGGTCCGCCTCCTCGACCGTGATCGTCATGGTCTTGTTGAAATGGACATGCTTGCCCGCCTCGATTGCCGCCATGCCCTGTTCGTAGTGCATCCCGATCGGCGTGCAGAGCGTCACCGCGTCGACCGCCGGATCGGCCAGGAGGTCCTCGTAATCGATGTAGTGCGCCGCCACCCCGAACTTGGCGGCCGCCGCCTCCGCGCGCCCCGGCGCCGGATCGCAACAGGCAGTCAGGCGGACGCGATCCTGCACATCCGCCTGACTCAAATGCGCCAGCGCGCCGCGCAGACCGATCGCCCCACAGCCCACCACTCCCATTCCAACAGTTGGAGATACCATGGACTATCCACTAGCCACCGGCATGCCATCGTGTCGACTGAAAATCACGCCTCCTGGCCGCGAGACGATTGCTGTGGCCACTTTCAGCTTTCAGGAATCCGAATTCCTAAATCGCCCGATCGCGTAGCCCGATGTTGGCGTGTACGAGGGAGAGTCCGGAGACGTCATCGCGATGGAGTGCATCGACGACGAAATCTGAGCGCTTGGATTTCGTCGACGAACTCGGTATGGTCTCAACCAAGATGCGGGAGAGACGGGGTTCGTTCAGGTATCGGCGCGGGGTGTATCTGCCGGAGATGCAGATGTGGCTCGACCCTCAGCGGTGGGCTCGCCTCGCGGTCGTCTCCCACGCGCACGCCGACCATGCCGGACGCCATGCCGCGGTGATCGCGTCGCCGGCGACCTTGGCGCTGATGCGCGTCCGCGGGGTGCATCCTCTCGATGCCCGGCCGCTGGAGTTCGGCGCGGTGTATGATCTCCCGGGCGGGCGGATCGAATTATTCCCTGCCGGCCACGTGCTCGGGTCCGCTCAGGTCCGCGTGACCGGCGATTCCGGCACGCTGGTGTACACCGGTGATTTCAAACTTCGGTCCAGCCTTTCGTGTGAGGCGGCCGAGGTTCGGCCGGCCGATGTGTTGATCATGGAGACCACATTCGGGTTGCCCCGTTACCGCTTTCCGCCGGAGGAGGAAGTGCGGGCGGACATCGTGCGATTCTGCCGTGAGACGCTGGCGGGCGGAGCAGTCCCGGTTCTCCTCGGATACTCCCTGGGGAAAGCACAGGAAATCCTCGCCATCCTCGCCGGAACGGGGTTTGAACTGATCGTCCACAAGAGCATCGCTCGGGTCTGCCGGATCTACCAGGGGTTCGGCCGGTCGCTTCCGCCGCACGACAACATGGCCGGCCAGAACCTCGCGGGCAAGGTCCTGATCCTGCCACCGTCGGCGAGTCGATCGTCGCTTATATCCAGATTGAGCAACATTCGAACGGCGATGGTGACGGGTTGGGGACTCGACCCCTCCGCGCGCTACCGCTTCGGATGCGACGCCGTGTTCCCGCTCTCGGACCACGCCGATTACGATGATCTGCTGCGATATGTGGAGCGCGTGAACCCCCGCATCGTCTACACCCTGCACGGTTCTGCGGAAGCGTTCGCGCAAGACCTGCGCGCGCGCGGCGTCGAGGCGTGGTCGCTCATTTCCAACAACCAACTCGAACTGCCGTTCGATCGGTGACCGTGCACCCGTAATGCAGACGGCGAACCGGTGCGATGACCCGGTATCCCGGACGCCAATTCGTCCGCGAGGCACGCCGCGAAGGCATGGTCGGCCTCCCGGGTACGGCCGGCGCTGTGCGGGGGAAGCAATGATAGAGCTTGCGATTTCGCCGGAAATCGATGCATTGACGCACAGTGCATCGGCAGAACACGGTTCTACGCCCGGCTTCGCACTCCCCCATCCTCACTAAACAATTGAAGACGCACGTATGATTCCGACAATCCCCACGGCCCCCGAAGATTCCGTTCTCCCGGTCGACGCCACCGCTGAGGCGCGGCGGACTTTTGCGACAACAAATGTGATCGCTCGGGTTTCCTCCCGCCTGATCGCGATCCCGGGGCTCGCCGCCGCGATTCTTCTTGGCGGACTTGTCGCCCCCAACGTCGCCCTGGCGGTTCCGGATGAGGATCCGGAGTACACGGGTCCGCAAATCGGTCTTGTCGAGAACCTCGAGGGCCAACACCCCCGGTTGTTCTTCGATGCCGCCGGTCTTGAGGAGATGCGGGCGGTTTACGGGAGCGCCGCGGGTGCGGATCTGCGAAACGCCCTGAACAGCAGTGCGGCAGGCGTTCGCGGCCAGGCATTTCACGAGGAGATGCCCGGAAACGAAGGTGCATCGCTCTCTTTTGGCCTGCACCGTCTCCCCACCGTTGCCCTGCACTACCTCGTGAGCGGCGACCAGGCGTCGTACGACTACGCGGTTGAAGCGCTCCAGTTTCTGCTCGATCTGCCGCTGTGGTCCACCGGGGGCGAACCAAACAGTGGGAAACCCGCGGGGGCTCTCTTGGCGGGCGCTGCGATGGCTTACGACTTCCTGTACCACGACCTCGATCCCGAGTTACGCGATACGCTCCGGGAACGGATCTGGAAACAGGCGCGGACGATGTACTACTGGGGATTTCTGATGCAGAGCCCCGGCTCGTCGGCGAGTTACTGGCAGCAGGATCCACAGAACAACCACCGGTTCAGCCGGCTTGTAGGCCTGACATTGGGAGTGCTGGCGGTTTACTCCGGCGACCCCGCTGAGGACTGGATGCTCTCGAAGGCGATCGAAGAACTCGATTTCGTGGTACGCTGGCTGCCACCGGACGGTTCCAATCACGAAAGCATCAGTTACATCCACTACGGGATCCGACAGGTACTGCTCTCGGCATGGGCGGGAGAACGGACTCTGGGCAAACAGTACCTCGATGCGGGGTATTTCAGAAACGTCCCTCTGTTTCTTGCTGCAGCCAACACCCCAGGACTCACCAACCGGTTTCACTATGCGGACGGCGGCGGTGGCGGCACGCCGTTGACGGGACACATCTTCTATCCCGTGGCGTATCACGACCGTGCGGATGTTCAGGCGCTGATCGACGAGCGTCTCTCCCGCACCTCGGGCCATGCCTGGATCAACATGATCGACCACGGGCCGCGTCCCGAGGGAGGATCGATCGACAACCTTCCCAGAAACATCCGTTTCCCCGACCTCGATATCGCGTTTTTTCGCGAAGGATGGCTGAAGACCGGAGAGGTCGGTGCCATGTTCAAGGCGGGACCATTCGGCGGCTATACCCTGAACGAGTACCGCGACACCAACAACTACAGCTACATTAACGTGGCTCACGACGATCCCGACGCCAACATGTTCGCGATCTGGGGCGGCGGCCGGTTCTCGGTTCCCAATGCGGGGTACTCTTTCTCAAAACACTCGACGAATCACAACACGATCCTCGTTAACAACCGCGGGCAGCGCGCGGAGGGCCGATCCGACCGCGGGCACTGGTCGCAACCCGCCACGGGCAATACCTCCATGCGGGATATGGCGTACATCACCAACTGGAAGGATAGCGGATCGATCGCGATTGCCGAGGGCGAAGCCGCGAACTCATATCCCGGAAGCGGCCTCACGCGGTACCGGCGCGGGTTCCTGTGGAACGAGGGGAAGTACATCCTCATCTTCGATGATATTCGAGCGCAATCCGACGTGAACATCACCTGGATGATCCAGGGCGAACGGGTGAATGTAGCCGATGAGGAGGCCGGCGAGTTCATCACCGGCACCCGGGTGCAGAACCACTTCCAACTCAAATCCAACACCGACTATACCTACTCGATCGTCGAAGCCCCGGCCGATCACCGGAACAGTTCTCTGGGATTTCAGCAACTGCGCGCTGTTTTTCCCTGGATCCAGGAACTCCAGATCGCCAGCCTCCACCGCGCGTGGGATCTCTCCCTCGAGATGACCCTCGAGCCGCACGACGCGGACAGCGCGACAATCACGATCACCGGGGACGACTTTGAAGACGTGTGGACCTGGACCGCGGGGCAAGGAAGCCGCGACCCCGGACACTTCGAACTGACCAGTACCGACGGCCAGAGCTTTTCCTCGGAACCCGATTTGTGGCAGGCGTATCTCCCGGGATTTTCCTACCGCAGCGGAGCATGGATCACATCGGACTGGTTCGGGGATGTATTCCCGGACTACTTTCCCTGGATTCATCACATCGACCATGGATGGATGTACCTTTTCGAACATGGAAATCCCGCCTCCGGAATGCTGCTCTGGCACGGGGAGCTCGGGTGGCTCTGGACCGGCCAAAGCCTTTATCCGTGGGTCTATCAATACTCCGAAGAAGGCTGGATTCGCGCGGACGCCTAGTCGGATCTCACGTCTGCAAGACCTGTCGGCTCCATCGGATGGACTCCAAGGCCCAGGTCTTCCTGGATTTTCATTGTGTTAAGAGAAATCAACAAACGGCGCACGTTCGCTATCATTTCACACCCGGACGCGGGCAAGACCACGCTCACGGAAAAATTCCTGCTATACTCGGGGGCCTTGCAGCTGGCCGGTTCGGTGACCGCGCGCAAGAACCAGCGCGAGACCGCCTCCGATTGGATGGAGTTGGAGCGGCAGCGTGGCATCTCGATTTCATCGACCGTTCTGCAATTCGAGTACCGGGACCGCGTGATCAACCTGCTGGACACCCCGGGGCACCAGGATTTTTCCGAGGACACCTACCGCGTGCTCACCGCAGTGGACGCGGCGGTGATGGTGATCGACGCGGCCAAAGGGATCGAGGCGCAGACGCTCAAGCTATTTGACGTCTGCCGGATGCGCGGCATTCCGATTGTCACGTTCGTGAACAAGTGCGATCGCCCTGGGAAGGATTCTCTGGAACTAATCGACGAGGTGGAGCGGGTGCTCGGCATCACGGTTTACCCGGTGAACTGGCCGCTGGGGACGGGCGCGGATTTCAAGGGGGTTTACGATCGTCGCGAGCGCATGGTCCACTTCTTTGAACGTGCGGAAGGCGGGCGTCTCCGGGCACCGGTCGAGGTGTCCGGTATGGCCGACGCCGCGGCGAGCGCCCGGTTGACCGCGACAACCGCGGAGCATATCGCCGAGGAACTCGCCATGCTCGACGCCGCCGGCGCGGAGTTCGACCCCGAGGCAGTCCTGGCCGGGAAACAAACCCCGGTCTACTTCGGCAGTGCATTGAACAACTTCGGCGTGCAACTGCTGCTCGACGGATTTCTCGAACACGCGCCACCCCCGGTTGCGCGCCGTTCCGGTGAAGCCACGGTTAAGCCGGAGTCGCATTCATTCTCCGGGTTCGTCTTCAAGATCCAAGCGAATATGGATCCGAACCACCGCGACCGCGTGGTGTTCATCCGGGTCTGTTCCGGGAAATTCGAACGGGATATGACCGTGACCCACGTCCAATCGGGGAAAAAGCTCCGACTCTCGTTCTCCCACAAGTTATTCGGACGGGACCGGGAGACGTGCGACGAAGCGTGGCCGGGAGACATCGTTGCAATCGCGGGACACGGCGAGGTTGGAATCGGAGATACGCTGACCCAGGATCCATCGCTCATTTATGGTGAAATCCCCCGTTTCCCTCCGGAGTGTTTTGCGTACGTCCACAACTGCGACACGAACAACTTCAAGCGCTTCCGGGCTGGGCTCGACCAGCTGTTGCACGAGAAGGTGGTTCAGCGGTTTTATGTGGAGAACGGGACGCGCAGCGATCCGTTGCTCGCGGCGGTCGGACCGCTGCAGTTCGATGTCGTGAAACATCGCCTGGAGGCGGAATACCGGGCACCCGCGCGTCTGGATGCGGCGCCTTGGGGGCTCGTGCGGTGGCTCGATCCGGAGTTCGATCCAGCGCGGCTGGAGGGTGTATTTCTGGGATCGGGGGTCGAGCTCGGGCGCGATATTGAGAATAACCCGGTTCTTCTCATCGTCGACAGCTGGGCGCTCCGCTACTTTCAGGAGAAAAATCCCGAGATCCCACTGCTGGATCGCGCGCCCGGACGCGCTGCCGTCCCGACGGTGGGTTGACACGGGGTGGCAGACGTGTGGATCCGTGATTCACCAGAGAATCCTGTGCACGAGACAAACAGGAGGCGTTTCCACCGATCATCAACAAGCGCAACGGCGTAGAGCAGTCCGCACTGCGCACGGAGGTGGGTGCGGATGCGCACGATACCCGCATGGAAGGTCAAACTCCAGCGTAGACCACGGCCGGCCGTCACGCTCCGCAATCTCGCGGCTTGCCATTTTCCGGGAAAGGCCTCACGAATACTCGTATGAGCACATCCATGAAACTCAGCTGCACCTCGGTTATGCTTCCGCGGTGGGATTTGAACGAAACATTTGATCGGCTTGCGGAGTTCGGATACGACGGGGTGGAACTGCGCTGCCGCCCGAATCCACAGGATCCCGACGCCGAACCGTTCTTCTGGGGGCGGCACCGGGCGGACATCAGTCCCGACAACGTCGTCGCCCGCGCGCCGGAGATCCGGGAAGCGGCCGCCCGCACCGGCCTGAAGGTGGTGGCGCTCGCTCCCCAGGCGACGCTCGGGCAGGATGATCTGATCGAGAAGCTCTTCGCCGGGGCGCTTGCGATCGACTCCGAGCATCCGCCCATGATTCGGATCGGGGCGGAACGGCACGACCGGAGCAAACCGTATCACCCGCAATTCCTCGCGGCCCGCGCCGGGTTCGCGGCGCTGGTGGAGAAGGCCCGCGAACGGGGGATCAAGATCCTTTACGAGATTCACGTCGGCACCGTGGCGGTCACCGCCTCCCGCGCTTACGAACTCCTCCGCGACCTCGACCCCGACCACATCGGCGCTATCTACGACGTTCCCAACATGCTGCGCACCGGCCTCGAGGATACTCGTATGGGAATGGAGATCCTCGGACCGTATCTCGCGCATTGCCACATCGGCAACGGGACTCCTGTCGCAGGAGAACGGGACGAGACCGGTGCGGTCCCGTGGAAGTGGGAGTTCAGCGGTTTGCGTGAAGGGGCCGCCCCGATCGCCCGGATCGTCGCCGACCTGACCGGCGTCGGGTACACAGGTTTTCTCTCCCTCGAGGATTTCGGTCCCGGCGACGACACCGAAAAAGTGCGCGACCAGGGAGGGTACCTGCGTCAGCTGATGAATCCGTAGTGCCGAAGGTCCACGGCAGGATAAACCGATGGCGTTGGATCCCAGTGGCCCTCGGGAACGGGGATCACGCTCCAGCAGTTGCCGCGCTGGTTCTCAACGTTCACCGTGACCCTGTTTTCGGATGGCACACAAGCCCACGTCTTGAATCCATCCACGGCACGCACAAATTGAGATTTCACGCTCAGAGCCGCGCGCGCATCTTCTCGTACACTTGTTCGGACATTGCGAGGTTTCCAACCAGGCCGTAGCGGATGCGGATGTTGTAACGGTCGTTGCCCAGGTTCTTGAGCTTAATAAGCACAAGATTGTCGCCCGGACCCCGGTAGCGGAGGCTGGTTTCGTGTCCGCTACGCTTCTCATCCGTTCGCGCGTGATCCATCTCGTTCATCGCCCGGTCGGCGGCCGCGATGAGACGATCCATTTCGGAGTAAACCTGGACGTCGTAATTCCCGAATCGATACTGCGCGGCGTCGGTGGCATCGGACTCGACGGGGACGGTGGAGCAACCGGCGGCGAAGGCCACTGAAAGGACCGCGGCGAAAAGAATCAGGCTCGTTTTCATGCGAGTGGAGGATGCCGTGCCTCGAGCCTCCGGTCAATCCCTTTTAGAATCAACAGATTCGGCGATCCAACCCCATCGACGGATTCAAGGCAACCAGCGAAACGCTTGCCCCACCTTCCGGCATGCCGGAAGGTCAGTGAAGATCCGTTATCTTCACGCCTCACCTCCCCTTCTTTCCCCGCAACACCGCGCTCCCCTTCTCCCAGGCGCCGCCGTATCCTACGGGTGCATCGCTCCGCGTGGACCGGTCTCCGCCAACCGCCTCCGGGACGATCGGCGCCATCGCCCCGGCCGCCCATCCCTCCCGGTGCGGCAATCCTCCGAGCGCCCTCGCTTCGGCGATCGAAGGATGTCGCAGGACGCGCTCCAGGACCGCCGCAACATACGCCCGCCCGTCGCCCTCGAACGGTTGCGACACCAATGAGAGGTACGCATCGGCAAAGGCCGCCGCTCCCTCCCAGACGGCCTCGAGAAACGCCTCGCTTCCCGCTTCCATCGGCTCGCATACGGGCCGCCACTCGCCGCCTTCCCGCCGCAACCCGGACACGGTCCCGTGCGGCGCGCCGAAAAACGACTCGATCAGCGCGATCGACTCTTCCAGAAGCCGCACCCGCTCCTCCGGCCGTCCGAGGTGTGCGAACCAGGAACAAAACGTACATCCGCGATCCTCGACCGTCTCCGCCTCCTGCCAGCTCGCAAAATAACACCCGGCCAGATCGGGCCACCGTTGCCCCATGATCCGCAAGTGCTCAGTCAACGCATCGATCGACGACGCGTGCCATCCGAGGTCCACTGCGATCGCCGGGCCGTCGGGGACCTGGTTTTCCCGCAAGTACGCGTGAAGGCGCTCTCGTTCCTCCCCGGCTTGCGTGACGACCGCGTCCATTGCGTCGCAAAAAACATGGTACATGTTATCCCGGCGCCGCGGGTCAAGCCAACCCTTCGGTCCGGTCACCACCTCGTCGCAGTCGGAAAACCCATGTCGCGCCAGGCTTTCCCGGTACGGCTCCGAGGCCACACCGACCCGCTCGAGGAAATCCCGTGCCCGCAACCCCGGCGCCGCCTTCAGCAGGAAGTCCCAATCCCGAGCCCCGACGTGACGGATTGTCGCGAACCGCAACAACCGGCGCGATGCATAGAGATACCGGTCCTCACCGGCCGGTCCCCACACCGCTGCAATCTTCCGGTACAACGCCCGAAGGTAGTAGCCGTCCCGGGAGAGGAAATAGACGCGTTCCACCCCGCACACCCGCGCCTGGCGCCAGATCCACGCAGCGTAAAAAAACGCCGCCGGTCCGACCGCTTCAAACCCCACACGGTGCCATTGCCGCCGGCTCTGCGATTCGTCCCTTCGCTCCCCCCGTGATCCCGGCATCCTGCTGGCGGCTCGCTGCAACCCGGCCCGAAACACTCCGGCCAGACTCTGCCCCCCGGCAGGCGCCGTATCCCAAGACTCGGTTCGCCGATGCCAGCGCGCGATCCCGGCAGCAATCCGGCTCGGCCAGGGAAAATCGCGGTACGTGTTATCGTTCGGGGAAAATCGATGGTCGCGAGCCGCATCGGGCTCCTCCCTTACCCGAAGAAGTTGCCCGACGTAGCTGCGCGAAAAGTATCCTTCATGCAGATGGAAGCTCCGGAGGCCGTTCGCACGCGCCGGCTCCACGTCTGCCCGCGGGTTGTCTCCGACGTGCAGAATCTGCTCCTTTGGAACGTTCAACTGCTTCAACACCCAGGCGTACAACCCTCCGCTGTTCTTCGTGTACCCCACCTCAGCCGACACATAGACATCCCCCTCGCCAAATCCGAGGTCATCCAAAAGCTCTCGCAGCCACGCCGACGGGAGGTGCATATCCGATAAAAAGATCACCCGGATCCCGCGGCGACGCGCCTCCCGATACAGTCCGAGCGTCCATCGGTTGGCATACGCCACCGTCCGCTCCAGCTCAAACTCGCGCCGCGCCAGCGGTTCGGCCTCCTCCTTCGGCGAGCCGCATAATTCGCACAGCACCGCATAGATCTCCACAATCCCGAGATCCTCCTTCCGCTCGCGCCCGGCCCACAGCGCCTCGGATTCATGGCGCTCCCGGGCGATCCGAGCCGAATCAACCCGCATCCGCACGAAATCCGCCATCTCCTCCCGGCCCTCGGACAGGTACGCCTCGCGCAGTAAAACGAAGAGATCCTCCGGATGCCCGACCTTGCGATGATGACAGGTCTCGAATATGTCCAGTGACAGGACCCCGACCCCCTTGAGCAGTTCGTCGTACGCCGGCGGTTCTGTCGGTGCCTCCAACTCCGACAGACGGGCGTAAGTCGCCTTCCACACTCGCTCCGAAACGCCCGAATCGCGGTCGATCTGATCCTCCAGCTCAGCAACCCGCACCTGCAGCCGCTCCTCGTTCTGTTCCACCGCGCGCTTGCGATGCAAAAACGCTTCGGCCCAGCCCGCCACATCACCTTCGTTCCCGAGGAACCGGCGAACCCGCTCGTTGTGACGGTGCGCGGATTCGAACGGCGCATCCTCCCGCTCCTGCCACGGCCGTCCAACAAAGACCCACTTGCCGGACAGGTACGCCATGGCGTGTCGAAGGAGCCACCCTCCAAACCAATCCTCCATCGCACGCAACGACCATTCCTCGATCGCCTCGTTGCCGTCCGCATCCGCGCCGAGGAATTCTGGTCGAAAAACCGCAGAAGAGACCCAGAGTCGCTCGGCGGTCAAAATCTGCCAGAGATCGAGGGGATCCGAAAAGCGGGTGCTGCGCCGCACGTCATCCACCACGGCACCGAACTCGTCCCGCTTCTCAAAAACCTCCACCGTTCGGCTGTAGACCCCGCCGCACTCCCGGCTATCCGCCTCGGCCAACCGGTCCACCGCGGCCCGCAGGAATCCCGGCCGCCACAGCGCGCGACCGTCGTGCACTGCAAACCCGATCACCGCCAGGCCTTCCGGAATCGTGTTGTACACAGGGACATCCAGGTCACCCAGCGCTTCCATCACCCCGACCGACTCATCCGCAGCCAACCCGCACACCCGAACCCCGCCGTCTGCCTGGTCCGCGATCGACACGCGCAAACGCTCCAGTGAGACGGCGTCGCCGCTCCCGACGTAAATCACAGCAACCGTGTCCGACTCCGCCATGGCTTCCACAAATCCCGGAATACAGACGCGAACATCGAACATGGCAAGCACGCAGGACACAGCAAATCCCAGGGTGACACGCCATGTTGAGAAAGCGTCTGGGCATAGAGTGCCGGCTTCATTCGGTCGTTGCGTCTTTTGTCGGTCTGAGCGCGTGCGATTCCGCCTCCCCTCTGCCCTCGCCCGGAGCCGGATTCCGATGATCCGTATTGCCATTACCCCACATCCCCCTACAACAACCCCATGACTTCCGCGGCACTGCTCTGGGGCATCGGTGCATTTCTGGCAGGCTGGCTGCTACACCTTGCCTGGTGGCGCGTGAGACGCCCTGCTGACGACCTGCGGGCCCTTGTCCTCTCGGTGCTGGTCCTTCCCGCGCTCGCGGGAGCCCTCGCCGCGATCCCGGTTCAACCCACCCTCCCCGAACTCCTGATGGGCTACGGCGTCCTCGGAGCCCTCGGCCTGGCCTACAGCGCCTGGTACCCCGCCGCACAGGCCGCATCCCCGACCATGCTCATCGTTCTCCAGCTCGGCCACGCCGGGCAGCGCGGGCTCACCGCCACCGAAATCACGGCCGCATTCGACGATGATCAGCTCTGCCGCAACCTGATCCGCAACCTCGTCGACGAGCGGTTTGCGGTCGAACGCAACGGGCGCCTCTACCCCGGTCCCCGCGGACACCGCCTCCTGCGCGCACTCGGAGGATTGCGCCGATGCATCGGACTCAAGGAGGCACGCGGATGATTCCCGTCGTATGGATCCTTGCTCTCAACGCGCTCTGCGTTCCGGCCGCCATCGTGCTCCAGCGCTTTTGGTTGCGCGCACACCCCGTACGAGCCGATTTGCCCGCCCAAGGCTCCGCCGCCCGATGCACCCTCGTTTCGTGCCTCGCGCTCTGGCTCGCCGGAAGCATCGGCGGCTTCTCCTGGGGCTTCCCTGCCCTGCTCCCGATTTTCCACGGCATATTCCTCGGGGCTCAGGGACTCGTCTATATTGCCGTATTCTGTGTCTCGGAAAGCGGTCGTCGCTATTACCTGCTGGAACAACTGGATCGCCAACCCGGAATCACTCCCGAAGCGCTCGCCGCCACCTACCCCGACCGCGACATCCTCGAACGGCGTCTCGCCCGGCTTCTCGCGTGGGGCGTCATCTCCCGCCGGGACGATCGTTGCCGCTTGCAGAAACGCAGCTCCTATTACTATTCCCTTTTCTTCCGCCTCTGGGGGAAATGCCTCGGATTCACATGGTTTCGCGAATTACGAGCCGGACACTCCAGCATGAAGAAATGATCGCCCAACCGCTCGCTTCCCGCCGCGCCGGACTCACAAAATGAACAGCCCGAAGATATTCTGGTGGTCGTGCGCTCTCCTCGCCCTCCTGAAAGTGCTCCTCATCGGCGATCTGGAGATCCATGGCGATCCATACGACGACCACGGGTACGCAATCTCCGCTTCGCAATATTACTGGGGCGTCGATGCGCGGGCCAACTGGCTCTTTATCCGTCCGCCCGGCTTCCCGCTCTTTGGAAGCGCGGTCATGGCGACCGGTCTCCCTTACCGCGTCGGGATCGAGCTCTTCTTCCTCGCCGGCGCTGCTTGGTTCTGCGCCGGATTGATGCGGGCCCGCATCCCCGCATGGACCTCGTTTCTCGGATTCGCCGCCCTCGTGCTTCACCCATGGACTCTCGTCCTGTTCAACGCATACCTCAGCGAACCACTCTACCTCAGCCTCCACCTGTTCCTTTTCGGAGGGATGATCCGCGTCATTCTACGGGAACGACTCTCGATCCGTGACCCCGCACTCTGGGTCATCGGCTTCAGCCTCGCATGGCTGCTGCTGACGCGCCGCGAAGGTCCGCTGTTGTACGCCACCTTCGCCGTCGGTTTTGCTTTGCGGCTCACCTGGGCGCGCTGGGGACTCGCCCAACCATGGCCGGCTCTCGCGCGCAATACGCTCTGGCTTCTCATCCCCATCCTCCTCGTTCAGGCACTCACCCTCGGCGTCCGCGCCGCGAACTACGCGAAATGGGAAATCTTTGCGACCAACGAACAGGAAGCTCCCGGGTTTTCCGGACTGCTCGATACACTCTACGCAATCGAGACGCCCGATGCCTCCCACTACGCCCCCGTCACCAGGAAGTCTCTCAAGATGGCGATCGAAGCCTCCCCGAAGCTGCGGGAGATCGAGGAGGGACTCCTCCACACCGACAATCACCACATCGCGTTCGGAGAAGCCCTCACCGGCCGCGAGAACGAACTCGGGCCATGGATGTGGTGGCGCCTCTACGACGCCGTCGCTCACGCGGGAATCTACACCAGTCCGAAAGCGGCCGACGCCTGGATGCGCGAGGCGGCCGCGGAGCTCGACGAAGCTCTCCGTACCGGCGATCTTCCCCGCCGCACGCTACGCCTCCCCTTCCCATTCGACCCGAACATCGGGCACTGGCTCCCTTCCGTCCCGGAACGCTGCTGGGAGGCCGTGCGGCGACTCGTCCATCAACCGGTTCGCTACAATTGGCGCGAGAAGGAAGCGAGCCTTCCCCGGCGCTACCAGGCCGCGTTTGACCGGGCTGCGAACCGCCGCCGCGCGCACTTGGAGCGTGATTACATGCACCTCGCGGGCCACGCCATTCCCACCGCCGGGCCGGCGACGTTCGTTACCGTCGAAACCGCCGATGGCTCCGTTGTGGCCGCCGCACCGATACGGGAAACCGATCCCGGAATGCGGGAGCATACCGAGGCGGTTGCCGGCACGCACGGACTCTTCCCCACCAGCTTCTACCTGCGCGCTCCGCCGGTCGAAGAGCCGGAGCTCTTCCTTGCGGTCTGGAGGGATGAACGCGTGGTGGCGCGCCGCGCGCTGCACGAGCTATCCGTCCCATACTGGTCGGGATACCCGGGCGACAGCGATCCAGGGCTACTCCTGTCGGTCGACCGATGGAGCAATCCGGCGTGGGAGCGTGCCGCATCGCTCCGGGTGCATGTCACCGGCTGGGCCTTCGCCCCCGATGCTCCCCTCGATCACGTCTCCCTCGAAAACGAAGCCGGGCAGCTCCTCAAAGCCGCTCCCTTCTCAATCGAACGACCCGACCTGCACGAACTCTTCCGCGACCGCGCCGGCCGCGAGCCCCACCTCCCGCTCGGATTCGACATCCGGACTCCCACCCGCGACACACAGGAAGTCTTTCTCGATTTCTGGCACGAGGGACAGAGGATTCACCGGCTGGCCCTCTCCTCCCTCAGCGCGCCCCACTGGGATGACCTCGAACGCGGGACCGCCGGGGCCCCGTTCCTGTACGGTCTCGACCGACTTGAGCTCCCAACCCGGACTGCGACAGCCCCATCCCTCCGCTCGGCTATCCGCCACGCGATTCACCGCCACTACCAATCCGCCCTCTGGTTGCTCGCGGGCCTCACGCTCCTCGCCGCCGTCGTGCTCCCGGCGCAACGACACATCCCGAACCCCGCCGTCGAAACACGATCGCAAGAGACCGGCGTTGTTCCATTCCTCGTCAATTGGTCCGCCGCTGTCGTCTTCGTCCTTCTCGCCCTCGCATTGCTCGGCCGCGGCATCTTCTACGGACTGGTCGAAGCGATCGTCGTCCCCGGCGAAGCCCGCTATGTCGAAAACGCCGCCCCCATCGCGGCGACCGCAATCCTGCTCTTCGCTTTTCTGCTGGCCAGGGTCATCAACCACCTGCGACCACGAGGCTTCAGGAATCGGTGATGCGCTGCCCAACCCCAGAGCAGAATAAGACTCCAAACCGTTGAATCGGCAGAATCCATCGCATTGACTTCGGGGTGTGCCGCATTTCTACTTCCGCCATGGCAACTGGACTCGGATACGCCCTGGTCGGGCTTGTGATGCTGCTCGTTATCCGCCTGGGATGGCTCGCCCTGCGTCGCTCCCGGATCGGCAAGTGCTGTGGCCGGGGATGCGGATGTGTGATACGGGCGCCCGATCCTGTGAGCCGCGCCCGCCGTGAGTAATATATTATTCAGAGCGAGACGCCTCCTCCGGATCCACTCCCTGAAACGGCTCCATGGTCGTCTCCGCAGAGCTTTGAATTCCCCGGCACTGGAGAACCTGGACAGCGGTGATCGCGAGTATTCTGAGATCGAGCCAGAGGGATTGATGATCGACGTACCAGAGGTCGCGCTCCAGGCGATCTTTCCAGGTTGTCACGTTCCGGCCGTGGATCTGCGCCCATCCGGTGATGCCCGGGCGAACCGCGTGACGTCGTCGCTGTTCGGGCGTGTAGCGATCGAGGTACTCGGGAAGCAGCGGCCGCGGCCCGACGAGACTCATCTCTCCTTTGAACACATTCCAAAGCTCCGGGAGTTCATCCAGGCTTGTGGCGCGCAACCATCGCCCCAGAGCAGTAAGACGCTGCACATCCGATAACTCGCTCCCGCCGGCATCGAAACCCGGCTTCATGGTTCGAAACTTCAGAATCGTGAAGCGCCGCTCATCCCTGCCGGGCCGAACCTGCCGAAAAAGGACCGGTGCTCCCATTTTCCATCGTACCAGCAACGCGATCGCTGCCATGAGGGGCGCCAGGCAGACCAGTAATCCGCCGGCCGCCACGAAATCAAACGCCCGCTTCATGGAGGCCGATTCTGCCGCCATCCGGGCCTGAGACAAGCCCTCTCGCAGGCAGCCTCGACTTCGGAGGAATCGAGCGCACCCGAAATCCCGCACACGCAACGACCGGCTGAAGCCGGCACGACATGCCCGGACGCCACCCCTTAGTACTCGAAATCGCCTCTTCCGGGAACTTTGTGGAATTTTCGTTCAAGCGGCAGATTCCAGGGTCTGCAATCATTCCGCGATCAGCGCTTCCGGGTTCTCAGACATAGAGTACGCCCGTGAGCTGCAACGTCG
>SLNJ01000070.1 GCA_007133065.1 Opitutales bacterium
TCGGTGTCGGCGACCGCAGAATAGAACCTGCGGACAAGGTCGTAATCCGAAGCCGGCAACGTGCTTCTCTCAATCTCAATCGAGCGCGTCACATGGACCGCCCGCTCCGCAATCGTGAATGTGACCGAATACTCGCCGAAGGATTCGCTCAACCGGATCCCGTTCGGCAACTCGTCCACTTCGTATCCGTCCGGCAATGCAATCGCGATGGTCTCAGAGAACGAGGAAGGATAGAATTCTATCGGATTGATCCGTTCCTCCGGCGGCGGAGTCCATCCGTGGCGCGACAGCAGGATCGGCCGGAACACCAGGAGCCGGTTCCCGATCACGCGGGCATGCGAAAGCGATGAGAATTGCGCCCGGCATTCAAAGGCACCCCCGTCGAAATCGTCCGTCACCAGGAGTTCGCCAATGCGCACCGCTCCGAGGTCGGAGACGATACGCGCCCGCACGCGATCATGGTAATCGGTGTCACGAAAGCGGTGCCGGCGAACGCGTTCAAACCGGGCATCGTGTCCGAGAAAGCGCTCGGTCATGCGCACATCCAAGCGGCCGGTCTCCTGAAGCGTTGCGCTGATCCGCCGGGTGAGTCTGTTGTGCCCGGCGGGGACGACCGGCAACCGGATCAGCGGCGCGGCCGCGGGATCCGTCGTCGCCACCAGCCCGCGCGACCCTTGCAGTTCGATCATGAGGTCGCCCAACGGAGTAAACGGGTCGGTGGGATCGAAGATCAATAGCCGACCGAGCACCGGATCGTCGACCAGCGTCGGCGCTTCGATCTCCGGCTCCGCGCGAACGGCCACGACCATGTGATCGAATTGAAGGAGACTCGGCCAGTCGGCCTCGATTTCCCGCAGTGTTCCGACACGAACGGCGACCGCATAGGAGTCGATGCCGACAGCGGCGAGCAGGGAACGCATCAGCGCCGTCTTGTCTTTGCAATCCCCGTAGTTGCGCCGGAGCACATCCGGCGCCTGGAACGCGGCGTAGCCGCCGCCGTGCGTGACGCCCATCTGAATGCTCACGTAGTTCACCGACTGAGCGAACCGGGCGATGGCGGCGATGCGATCCCAATGCGACTCAGCATCCGCGGTCAGCTCAACCGCCTTCCGACGGATCGCATCATCCGGTTGGATTTGTGGATTGTTCTCCCGCGCGGCATATTCAGCAACCTCGTTCCAGTTCTCGAAGATTTGATATTCGCCCCGCGTATCACTCCCGGCGGGAGGATGCACGATGAGCGCCAATCGCGCGGCCAGGTTGCCGAATCCGGGTGCATGCGATTCCTCCACAACGACCGGTGGAACGGATCGCGCCTCCCATTCGTAGCGATTCCCATCCAGTATCCCGTCGACCACCGCACCATTGATCCGTTTCACCGAGGCCCCCCAGCCGTGCGGAACCACGACGGCGAGGCGCTGATAGAGCACGGGAAGCAGACCCTGCCAGTATTGCTGGTGATCGACGAAGGAAGTCCGGCGACGCGTACTGAACTCGTACGCAAAAACAGCTCCGGGTCGAACGTGAGCGCGCGCGGGAAACCGGATGCGACGCCCCTCCCCATAGTGCCGTTGGGAGCTCGTGGACCGATCGCTGCAATCCCGCTGGGAGAAAGTATCGACCGATCCATCGGAGTGGACAATCCAGATCCGCAGGCGGGTAATGCGATCGCTCTCCTCGTTGTAGGTTTCGTTGAATGCGGCGAATGCCCGCCCTTCGGCGGTGTTGATCCGGACAGCCTTGCTGATGCTCGTGTCGATCCGGCCGCTCGAACGCACCACGATCTCGGTATCTTCGTGGATCAATGTCGCGTGATTTCCGGATTCCAGATCAGGGTCGCTTCGCTCCATGGCAGCATCCAGCCAGGCCGGGGTTCGTTGTGCCTCGACCGCCGCGCCACAACAGGCGCACAGTATCCCGAGGATCGTGCGCGCAAATCGATGGGTGTGCGGGTTCATGGTACGGCGCATCGGGTCACTCGCCGGGGTTCTGCCCTTGTGAGTCGACTGCAGTTCCGGCATTCTCGGATTCCTCCGACTGCCGCAGGGTAAGCAGGTGGTTGTCCTGCCGGGCAACGAGTTCAAAATATTCCTTGACCCCTTGGTATGCGCTCGCCGGCATGAGCGGAAGCTTGATCTCCATCGACCGCAGAAGCGCGAGACGGCCGTCCGCAAGCATGCCAAGCTGGATCGCATGCGCGAATGCCGGGTTTGATCCGGCGCTCTGCGGTGTGCTGGCATCCTCCAACGCAAATCCCTCGGGGAGGGAGATGATGACACGATCCGACTCGGCACGGGGGTAGCGGAAATATATGTTGTGGATCCGGTTCTCCTCCGTGAACAGGGGATCCGTTCCCTGAGCGAAAAACGATGGCTTGAAGAACAGGCGGCGGCCGGTGCGGTCCGCGAATCCGGTTATAGCCACACGATAACGAAGCACTGGAGGTTTCTCCAAGTCAAAGAGATCCTCCTCCACGACATCGCTGATCTCCGCGCGCGGGAACCGCTCCTGCAGCGCCTCCAGCGTTCTCTCCTCCAGATCCGTCTGGGTCCGGTCCGCCCCGGCACGCCGGTACTTCCTCGCCTCCTGCCCGAAGTAGCGGAACCGAACCTCGCCCTCAAGGGTCCCGTCCGCGAGCAGGTCGAACTCGCCGTGCCTCTCGACCCGGCTCTCTCCCACAGTCTCGGGAGGTGTAACGGCGAACCGGACCTCCCGCCGGTCCGCGATCAGGGCCGCGGTTCCGCTGTACTGCCAATCCATCTCGCCATACGGCAGATACGGGGCCCCGGGATCGAAAAACAACCACTCATCTTCGTGCCCGACCGCAATAACGTTGCGAGCCAAGGCGCTCCAAATCCGCCTCTCCGGGATGAAGAACCGGTCCGCCCGATTGCTCACGGCTGCGAATCGAACCTCGAATCCAGCGGCTGCAGCCATCGACCCGAATACGCCGTTGATGTCGGACCGTGTTCCATACCCGTTTCTCAGTGTCTGAGCAGGCGAGTTATTCTCCCGAAGATCGTCGATCTCACCCGCGGTATATCCACTGTCGGCAGAATCAAGGTTGACGATTTCACTCTGCACAAATGCATAAATCCGCGGGAGCGCTTCGAGAGGGTCTGTCTCATCGCCGACGACAGATTCAACGGCTCTCCGCACGGTACGGTTTCGGGGTGTAATCCAATCGCTGCCGAGCCGCGCCAGTCCCCGAGCCCGTTCGAGCCAGTATGCGTCCGGGTTGCTGAGGCGCACGTCGTGTGTATACACGATCGCAAACCACGGGTTGAATTCCTCCCTGGGAGGAAGGTACGGGGCCGTATCGAACCCGGGAATATCGTGCAATTCGAGATCTCTGAAACCTGCGCCGGCCTCCTCGAAACGCACCTCATCTCCCAGATTTCCCCAGCTCATGTGGTATTGGAGTTCCCTGTTTCGTCGAACACGAAGTCGCAGGTGCTGGGTCGGAATCGCACGCGCAAGGGGTTGGTACAGCCCGAGCAGTACGGTTCTCCTGACGACCCTGTATTGATATTCAAGGATGCTCCCCGGTGCCAGCGCCGGCAGCGAGAATGACCGCACATGCTGCGGAAAAAACGAATCCCTCGACTCAACCCGGTCGATCACCTCACTCTCTTCGAGCTCCGCGATCGACCCGTCCGGCGCGATCACCCGCGCGGCGAGAAAATCCACCATATCCCCCCTCCGGCCCCGAGCCACTCCGCGATATTCGATCTCGATCGCAAGATATTGATCGACACCCCGCTCGTCGAATATCTTGACCCGCGCATACACCTCCTCGTTCCTGGACCACTCTCCCGCATCGTCGATCACAACTTCACGGAAAAGATACTCCGCACCGGCGTCCGGATCGACTCGAGGCTCCGCAATCTCCAGGTGCTCGCGCGGTATCGGGCGCCACTCCACCTCGCGCGAGA
>SLNJ01000088.1 GCA_007133065.1 Opitutales bacterium
GGGGGCGATGCCACGCTGCTCATTCACAAGGGCTACGAGCTGGAGCAGGGAGACAAGTGGGTCGAGACGCCCGCCGACAGCCGTGAAGAAGGCGTGGTTAAGGAGCTCCTCAAGAAGACTCACGCGGAGGATCCGCTCCATTGGCAGAAGGTTGTCAAGGAGTGGAAGGGCGTCTCCGAAGAGACCACGACCGGCGTGCACCGCCTCTACCGTATGCAGGAAGCGGGAACGCTTCTGGTGCCGTCGATCAATGTCAACGACTCCGTGACCAAGTCCAAGTTCGACAACCTTTACGGTTGCCGCGAGTCCCTGGTGGACGGCATCAAGCGTGCCACCGACGTGATGATCTCGGGCAAGGTTGCGGTGATCTGCGGATACGGCGATGTTGGCAAGGGCTGCGCCGCGGCGTTGCGCGGCCAGGGCGCCCAGGTTGTCGTGACTGAAATCGACCCGATCTGCGCCCTGCAGGCGGCGATGGAGGGGTACCGCGTGCTTACGATCGAGGACACGCTCGGCTGGGGCAACATCTACGTGACGACGACGGGCAACCGCGACGTGATCACGACCGAGCATATGAAGCGGATGAAGGACCAGGCAATCGTCTGCAACATCGGCCACTTCGACAATGAGATCCAGGTCGATCCGCTGGATCAGCTCCCCGGAGTCGAAAAACAGAGCATTAAGCCCCAGGTTGACCGTTATACCTTCGAGGATGGACACCAGATTTACCTCCTGGCGGAGGGCCGACTGGTAAACCTTGGCTGTGCGACCGGGCATCCCTCCTTTGTAATGTCGAACTCGTTCACCAACCAGGTGCTCGCGCAGATCGATCTCTGGAAGAATGTGGAAAAATACACGCCCGGCGTGTATGTGCTTCCGAAGCACCTCGACGAAGAGGTTGCCCGGCTGCACCTCGAAAAGATCGGTGCGAAGCTGACTCCGCTCACAAAGCAGCAGGCCGATTACATCGGGGTTCCCGAAGGCGGACCCTACAAGTCCGATCACTATCGGTATTGATCATCGGCGGCCCGTTGACCGGGTCGCCGGATTCGAATACCGGTGCCGGTTCAATTTGCGGCTCCTACCCCATCACGGGGTCGGAGCCGCTTTCACGTACGGCCGGAGTCCGACTTGTTTGCCGGGGTTCTGATCTATCGGGTGCCGATGAAATCTCGGTTTTCTCCACAAACCGCTTGAAATAGCGCACGGAATGCACTCTGCTCTCGGATCATGTCACTCGGCGCTTTCGTTCCGGTCCTGATCCAGATTCTACTCGCGATCTCCCTTGCCGTGGGGGTGCTCGCGATCAGCCACCTGCTCGGTCAGAAAACCCGGGGCAACCCGATCAAGGACTCTCCGTACGAGTGCGGGTTGCCGGCGGAGGGGAAGGCGCACCCGCGGTTCGCGGTCAAATTCTACCTCGTGGCGATGCTTTTCATCCTCTTTGACGTTGAGGTGGTATTCCTAATTCCGTGGGTGCTGGTCTACCGCGAGTTCCTGGCCGCGGGGATTCCGATCCTGCTTCCGGTGCTTTTTTTTATCGCGGTCCTCATCGTCGGCCTTGTGTACGAAATCAAGAAGGGTGCACTGGAGTGGGAACGTTAGCACTCCGTTCGAATGCAACCCCGTGTCGGACGCGAGGCGCGTTCACCGGTTACGGGATTTGCGTTTCAAAGTTGATGACGGCGGGAAACCCGTTATTATAAGCCATGCGACTCGACCGCGCCATCTCACGATCCCGGATCATCGATCTTGAGAGCACCGATCTTGCCGGTGTCCTCCAGGAACTGGTGGGGGTCGCAACCGCCCGCATGACGGAGGAGATCGACCGCGACGCGGTGATCGCCGACCTCCTGAAGCACGAGAGCACAATCAGCAGTTACCTGGGAAACGGCGTCGCCCTGCCGCATGCACGCCTGAAGATGAAGCGCAAATTCCTGCTCGCGGTGGGACGCTGTCCGAACGGCATCGTTCACGAGGGCGCCGAGGAGTACGCCGAGGTTCGCCTTGTCGTTCTCCTGCTCGCTTCGGAGGAGGGGAAGAATTACCTCAACTTTCTCGCTTCCCTGGCCCGCCTCTTCGCCGAGGAAGCGATCGTGGAGCGGATCACCGCTACGCCCGACCTGGAGCGGTTTCGCGATGCGGTGATGCGGGCATTCGGAGGGATCACGGCGAAGCCGGAAAAGCGGCAGATTCGGTACAATCGTCTGTTCGTGTCGGAAGCCGAGAAGGTCGCCCGTTCCGCGAAATGCGCGGCGATTCTGTTTTTCAGCGACACCTTTGCCGGAGGGGTGGAGGTCGGGGATATCCTGCCGCGTTTTCGAACCGTTCTGGTCAGCCGCGCCGGCACGCCGAAGCGCTATCAGGACCGCAAGAACGTCGCTACGACGATCGAGGTCCGCTCATTTTCGAAGGCGCGGATCTCGCAGGCGCGAAGCGCTATCCTGATCGGAATAACCAGCGGGCTGTTCCGGTACAACGACCGGCTCTGTTGCCTCGGAGGTATCCCGGGCAGCAACCAGCTCGATACGATCGTGGTGTACGACATCGAGCGCGAGTTCGATTCCATCATCATGCGGGACACGAACATCCTTCCCGCCTCGGTCAAACTGGAGGTGCTCGAACGGATGCTGGGGATCGCGACGGACATTTCAGTGGAGGGCCGGGAGGGTCGTCCGATGGGTGCCCTGTTCGTGATCGGGGATACTGAAAAAGTCAACCGGATGATCAAGCCGTTGGTGCTGAATCCATTTTTCGGCTACAAGGCCGAGGAGCGGAATGTGCTCAATCCCTTTATGGACGAGACGATCAAGGAGTTCTCCGCGATCGACGGCGGGTTTGTAATCCAGGGTGACGGAACGATCGACTCGGCTGGAAGTCTGGTCCACGCCCCCTCCGAGTACTACCACAGCCTTCCGGGCGGACTCGGAGCCCGCCATGCCGCGGCCGCGGCGATCTCCCTTGCCACCGACTGCCTCGCTATCTGCGTCTCCGAGAGCACCGGGCAGGTGACCCTCTTCCGGCGTGGCGTCATGTTGCCGCTGCTCGAGAAGAACATCGGGAGCAGCAACGGGTAGGGCGCGGAAGATGGAGGACGGCCGGGAGCGAAAGGTACTTGACGCAGGCGGATCGTCCGGATGACTTGAGCAGTTTTGCGTTGTGGCCGCAGCCCTGCGGGCGCGACGCGGTTTCCATCCATGTCCAAAACGCCCAAAGCATACGATCCGTCGCAGGTCGAAAATCGATGGTACCGTGCCTGGGAGGAGGCCGGGCTCTTTCACGGCCGCCCCAACCCGGAGCGCGAGCCCTACTGCATCATGATCCCTCCGCCCAACGTGACGGGGACCCTGACGATGGGGCATGTGCTCAACAACACGATTCAGGACATTCTCGTGCGGCGCGCACGCCTGGACGGTCGGGAGGCGATGTGGCTTCCGGGAACCGATCACGCGGGCATCGCGACGCAAACCCGTGTCGAGCGGGTACTGCGGGAGGAGGAGGGAATCACGCGACACGATCTTGGGCGCGAGGCATTCCTCGAGCGTGTCCGCGCCTGGCGCGAGAAGCACGGCGGAATCATCCTGGATCAGCTCCGCAAGCTCGGTGCCAGCTGCGACTGGGAGCGCACGGTTTTCACCCTCGATCCGGAATACGAGCGTGCGGTCCTGCACGCGTTTGTGGAGCTGTACCGGCGCGGGTACATCTATCGGGGCAAGCGCATGGTTCACTGGTGTCCGGTGAGCCGGACTGCGCTGAGTGACGAGGAGGTGGTCATGAAACCGCAACGGGGTCGGCTCTACACGATGCGGTACGAGGTGGTGGAGCAACCGGGAACTCATGTCGAGATCGCGACCACCCGGCCGGAGACTTTGATGGGCGACACGGCCGTGGCGTTTCATCCTGAGGATGAACGCTACCAGCACCTCAAGGAGAAACACGTGTGGCGGCCGTTTCCGCGGGAGAAGATTCCGTTTATCTGCGACGAGGCGGTCGATCGTGAATTCGGAACCGGGATGCTGAAGGTCACGCCCGCGCACGACCGGGCGGACTATGAGATCGGTCAGCGCCACGGGTTGGCGGTTATCGATATTTTCAACCCGGACGGGACCCTGAACGAACGCGCTGGGGAGGATTTCGCGGGGATGGATCGCGCTGCCGCGCGCAAGCGGGCGGTCACCCGGCTTCGGGAGTCGGATCAACTGGTCCGGGAAGAGCCGTACGAGCACAGCGTGGGGTATTCGGAACGCGCCGACGTGCCGATCGAACCACGTCTTACCGAGCAGTGGTGGATGCGCTACCCGAAGGTCGAGGAGGCAAAGTCGGCGGTGCGCGAGAAGATGATCCGTTTCTGGCCGCCGCGCTGGGAGAAAACGTACTTGCACTGGCTCGACAACATCCAGGATTGGTGCATCAGCCGCCAGTTATGGTGGGGGCAGCGTATTCCGGTGTGGTACCGGAAGGGGCTTGAGCGCGAGCATCTCGACTACTCCGATCCAGCACAGGTCCACGTCTCGGTCGACGGACCCGAGGAGCCGGAGAACTGGGAGCGGGAGGAGGACGTCCTCGATACCTGGGCCTCTTCCTGGCTGTGGCCGTTTGCAACGCTCGGGTGGCCCGATCCGGACTCAGAGCAGGCGCGCGACCTGCAATATTTCTACCCCACCAGCACCCTGGTGACCGGACCCGACATTATCTTCTTCTGGGTTGCGCGCATGATTATGGCGGGGCTCGAGTTCATGGGTGAACCTTGTGATCGCCTGAAAGCGTCCGAGATTCGGCGTCGGATTCCGTTTCGCGACGTCTACTTCACGGGGATCATCCGCGACGCACAGGGGCGTAAGATGTCGAAGAGCCTCGGGAACTCCCCCGATCCCCTCGATCTTATTGAACGTTTCGGTGCCGACGGACTGCGGTTCGGTATCATGAGCATCGCACCGAAGGGTCAGGATATTCTCTTTAGCGAGGAGCGTATCTCGCAGGGGCGCCATTTCTGTAACAAGCTCTGGAACGCCTGCCGGTTTCGGCAGATGAGCGGTCCGGCCGGCGAGATTGGCTCCCTGACGTCGATCCGGCGACGCATCGACTGGTCGCAGTGCGACGACTTTGATCACTGGATTCTGGAGTGCCTCCGCACGACCCTCGCGGCGGTCGAAAAGGCGTACGCCGGCTTCGAGTTCACCCAGCTGACCCAGAGAATCTACGGGTTCTTCTGGAACGACTTCTGTGATTGGTATGTGGAGGTCTCCAAGTCCAAGCTGCAGCGCGAGGGACAGCGCGAAACCTGTCTCGCGATTCAGGACCTTGTGCTGCGGGAGGTGTTACTGCTTCTGCACCCCATTTGCCCGTTCATCACAGAGGAGCTCTGGAGCGTCCTGGGCTACGGCGGAGAAGGGCGGTTTCTACAGGAGACCTCCATGGACCGTTCCTGCGACCTGTTCCCGGACCGGGAGCCCGACGACGCCGCAGTGCACCGGGTGGTCGGTTTGGTCGAACTCGTCACTCAGGCGCGCGCCCTGAAGGCGCAGTACAACCTGGCCGCACAACGCGATGTGGTGCTCTTCTGCCAGTGTGAACCGGCGGCCCGCCGTCTCATCGAAACGCAGCGCGACAACTTGCTCCGGCTGATCGGCGCGAGCCGGCTCGAGTTCGTCGAGGCCGCTCCTGACCAATGTCCGGCCGCGGTCGTGAGCGTTGGGACAGTCTACCTCGACCTGGCCTCCTCCCTCGACATTGAAGCCGAACAACAGCGGCTGGGAAAGGAGCTGGCCCGGTTGGAAGAGGTGATCGCCGGTGCGGAGAAGAAGCTCTCGAACGAGAACTTCACCGGGCGCGCCCCGGGCGAGGTGGTTGCCGGAGTCCGTGAGACGCTCGACCGGAATCGCGAACGGCGCGACGAGCTGCGGAAACTGTTCGATGCGCTCGGCGGGCCTGCGTGAGTCCGTCCGTCGGGCTCGTCTGCAGTAATCTTCCTTATGGCATGCCGATTTTTTGCCGGACACGGCTAATTCGAGCTTGCCCTTTTCGCCTCGTCCGGTAAGATGTCAACCCAACGCGCTCAAGGCGCGAGGGAGGAAGCGGAGCGGATTGCTCTGACCGGAAGTGGATGTTTGGCCACATCCGCGATTCGGTGTATTGAAGATTAGTCAGGGATTACTTATGTTATCGAAGTCCAATTTGGAGTTGATCTTTGAGGTCGTACAGCACGCCACCGGCGAGTATACGGCCTCGTGCCTTAACGCGCGTATTGATGATTCGCGATGTCTTGACCTCAGGGATCTCAATGCGAAGATTACAGATGCGGTCGACCGGTACTTCGAGGGCCGCGAAAAACCGCCGCCCAGCGCCATTCACCTGATGTTTGTTCAGGATTCGCCCGCATAGAATTCGCAACTTTTGGTTGCATTTGCGCCGCGAATCGCTATCAAGGCATGTTTTTTCCCGCGACTGACGGGCGATTCACACTATCGACGGATATCCGATGCAACAGATTTCACTTACCGTCCACGAACGAAACGAACTCGGGCGTGGTCCCACCGGGCGTATGCGCAAATCCGGCTGGCTTCCCGCCGTAATTTACGGCCCCAGCGGACTTCGCCACCTCTCGGTGGCGGCTTCCGATTTCAGGAAACTCTGGAACCAGGCCGCCGGACGAACCCACTTGATCGACCTTCAGGTTGAAGGATTTGATTCGCAGTGGGCGATTATCAAGGACTACCAGCGGGACCCCCGCACCGATCATTTCATGCACGTCGATTTCCAGGAGATCGAACGCGGTAAGGACATGACGGTCTCGGTTGGAGTACGCACCACCGGTGAGGCTTTCGGGGTCAAGAACGAAGGCGGTACGATCGAGATCCAGTCGCACGAGCTCGAAGTGCGCTGCCGTCCCCGCAACCTGCCGGAGATGATCGTGATCGACGTTTCCGAACTGAAAGTCGGCGAAAGCTTGCACGTCGGCAACCTTACCCCGCCGGAGGGGGTTGTCTTTTTGGACGATCCCGATCAGGTTGTTGTCGCATGCGTCGGTCAGGCGCCCGAAGAGGAAGAGCCGGAAGTCGAGGCGGCCGCTGAGGGCGAAGGCGAGGAAGGTGAATCCAGCGAGGAGGAAGGCGAGGGGGAGAAGGTGGAGGAAAACGCCTGACCCCGTCCGCCCTCTCGGGCTTTCGAAGCATAACCTGTTCTTTGTCAGATGCCGGTCACCGTGATCGCCGGACTGGGGAATCCGGGAGAGGATTACCGGTACACCCGCCACAATGTCGGTTTTCGAGTCGTGGATGCCTGGGTTCGACGCCACGGCGCCGCCTGGAAACACGACAGCCGTTTTCTGGGGGAGGTGGCCGCGGTCGATTCTGGGGGATGCACCATCCGCGTGCTCAAACCGCACACGTACATGAACGAGAGCGGCCGATCGGTCGCTGCGTTGGCCCGGTACTTCCGCGTGCCTGCATCCGCCATCGTCGTGGTCTTCGATGAGTATCAAATCCCCACCGGCCGCTGCAAACTCAGCGCAGGCGGGAGTGACGGCGGGCACAACGGGGTTGCCGACCTGTTGCGCCACCTCGAGGGCACATTCCTGCGTCTTCGAATCGGAATCGGCGCGCCCAAGCCGGCGGCGATGGCCCTCAAGGACTTCGTTCTTGGAAAGTTCTCCGCCGGGGAGGAAGCGGTGCTTCAGGAGCGAATTCCGGAATTTCTCGATGGATTGGACCTGGTGATTGACAAGGGTCCCGTCCTAGCCATGAATCAAATCAACCAACGCAATGACAACCATGACCACGACCCGCGAGAACACGCTTGATGCGTACAACGCCATTTTCATCCTCGACACCCGGGATTACGACAAGCCCGTGGAGAGCCTCGTCGAGCATATTACCACCGTCCTTTCGGAACTCGGAGCCACGGTTTCCGATGTGAAGAACCACGGGCGCATCGAATTTATCCGCGTCACAGACCGCAACCACCCCGGCGATACCTATCTCGAGTTCGATTTTGAAGGTCCGCGAGGCATTTCCCAGCGGCTGCAGGAACGGCTTCGCCTCGACAACACGGTGAAGCGGGTGCACGTTGAGTTGCGCGGCGCGTAAACCCAAACCCCCAACCGGAACGAAGCCATGGCCAATTTCAACAAAGTCATTCTCATGGGCAATCTGACCCGCGATCCCGAGACGCGTGTGACCCCGTCGGGGCTCGCGATCTGCAAAATGGGTCTGGCGGTCAATCGGGTTTTCAAGACCCAGGATGGCGAACGCCGGGAAGAGACCACCTTTGTCGATGTCGACGCCTTCGGCAAACAAGCCGAGACGATCTCCAAATATATGAGCAAGGGCCGCCCGATTCTCGTCGAAGGCCGCCTGAAGCTCGACCAGTGGGAGGATCGCAACTCCGGTGAAAAACGCAGCAAGCTCGGCGTGGTCGTTGAGAACTTCCAGTTCGTCGGCGGGCGGGGTGACTCCGATGCCGGCGGTGACAACACCTACGAGCGCCAGTCGCCACCTGCGCGCCAACCGCAGGCCCAGGCGGAAAGCAGCGGAGCTCCCGGTCGGTCCGATGGCGACATCGAAGACGATGTACCTTTTTGATGCGCCGCATCAATCCGTCTCAACCCGTTCCAACGAATCTTTACTCATCTACGTATGGCCACGATTAATCTGCTTCTACTCAAACCTGTTGACAACCTTGGCAACGAGGGCGATGAGGTGCGCGTCAAGGCGGGCTACGCCCGCAATTATCTGCTGCCGCGCAAGATCGCTCTGCCCGTGACACGGGCGACCCGCCGCCAGGTCGAATCGCTGCGCGTTGCGCGCGAGGAACGAATGCGCAAAGAGATTGCACACGCCGAGGAACAGGCGAAGAAACTGGCCGCGATGCGCCTCGCCATCGCCGTAAAAACCGGGCCGGGCGGCAAGGTGTTCGGCGCGGTGACGGCGCAAAACCTGATCGACCGAATTCGGGAAGAGGGGATCGTTCTCGACCGCAAGCAGCTCGCGCTCTACAATCCCGTCAAATCTCTGGGCAAGCACACCACCCGCGTCCGTCTGCACCCCGACATCTCCGTCGACTTCGAGTTTGAAGTCGTCTCCGAGAACCCGATCGAAGAGGAGGAGGGAACGGGAGAAGCGCGGGAGTCCTGATCCCTCCGGAAGGGATTTGCCATATGCCTCCCTCCCGCGGAGCGCCATCAGGCCAGAATCGGCGGAGCCCCTCGCGTGATTCCGATTCCAGCTCGCTACCCGTCCATCCCGGTCGCGAACCGCCCTGCAACATCCGGGCGGAGCAGAATCTCCTGGGTGCGTGTATCCTGGACGGGGGCCGCGAGACCATAACGCTTTGCCTCGAAGCGAAACTCCCCGCAGCGGCTTTCTACAAACCGGCGCATCAGGTTATTTATCAGGAGCTGCTCAAGGGGTACCAGAACGGCGATGTTGTCGACGAGGTCCTGCTGTGCGACCGTCTTGCGAGCCGAACGCTCGATTCGGTGGACGGACACGAACACGATCCGGAAGGCGGGCGCAGCGTGCTCGATTACATCGGAGGCGACGATACGATTTCAAGCCTGACGTCTCAGGTGGAGACGACCGTGTTCGCCTCGCACTGGCTCGATCTCGTCAAGCAGAAGTACCTGCTGCGCCGGTTGATCACGACCTCGACACGGGTGGTGGAGCGCTGTTACACCAACCAGGATGAACTCGATCACTTTATCGAGGACGTCGAGCAGGAGATATTCAAGATCTCTCAGGACCGGGTGACCGACACGGCAAAAACCGCTCGCGTCGCGGTGACGCGGGCGGAGGAGATGATTCAGAACTACCTGCAGAACAACCGGGATACCCGCGGTGTACCGAGCGGCTTCAAGGATCTTGACCGGCACACGTTCGGTTTTCAGCCCGGAGAAATGGTTGTTCTGGCGGCGCGCCCGTCGATGGGGAAGACCTCGCTCGCCATGAATTTCGCCGAGCACGCAATCCTGCCGGTGGACGCTGAACCGGTGCGAACGCTGGTCTACAGTCTCGAGATGCAGGCGGAGGCGCTCGCCATGCGGCTGCTCTGCTGCCGGGCCAGAGTGAATTCCGAGAACGTCCGGAGCGGTTTCGCCAGCAAGGAGGACCAGCGCAGTCTTTACCAGGCGGCTCAGGAGCTCAAGAGCGACATGCTCCTGATCGACGATTCCACCAATCTCAGCGTTCTTGAGCTCCGTGCCAAGGCCAGACGCTTGCACTCCAAGGCGCCGCTCGGCCTGATCCTGGTCGACTACCTTCAGTTGATCAGCGGAACCGACAATCGGGTGTCGCGCGAGCAGCAGATCGGCGAGATCTCACGCGGAATCAAGGGCATGGCGAAGGAACTCGATGTCCCCGTCATCGTGCTCAGCCAGCTGAATCGCGACTCCGAGCGCGAGAAGCGGACGCCGCGGCTGAGCGATTTGCGCGAGTCGGGGTCGATTGAGCAGGACGCCGATGTCGTTCTTCTGCTCTACAGCAGACGGGACCGCGAGCAGGATGGCGAGGAACTCCCCGATCAGGCCTCGGACACACGCGAATTAATGGTTGCAAAAAACCGAAACGGACCGGTAGGAACTCTTTCGCTTACATTTATACGACGTTATACTCGATTTGAAAATCATGCTCATCCGACCTCCTGAATCCGTCATTGGCGGATTCCTCTGTTTCCTCATTCTGCTATGCGCGTTCGGCCACGATTTGCCTGCCCAGGGTATTCCGCTCGAAGAGGATGCGCCGCGTGTCAGCCGGATTAACATCGAGTTCCTAACGCTGGAGACTGTCAGCCGTGAGGCCGTTCTGGCGCATGTTCAGATCCGCGAGGGAATGAGGTACAGCCAAACCCTGATCGACCGTTCGATTCGGTCGCTCTACCAGACCCGCCGATTCGACTTTATCGAGGCGCGCACGGCCGATCTGCCCGACGGGAGCGTCGAACTCACATTCGTCGTCCAGCCAAAATACCGCATCCATGAGATGCATTTCGAGGGGAACGATCGCTACTCGGACCGGCGCCTGCGCCGGCAGACCGAGGTCCGGTCCGGGCAGGTGCTCGATGAGCGCCGCCTCCAGGCCGATCGTAACGAATTGCTGACCTACTATCGGGAGAAAGGATTCTCACGGGCTACGGTACAGTACGATATTGATCGGAATCCGGACACCGGGCTCGCGGTTGTGACCTACCGGATCGAGGAGGGTCCTCGCCTGCGTATCCGGCGCGTGAATTTTGTTGGGAATGAAGCGTTTTCAGAGCGCAAACTGCGCAGCACCATCGAGACCCGGAGGCGGTGGATGTTTTCCTGGCTGACCGGGACGGGTCGTTTTGACGAGGACACGCTGCAGGATGATATCCAGACGTTGCGCGAGTTCTACCAGGAAAACGGCTATCTCGACGTGAATATCTCCGAGGCCAATGTCACCCTCGACTATATCGATGACCGCAGGATCGAGATCACCATTCGTGTGGACGAGGGGCGCCAGTATCGCGTCGGCGAGATCACATTCGAAGGAAACGAGTTGTACCACACGTTGCTCCTCTTCCGTGTGCCGCGGCTTCGTCAGGGGGATGTTTTCAGCCCGTCGAAGCTCGACGAGGACCTCGACCGGCTGCGGGATTTCTACGGGGCAGGAGGCTACCTCGACACGCGGATCCGCGCCGAACGATTCCCGAATATCGAAACCGGCGATATCGATCTCAACTACGTCATCAACGAGAGCGAGCGTTTTCATGTGGAGTCGATCCGGGTCGAGGGCAATACCAAGACCAAGAGCACGGTGATCATCCGCGAACTCGCGCTCGCTCCGGGAGATGTTTTCAACAAGGTGTGGATGAAGAACTCAGAGGCGCGGTTGCAGGGGACCCGGTTCTTTGAGGAGGTCAACCTGCACGACGAGCCGACGGACATTCCGAACCGGCGCAACCTGAAGGTATCTGTCAAGGAGGGCCGGACCGGCCAGTTCCAGTTCGGCGCCGGGTTCAGCTCGCTGGAGCGCGCGGTCTTCTTCTTCGAATTGAGCCAGGGCAACTTCGATCTCTTCAACTATCGCACGTTCTTCCAGGGTGCCGGCCAGAAGTTTCGACTGCGGCTGTCGATCGGATCGCGGTCGAACGAAGTGGTGCTCGCGTTCGAGGAACCATGGTTTCTCGAGAAGCAGCTCGCGCTCGGCGTTGAGCTTTTTCGACGTGAGACCGACTTTGCGAGCGTTATCTACAACGAATTGCGCATGGGATTCGAGGTGTACCTGCGCAAGCGCCTGTTCGAGCTGGTCACCGGCCAGTTCTCGTACCGGCTGGAGGACGTCGAAATCTTCGACGTGGCCCCGGGGGCGCCCGATTCCATCCGCGAGCTGGAGGGGAATTGGCTGATTTCAAAACTCGGGATGACGCTCGTTCGGGATACCCGCGACCACCTTATTTTCACCACGCGGGGAAGCCGTTTCACGTTCAGCACGGAGTTCGCGGGTCTCGGCGGGGATATCGAGTACATGAAGCTCGAGAGCCGAAATGCCTGGTTCATCCCGACGTTTGATGCCGGCAATCAGGTGCTGAGCGTCCTGGCCCGGGTGGGATCCTTCTGGGAGTACAGCGACGAGCGCGTCCCGTTCTTCGAGCGCTTTTTCCTCGGTGGGCCGAACAGCTTGCGCGGGTTCGAATACCGTGATGTCGGTCCGCGCCAGCAATCCTCGAATCCCGAGTTCCGGGGCTTGACCGAGGCGGTTGGCGGGAACTCCTATGGATTCGGAAGCTTCGAGTATTCAGTGCAGGTTGCGGAACCGCTTCGGCTTGCCGTGTTCTACGACTGGGGATTCGTGAACCAGGGGGATTTCAATTTCAACCCTTCCGGGTTCAACGACAACTGGGGATTCGGCGTACGCCTGCTGGTGCTCGGCAACCCGCTGCGGTTGGACCTTGGAATTCCGATCACATCGACGGATTTCTTCGACGATCGTGGAAATCTGCTCTACAGCAACCGCCGCGGCAACCAGTTCAATTTTTCATTTGGAACCCGCTTCTAGCTTGAAATGACTGAACTGCAGCTTACGCTCGCGCACTTTGGGATCAGGGATTTGCCGGCGAACGAAAGCGAACCCCGTCTGATGTTTCTGGCGCGGACCATGGAACACCGGCGCGCTCCCTGGGTCTCTCTAACACACAACCAGTACGAAATCATATGAAGCAACTCATCTTTACACTCGTCGCGGCATTCAGCCTTACAATGACCGCCCAGGCGGACATCAAAATCGTCACCGTGAGCATGGAACGCCTCTTTGATGGCTACTACAAGGCACAGGAAGGGATGGAGCGTATCCAGGCCGCCGCCGACAACGCCCAGCAGCAGGCCGACGCGCACATGCGCGAAGGGCAGGCGCTCGTTCAGGAGTTGGAGAATTTGATGGAGCAGCTCGAGAATCCCGCGCTCTCCGAGGAGCGCAAAGAGGAAATCCGTAACCAGGCGCAGCGCAAACAGGGTGAGGTTCAGGCAAAGCAGATGGAGCTGAACCAGTGGCAGCGGGAAACGACCAACGCGCTGCAGCAGCGCAACCTGGCGTTCCGGACGGAGATGATCGATGACATCAAGCGGGTTGTGAAGCGGCAAGCCGACTCGATCGACGCCACGCTCGTGCTCGACACCTCGGACATTCTCGATTCGGGGGTGCCGCCGGTTCTCTTTGCGGATCCGGCACTGGATATCACCGACCGGGTCCTGACCGAACTCAACAGAGACGCCCCGGACGATCTTCCGGCCGGCGGCTGAGGCTGCCGCTGTCCCGTTTTGTCGAGAGTCCTGTATTCCGGACAGCCCTGACTGTGGCTCCTTGAACGCCGCTGCGGTTCGGATCGGACCGCCTGCTCGCGGTACCCGCCGGATTCGGAAACAGGCGAATATAGTTTTGATTCGCAATTCGCGAGCGGCGCGGTTTCTATGCCATCGGTTGCAACACACGTGCATCCGGCATCTGTCGCATCATGATGTTTGACTACAGCCTCGACGAATTACTCGCCATCCTGCCTCCGGTGACCTCCGAAGGAACGCTCGCGGTACGGTTGACCGGCATTGCGTCCCTGGAGCGCGCCGGTCCCGCAGACATCAGTTTTCTCTCCAATCCCAAGTACCGCAACGCGGTCGCGGGTTCTCGCGCGGGAGCAATCCTGTTGCCCCGGGATTTCGAGGGCACGCCCCGAGCCGAACAGGTCTATCTGCGGACAGAAAATCCTTCGTACGTGCTCGCGCGATTGTGCGAACACGCGGCGACGGGCCGGCAACCGGATGCACCTCCCGGTGTGCATCCATCCGCCTCGGTGGCTTCCGGCGCACAGGTGGCGGAATCCGCATCGATCGGGCCGTACGTGGTGGTCGGGGAGGGCGCCCGCATTGATGCCGGAGCGGTTTTGCTGAGTTATGTCAGCGTCGGGGAGCGCGCCGTGGTCGGCGCTGGCTCCTGGATTCATCCCCGTGTCACGCTCTATCCAGACACCGTGTTGGGGGAACGCGTTCTCGTGCACGCCGGAGTGGTCCTGGGGTCCGACGGATTCGGCTACGAGACGATCGATGGCGTTCATACGAAAATTCCCCAGATCGGACGTGTCGTCGTCGAGGACGAGGTCGAGATCGGGGCCAATACGTGTATCGATCGGGCGCGGTTCGAGGAAACCCGGATCGGCCGTGGAACGAAAATCGACAACCTGGTCCAGATCGGGCACAACGTGACAATCGGGAAGCATTGTCTTATCGTTTCCCAGACCGGGATTTCAGGGAGTACCCGTATCGACGATTCGACGACGGTCGGGGGCCAGTGTGGAATCGCAGGTCATATCCACATCGGAGCGGGTTCGGTGATTGGCGCAAAGTCGGGAGTCTCGAAGAATCTCCCTGCAGGGAGCTTTGTCAACGGGACTCCTGCGACGCCGATCCGCGAGAACTATCGCCTGGAGGCATTGCGGCGCAAGCTGCCGGAGCTCTTTCAACGGGTGACGGAATTGGAGGAGGCGCTGCGACGGCAGGAGCCGGAGTAGCGAACAACCGTGTTCGAAGCGGGGAACCATGCCCCGCATGCGGAAGTCGGTAGGTGCCCCGGGTTCATATATGAGACATCACGCAAGCCTTAGGCCGGACGATTATCCAAAATCCAGTAGTCCGGGCACCTCAGGACTGCCGGATTTTGGATGATGAGATCGTCGAAACGATTGATTTGGAAGCTCTTTGGGGCGGGCCTTGCGGTGCTGATTGTCGCCGTAATCGTTCATCCGTGGCTCGTGATGCGCACCGCGATCTGGCTGGCGGAGCGCGAGGGGGTCTCGGTGGAATCCTGGGAGGTCGAAGGCTATCGTGGCTACGTACTGCACGGGTTGGCATACGATGGGGAGGCCGGTTCGTTTCGGACCGGGACCGTCCGGGTGCGTCAGCCGGCCGGCTGGGTCTGGACTGTGCTTCGTGAGTCGCCGCCGGAGGAGCCGTATCTGATGGTATCGGACTGGTGGTTTGAACCAGGACTGGGTGTGGAACCCGATCCGAAGCAGAGCCCGATGCGGTCCCTCGGCGAGCTCTATCAAACGCTTGTGGAGTTGGAGCCGCTGGTCCGGCGATGGGCCGGCTGGATCGAGTTGCGGGATGGCCGCGTCGCGGCCGACACGGCTGTTTTCGATGCCCCCATCCTTCAATGGAAGCAGGGACGGTTGAATCTCGAGGGAGGCTGGGCCTCCGAAGGGTTACGGGCAACCCTCTCCGGGCCGCTGCCCGGGCCGTGGGACCTGACGGCGCAAGTCGACCGCGTTGCTGAGACTTTGCATCTGTCCGTTGTCCCCGCAATCGACGGAGACGATCTGGTCGTGGACTGGGAAGGAGAAGTAGCAACGGCATTCGCCTCCGGAAGCGTTGTTTTACAGAATGATCGGACTCCGTGGTACCCGGCATCGAGCTGGTTGCGGGTCAGGCTGGGCGTGCTTGACGGGGGTGACTTTGGTCTGCCGCAGTTGGCGGTGGACCGTGGAAAGTTGGACGCGACCTGGGAACACGGTGCTTGGTCGGCGGAAGGAACGGTGTATGGTTCGTGGTTGGAGGGGGACCTGTACCTGCCGGTGGAACTCCAGTTGACGGCCGATGGAGATCAGCAGCGGGCACAGCTTCGTGAACTGCATGCGTTGGCTCCCTGGATCGAGGCCGAGTTGAGCCATCCGATCGCCTGGTCGATCACCGACCGGCGGTTTGAAGAGGCATTCGCCCTGTCCATGCGCGTGGACCTCGAAGCGCTGAACGTCGATGGGGTGTCGGGGCAACTGACGGGAAGCCTGCAGATGGCTCCCGATCTCCTCGAAGGGGAGATTCCTCCCACCGAATTCAACGTAAACGCGGACGGTGTGCGGATTGGAGACCATGCAGTCGAGGCGTTCGAGGCTCGCGGACGCTTCAGCTATCCGATGTTGACGGTCGATGGGTTGTCGGCGCGACTCCCGAACGGCTCCGCGGTGTCGGGTTCGGGTGCAGTGGAGGTGCATCGTTGGATCCTCCGTGATGTTGCGGCTTCAGGTGTGTTGCATTCGGACGACGTTCCGGTTCTGGCCGAAAGCCACCCGGATGGGGCGATTCATTTTGAGGTCCGGGCCGAAGGTCCGCGGGAGGCAATCCGTCACGAAGGCATGGCACACACGGAGAACGTCCATTTCCCTCCATTGCATCCGATGGACCTTCGAGTCGAGTGGAGCGGCGAGGGTATCGGTTCGACGCGCTTCGGGTTGGAGGCTGTGCAGTCGGAGGCGGTGTGGCGGTTCTCAGGCGTCGCCTTGCGGGATCCCGGCGCCGGCTGGGGGATTGAGCTGGAGAGCGGGCGGATCAGCAGCGAAGGAACGGACCTGTGGTCTCTTTCTGAACCGAGCACGATTTCCTGGCGCCAAGACAACAGCGAGCCCTGGATTTTTGCGATCGAGGGACTTGAGTGGACCGGGGATGCGGGATTGGTGGGCCGGTTGCAGCTCGACTGGCGTCCGGACGGACCGCGTGAGGTGAGCGGTCAGGTCGCCGACCTGGACGTGCGCCGATTTCAGCCGCTCTTCGAAACGGATCTCCCCGAGGCGTCGTTGCGAGGGTTGACGGCCGAGCTGCATCATCCGGCGGACGCCGGTGCGGCTCTTTCGTGGGGCGTTGATTTCGACGCCGTGTTGCGGGGTGATCCGCTTCCCCCGGACGATCGGATTCAGCTCGAACTCGCCATGGGTGGAGACGCATCCGGTGCTCGGATCGAACGTGCGTCGGTGGTCGGTCGTCACGAATCGTTTCTCGACGGCGCAGGGACGCTACCCCTTGCGTTGGTATGGACGGACGGTCGGCCCGCGGTCCGAATTGTCCCGGAGATCGAGGCCGACCTGCGCCTGCGGGTTCTATCCCGTCCAGTCCTGGTTCGGCTGGTTCACAAATACACCGGCGTCGATCTGGGGGATCCGGACATCGTGATGCGGTTGCAGGGGAGTCCTGATCGCCCCAAGGGTGCGCTCGAGGCCTCTTTCCGCACGCTGTCGATTCGTGCTCCGGGCCGGGGGGAACCATTGCAATTTCACGATCTGGAGGTCGGCGTCACCGCGGACCCGAATGCCATCTCCGTGGAGCGCTTCCGCTTCCGGTTTCAGGATGAATGGTTCGAACTATCGGGATCGCTCCCGATGGGGACTCAAGACTGGCGCGCCCTGTGGGAGGACCGCGTAGCGCCCGACTGGAAAGCGGCCTCCGCGCGTCTCGCGACGGAGCGATTCCGTATGGAGGCGATCTCCGCGTTCTTGCCCGATTTGGTCGCCCGGACCGGATTCTTCCGCGGTGAGTTGAATTTGGATCCCGGTCCGCGAATCCATGGTTTTGTGGAGTTGCGTGGCGTCGCCACCCGTCCGCTTGCCACCGGGACGTCGTTGCGTGAGATAAACGGGAGGGTCTCGTTTGACGATACCCGCGCGGAGCTCTCCGGTTTCACAGCGTACCTGGAGCGCCACCCGGTCAGCGTCTCCGGATGGTTGGATTTCGGGGATTGGAGGGAACCCGAGGCGATGCTGGAGCTGAGCGGAGAGAATTTGCCGTTCATTCGCCAGCAGGACTTGATCGTTCGGGGCGATGCAGACCTCACGTTCAGGAAGAGCCGGGGATCCCCGGGTGTATTGCGGGGAGATCTGCGTCTGCGGGAGAGCCTGCTGATGCGGGAGTTTCACGGCATTACGCGTCCCGGGGTGGCGGCGGCGGCAATGCGGCCGCCGTTTTTCAGTATTGATGAGCCGGCTGTGGCGGATTGGGTTTTCGACCTTCGGGTGCGCGGGGATCGGTTCATGCGTGTCCAGACCCCGTTTTTCAGCGGGCGCCTGAGCGCGGATTTCCAGCTTCTGGGTACGTTCGCCGAGCCGATGCTCATCGGCGAGAGCAGCGTTGCGGACGGGGTTGTGGCCTTTCCATTTGCGAATGTCCGTATCGATCAGGGATCGGTGCGATTGACCCGTCGCGATCCCTATGATCCGCAGATTCGTGCATACGGGCACGCCCGCACGATGGGGTACGACATCAATATGGAGGTGTCCGGCAGCGCCTACGAGCCGGTTATTCGGTTTTCATCCAACCCGCCCCTCTCCCAGGATGCCATTCTGCTTCTCTTGAGCGCCGGCGTGCTTCCGGCTTCGGACGAATCAGGACCGGGCGCGGGTGCGGTTGGCCAACGGCTTGCGATTTTCCTCGGCAAAGGGATTGCCGGGGATCTGTTCGCGGGCGTCGGGGATGGTTGGACCCAGGATTTGACGATTGAATCGACCGGCGGATCGTCGGCCACGGGGCGTGAGACCTACCGAATCGAGTACCGGATCAGCGAGAGTTTTTCGCTGATTGGTGAGAATAATGAATTCGACGAGTACAATGCCGGCGTCCGTTGGCGCTTCTACGCGCGATGACTGTTTCAAGCCCATGCATCCGGCGACATCGCGGGCCCGGAATCCATCGCCTCGGGTTGCTGTTCGCGGCGCTGTGGGTCGGTGTGGGCGGGATCGCGCATCCCGCTCTTGAAGCGGCGCCCGGCGATCGTGAGTTCCGCGTTCAGGGGTATGGAATTTTCGGAAACCGCTCGTTGGCGAGAATCGTCGATATACTTAGCACCGGCGAGGAGCCGGACGATCACTTCTCGCCCGCTTTTCTCGAGAACGTCCTCCTGCTGCTTCACGCCCAGGTCGAGCGCAACGGGTACTTTCGGCCGCACTATTCCCTGAGCCTCGTCAGCACAGAGGGCGAGACGCTGGATCGCGAGTGGGATGGACGCGCCTGGCTGGACCTGCCGCCGGACTTTCTCACACGCAGCGCCCGGGTCCGGGTCGACCGCGGCACCCGTTTCTATTTTGAACAGATCGAATTCTCGGGACTCGAAGCGATTTCGCCGCGCCAGGCCGAACGGTATTTCATTTCCGGGGGCTACTTGATCGATCTGAAGCGGTACCGCGTGTTTTCCCCGGCCGTCTTGCGCAGCGGGCAGAACAATCTCCGGGAGGAATTGCGCTTGAAGGGGTACCGGGATGCCGAAGTCGTATTGCAGGACCGGGAGATCGATGAGGAAACCGGCGAGGTCGCGGTCGTGATCGGCGTTGACGAGGGTCCGCGCTACCAGGTTGTCGACTGGCAGGAGCGATGGATTCGTCCAGACCTCGAGGTTGAGGGAGTGACGCTCGAATCGCGCTCGGTTGTACGGGAGCCGTGGTCCCAACTCTGGCAGCGTCAGCAGTTGCGCGAAACGCTCAACCGTTTCTATCGGGCGGGCTACCCCGATGCGGAAGCACAGGTTTCGCTCGAAATGGAGGAAATCGAGGAGCGGGATACGGTTGCCGTGACGGTGCGCGTTACCGTGGATCCGGGGCCGCGCGTGCGCGTTGCGGGCGTCGAATTTGTAGCCCAGGGAAAAACCCTCGATTCGGTCCTGCACCGGCGCATCCATCTCGAGGCGGGAGACTGGCTGGACGTCTTGGAGGTCGAGGAGGCACGCTATCGGATTGCGAGACTCGGCGTCTATCGCAGCATCGAAACCGACGTAACAGATTCAGCCGATGAGGAGGGCGGCGAGGAACCGCCTGCCCGCACACTGCGGTTCGAGTTCGAGGAGGATCAGCGCCTGATCGCCAGTCTGTTGCTCGGGTACGGCAGCTATGAGAAGCTGCGCGGCGGGCCGGAGATCGAGCGCCGCAATCTGTGGGGAAGGGCGCACCGGGATCGATTGCGGGCGATTCAGTCCTTCAAGAGCAGCTCGATCGACTATCGCTATTATATGCCGGAGATATTCGCGGAAGACATTGACGTGTACGGTGAAGCCAATGGATTGCGTCGCCGGGAACTCTCTTTCGACCGCGTGGAGTGGGGGGGGGAGGTTCGTTTTCTAAAGGAGTTCTCGCCCCGGACCCGGGCCAGCATCGCCTACCGGGCCGAGCAGTTGCGGATCATCGGTCTCGAGCAGGATCCCGAGGATTTTATCGGCCGGCGGGCGACGCGTGTCGGAGCGCTCCAGTTCAGCTACAATCGTGATACCCGGGATAACCCGCTTCATCCCGCCCGCGGGGGACAGCTGCGGGGCGAACTCGAGCTCGGGTCTCCGTTTCTCGGGGCGGCCGTGACGTATCAGCGGCTCACGCTCCTCGGCAGTCGCCATTGGGAATGGCGCGAAGGTTTGATCTTCCACAGCCGTCTTTCGCACGGGATCGTCACCACCTACGGAGATACGGCGGAGAACCTCCCGATCAACAAGCGCTTCTTCCCCGGCGGGGCACACTCAATTCGCGGTTTCCGACAGGGCGGGGCCTCGCCTCGGGATTCCGAGGGTCGGTTCATCGGGGCGGAGGCGAGTTCATTGCTCCAGCTGGAGTTGGAGCAGGCGCTCAGTCCATCGTTGAGCGCGGTGATCTTCGCCGACAACTTGTACTACGCTCGCGATTACACGAACTACCCGGGCGACACGCACCTGGCAACGGTGGGCCTCGGGGTTCGGTATCGTACCGTTGTAGGGCCCCTGCGCATCGAGCTCGGGTACAACCTCAACCCGCGCGAGGCCGATCCAGAGTACCGGCTCCAGCTCTCGCTCGGGTACCCGTTCTGAGCCGCTTGCACAGGTACGGGAATTCGATCGCCATTTCTGGTCCGACTCCTGAATCCGGTTCCCGATTCAGCCGTCAGGCGGGTTACGATGGGGTCTACGCTCTGAACCGGACCGGCTTGCGTCACCAGGTGGCGGCCGCACATTCAGAGAGGCTTTTCGCATCCCCTTCGCGTGTCGGGCGGGCGACGAGGCCTGCAAATGGTTCGTCTGCGAACGGTAGACCGCCCCGGTTCCCCGCCACGAGGAATGCGTCGCAGGTGCGGAAGAGTTCGGCCCGGGTTCGGGCGCGGCGCATCCGGTGGAGGAACGCCCCTTCCGCATCGACTCCCTGAGCGACGAAGTTCAGGAACTTCTTCATTCGGGCGACGTGGCGAGCCTCCATCGATACATCCTCTCGCTCGGACGATGGCACGAATCGCGTGTTCTCCCAGAGCCGGTCGACGTAGCTGCGCACGTCGGCGAGTCGGGGTTGGTAGACCGGATCCCCTTCGAAGGTCTCGCGGAGCTGTCGAAAGATCCATGGATTTCGAATCGCGGAGCGGCCGATCATGACTCCCGCGGCGCCCGTGTATTCGATCACGGCTGCGGCGCTTGCTGCGGAGGTGACATTCCCGTTGGCGAGCACCGGACAGCGCGACCGCTGAACGGCGGAACGGATAAAGTCGTAGTGCACGGCTCCCCGGTACATCTCCTTGACGGTGCGCCCATGCACCGAGAGCAGGTCGACGGCGTGGCGGTTGATGCAGTCGAGGATCGCCTCGAAGTGTTCCGGGGATTCGAACCCGATCCGCATTTTGACGGTGAACAACCCGCGGCAGACGGAACGGAGGCGGCCGAGCAGGGCGTCGATCTTGTCGGGATCGCGCAGCAGCCCGCCTCCGACGTTCTTCTTGTACACCTTCGGCGCCGGGCATCCCATGTTCAGATCGATCCCTGCCACCGGGTATTGTTGCAGAGCAAGGGCGGTGCGCTCCATCTGATCGAGGTCTTCCCCGATCAGTTGGGCGAAGATCGGCCGGCCGGTCTCATTTTCCGTGATCGATTCGAGAATGTGCGACTCCAGACGCGAGTGGGCGTGGACCCGGAAATACTCGGTGAAAAAGTAGTCGGGGGCACCGCACGAGGATATCGTCCGCATGAAGGGAAGCGTGGTCACGTCCTGCATCGGTGCGAGCGCGCTTAACGGCAGGCCGGTTCTCATTGGAGCGGGGAGCCGCAAAACACACCTCAATCCGACTCTTCGTCCGATTCCTGCCCGCCCTGTTCCTTGATGATGCGCTGGAGCAGTTCGGTCATGTCCTCCACCTCGTCGAGCACCGTGCGCGCAACGTAGATCGTGGCCCCCGAAGTGATTGCGAGGACCATCGAATCGCTCGGGCGGGCATCCAGCTCGATGAATTTCTGGCCCAATTCGTTTTCCTGCCTCAGGAAAATCCGGGCATAGAAGATCGAATCGCTGACGTTGTTGATCAACACGCGGTCGAGTGTCACGCCCAATCCTTCGAATGCCTTGTTCATCAAGTCGTGGGTGAGCGGGCGCTCCTTGTGGGCCTTGTTGATCGCCATCGAAAGTGCATTACCGATGTACTGGTCCACGGTGATCACAAAGGTTTTTTCCTCCGTTCCCAGAAAAACGGCCGATCCGTTCGGCGTCGGCATAACACCTTTAATATTGGCTTCTACAACGTCCTTGGGCATAACTTGTGGTAACACTATGATCGCGACCCGGTTCGAGGCAAGCGGATATCATGGATTCGAGCCGGACCGGCTACGGTAATTTCGCTGTGGCATTTTGCGCGGTTGTTTGTCAGAGAGATAGCCAGTATGGAAACCGATCAGCGTCATCCGTTCCTGAAGGGATTGAGCAAGCATCGGGGCGCCCGCCCCGCCATCGTCGTGATTTTCGGTGCCAGCGGCGATCTGATGCGACGTAAGCTCCTGCCGGCGATCTGCAACCTCGGAACCGACAATCTCCTGCCGACCGACTTCCACGTGATCGGGTACGCCCGTTCCCGGATGTCCGACGATGCGTTCCGCGCGAGCATGAGCGAGTCGGTTGAGGCGTTCTCGCGGCGTTCCGTGCCCGGGGAGATCTGGGATCGGGTCGCAGCCCGCCTGCACTACCAGGCGGGCAGCTACGACGGTGAAGAGGATTTTGCGGCATTGTCGCGTAGAATCGAGTCCATCGAGCAGGAGGCCGGACGCGCCATGCAGCTGCTGTTCTATATCTCAACCCCGCCGACGGTCTTCGCCTCCATTCTTGAGAATCTGGGACGGTGCGGGCTTTCGCGCCGAACCGGCGCAATGGCATCGCGCGTGATCATCGAGAAGCCGTTCGGAAGCGACCTCGAGAGCGCCCGCGAGCTGAATCAGGTCATTGGACGCCATTTCGAGGAGAATCAGGTGTACCGGATCGATCATTACCTTGGGAAAGAAACGGTGCAGAACCTGCTCGTACAGCGCTTTGCAAACGCCATCTTCGAACCGATTTGGAACCGGCAATACGTTGAGTGCATCCAGATTACGGTGGCGGAGGACCTCGGGGTGGCCGGTCGTGGCGGCTATTACGACAAGAGCGGGGCATTGCGCGACATGGTACAGAACCATACGATGCAGCTGCTTGCGCTCACCGCGATGGAGCCCCCGGTCTCGCTCGATCCGGAATCGATCCGCGATGAAAAGGTTAAGGTGCTGCGTGCAATTCAACCCCTGAGCCTGGCTCCGGAGGGCGGCGACGTGGTGCGCGGGCAATACGCCGAGGGGTTGATTTCGGGCAAACGGGTCCCCTCCTACCGCAAGGAGGAGGACACCCCCGTCAATTCCACAACGGAGACTTACGCCGCCATGCGACTGCTGATCAACAACTGGCGCTGGCAGGGCGTTCCATTTTACGTGCGCAGCGGCAAGCGGATGCCCCGGCGCCTCAGCGAGATCGTGATTCAGTTCAAGCGGCCGCCCGGCGTGCTTTTCACCGAATCCGGCCGGTTCGACGTCGCCCCGAACACCCTGGTCGTCCAAGTGCAGCCGGATGAGGGGATCACCGTTCTCAACAACGCCAAGATTCCCGGACTCGAGACGCGCACGCAACCGGTCAAGATGCACTTTCACTACGCGACGACATTCGGATCGAACACGCCCGAGGCCTATGAGCGGCTGATTCTCGATGCGATGATCGGGGATTCCACGCTCTTTATCCGGGGTGATGAAACCGAGGCGTCCTGGGGGCTGATGTCCCCGGTTCTCGACGCCTGGAACCAACTCGGAGAACGCGGACTCGAAACCTATGCGGCCGGTTCATGGGGGCCTTTGGCGGCGGACCGTATGCTGTGGGAGCACGGCCATCAATGGCGCCGGCCCGGCCCGTGAGCCGCCGCGGCAATCCTTCGGAATGCGAGATTATGAGCGCCGAATCGTCCAATCTCATCGATGCCCTGCCCGGGGCCTCCATGCCCGTCGCAGCGGTGCCAGAGGCCCTCGCGCGAATGTGGGATGTGTCTCCCGGTGCGGAAACCGGGGCTCCGAGCGCGTTTCGCGCGTTGCAGATGAACCTGATCCTGCACTTCGGCGTGAAGACCTCGGCAGATGAGGCGCGGGCGCAATTCGATACCGCTGTCGAGTTCGGGCAGCACTATCCCTGCCGCATCATCGTGCTCTGTCCCGAACCCGAGGAGCGCGACGATGAGGAGGCGATGAAGGGCAAGCTCTTTTCCCAGTGCTACATCGGTCCATCGCATCGCGAGATGTGTTGCTGCGAGGCGCTGATCCTCGGATACGGAACCCGCGATGCGGGCTTCCTCGAGGACCAGGTCTCAATCTGGCTCGAAGGTGACCTCCCCGTCTACTATCGCGTCCATCGCGTCCCGACCGAGATCGTACGGGGGCGCTACCTCCCGTTCCTTCGCTCGTGCAGTCGTGTGGTGTACGATTCTGCCGTGGATGGCAGTTTTCTCGAGGAACTTCCGTGGCCGCGACCGGGGATCCTGCGCGACCTCGCCTGGGCGCGCATCCTGCCGTTGCGTCAATCGCTCGGGAATTTTCTCAGTGGATTCGATCCCGGGGCGATCGTTTCCGACCTGCGTTCGTGCCGCGTCCGGGCCTCGGCCGCCCGGTGGAACGAGGCCCAGAACCTGATGTGCTGGATGTGGGGCGGGGTTGAGGCATGCCGTGCCGCGGTCGGCGCCGACCATCCCTTTCCCGAATTCGAGATCGAGCGTCTCCCCGAAAGCGAGGGATCCAGCATCGAGATTGCCTGGCGCTACACCGATGGGAACCGATTTTTCCGATGGCGCCACAACGCCGAATCGCGCGTCAGCATCCTATCGGCAAATCTCACCGGCCAGACCGTCGAGCTGCCGCTCCCCATCCGCTCCCTGGCCGCCCACGAAGCCCTTGCGGAGGCGTTGTTTTTCTGATGGACGCCTTGCGACGCCGCCCCTCGCGGGCTACCGGGCGATCGCCATGAGGTTGGGGATGAGCACGGTGCGCATGCCGGCGGCGCGGGCGCCGTCGATTCCGAGAGGGGAGTCCTCGAAAACGACGCATTCAGCCGGGGAGACTCCCATGCGTTCGGCCGCCAGGAGGAAGATCTCGGGGTCCGGTTTGCTGCGGGTGATGTCATCCTGGGTGACGATGACGGGGAACAGGCTGCGCAGGCCGGTCTTCTCCAAGGCGGCCTCGACCACATGGCGGGGGCCGCCGCTCGCCACGCTCACCGGATAACGGCGGGCCATCGCGCGGGCGATCGCGACGACCTCATCGATCGGCTCCACCTCGTCCAGCAGGGAGAGGTAGATCTCCTCCTTCAGGTCAAAGGCTTGCGCCGGCGGGATCTTTTCCCGGAAGCGCCGGTTGAAGTGGCGGACGGTGTCGATCCCCCCGACCCCGGCGACCTCCATGAAACTTTCCGGGTCGAGTTGAAACTGAGCTCCGAATGTGCGGACACTCCGGTTCCACGCCTTCATGTGGACCGGCATGGAGTGGATAAGGGTGCCGTCGCAATCGAAAATGCATCCGGCAAACGGTTCGTCAGGAAGGGAGATTTCGATGTTCGTTCGCATGGCGGAAATATGAAAACCGTCAACTGAATCGAAAGAGGGATCCGGTGTCGAGGCTCGGGGATTGATTTTGTCCGGAATCTTGGTCACGCTCCGGAAATGCCGTTCACAATATCGAGTATTGCACGTCTGATTTCCACGATGATTCTCATTGCCGGTCTGGCGATGTCGGTTTGCGCCGTCGAGCCGCTGCGGTGGGGGCATGTCGAGAGCGATCTGACACCGGACCCGGAGATCCTCTTTGGCGAACTGGAGAACGGCGTACGCTATGCAATTCTGCCGAACAACGAACCGCCTGAGCGCCTCAGTCTGCGACTGGTCGTGGCGGCGGGGTCATTCATGGAGGAGGAGGACCAGCGCGGACTGGCCCACTTCCTCGAGCACATGGCGTTCAAAGGGACCGAACACTTTGCGGCCGACGAGATGGTGGAGTATTTTCAGCGGCTCGGAATGGCGTTTGGCGCGCACACGAACGCGCACACGAGTTTTGATGAGACCGTGTACAAGCTTGAGATGTCCGACGTGCGCGAGGAAATGCTTGAGGACGGCCTGCTGCTGATGCGCGATTACGTCGACCGTATGCTCCTGCTCGAGGAGGAGATCGAGCCCGAACGCGGGGTGATTCTTTCGGAGAAACGGGATCGGGATTCCGCGCGTTACCGGACCCTCGTCGCCGAACTCGAGTTTCTGACGCCCGACTCACTCCTGTCGGAACGCCTGCCGATCGGAACGGATGAGGCGATCCGGAATGTGCCGCGTGAACGGTTTGTGGATTTCCATGAACAGTGGTACACGGCGGACCGCATCGCCGTGGTCGCCGTCGGTGATGTGGATCCCGACTCGCTGGCCGAGCGGATCGCCCGGCATTTCGAGTCGGTCGCCCCAAACCCGAATCCGGTCGAGGATCCGAAGATCGGCACACTGCCGCAGCGGGGGGTCGATGCGCGGATCCATCGCGAGGCGGAGGCACCGGTTGCACGGGTGTCGATTCAGACCGCACATCCGGTGGAGCCGGTCCCCGACACCGCTGAAGAGCGCGGGCGGCGGATGGTTCTCGATCTCGCCCATGCGATGCTGAGTCGGCGCCTGGAGCTCGCCGCCCGGGAACCCGGTGCTCCCTTCACCAACGCTGTGGCCGAGAGCTCGGAGTGGTACGATTTCATGCGCAACAGCTACGTTGAAGCCGAGACGGAGCCGGAGAAATGGGGGGTGACGCTCGAACGGCTGGAGCGCGAGCTTCGCGTCGCGTTGCGTCACGGGTTCACCGGGTCCGAGTGGCGTATCGCCGTCGCCAACATGCGCAACCGTTACGAGGAGGCCGTCCTGCAGCGTGCAACACGCCGATCCCGCGGCCTCGCCGACTCCCTGGCGCGCAGCGTTCGGCGCGGGAGAGTGTTTACGAGTCCGGAAGACGATCTTGAGCTGCTCGAATCTGTGCTGGAGGCTGCGGATCCCGACGCGGCCCATGCAGCGTTCGCCGCCCTGTGGGGCGAGGCGGAACGGCTGATCTTTCTCAGCGGAGATTACCCGCCGGATGAGCCGACCCGCGAGGAGTTGTACCGGCGATTTGCGGAGAGCGTGCTGCGCCCCGTGGAGGCTCCGGAGGAGGAAGCCGAGACCGAATTTGCGTACCGCGAATGGGGCGAGCCCGGCCGAATCGTCGGACGGGAGGAGTTCGAGGATCTGGAGATCACACGCGTTCGCTTTGAAAACAACGTCGAGGTGCTTCTTAAGGCAACACCGTTCGAAGATAACACAATCCGGGTCGGATTCCGATTCGGGGGAGGCGAGCTGGAGCTTCCGGAGGGGCGGGCCGGACTCGCGATCATCGCGCCCGACGTTTTTATCAACGGGGGATTGGAGGCGCATTCAAAGGACGAGATCGAACGGTTGTTCGCAGGGCTGAGTGTCGACATGGGATTGTCCGTCGAACGGGATGCATTCATACTATCGGGACGTACTTCGCCTCGGGATCTCGATGCACAACTGAACCTCCTTACCGCCTACCTTACCGCTCCCAGCTACCGGCCGGCCGCACTGGAACGGGCACGGCGCAACGTACGGAATTTCTACGTGCAATTGCGCACGACGCCGGAAGGCGTGTTGCGGGACCGCGTCGCCCGGCTTGTCGGGGGCGGAGACGAGCGTTTCGGATTCCCAGCGCTTGAGTCGGTGCTCGCGCTGGAGATTGAGGATGTCGCTTCATGGATGGCCGAACCGTTGGACGCGGCGGCACTCGGCGTTGCGATCGTCGGCGACGTTGATGTGGATGCCGCGATCGCGTCGCTCGCACGCACCGTGGGCGCTCTGCCGGAGCGCTCGGCCCGGCATGAGGCGTTCCGGGAGCGCCGCCGGATCGACTTCCCTCCCGCGGAGACGGATCATCGGTTCTCCTTCGAGACGGAGATTCCCAGAGCCCTTTCGACTGTGATCTGGCCGACTGACGACATGTCGGATATCCATCGCACGCGCCGTCTCGGGCTTCTCGCAAGCATCGTGCGGGACCGGATGAGGATCCGCCTCCGCCAGGAGTTGGGCGAGGCATACAGTCCATATGCCTTCCACGAGGCAAGCGATGTGTATGAGGATTTTGGTTACCTTCAGGCGCTGAGTCTTTGCGACCCGGGTCACGTGGACCTGATCGTCGAAAACCTCAGGGATATCGCTCGAGCTCTCCAGGAGGAGGGTGTTGATGAAGACGAGTTTGTCCGGGCCCGCGAGCCAATGCTGACCTCGCTGGCGGAATGGGTCCGGAATAATCAATACTGGATGGGCAGCGTGCTCATTCCCGGCCTCGTGCATCCTGAACGATTCGAATGGGCGCGGAACATGCGCGAGGATATCGAGAGCATTACCGCGGACGAGATCGAGGGGTTGGTGCGAGAGTACCTGGATCCCGATCGCGGGATCGGGATCCGCATCTACCCGGAACCGGTCGAAACCGGGAAGGTGGGAAGTGAAAGCGAAAGCGAGCATGAAAGCGACGGGTGAGCTGCCTTGGCCGGGGATCATTGCGGCCGTGGAACCAACGGATCGGGGTAAGGGCTGGACAATTGGCGAGGGTGTTCTGTAAGTTCCTGCAGCTGAAACGTCATGCCGAAGAATTACGGATTTGTATCGACCCGTTTCGCGGGAACTGACGGGGTTTCGCTGGAGAGTGCGAAGTGGGCCCGGGTGTTATGGGACGATCGGCATGTGAGTTATTGGTACAGCGGATTGAGCGATCGACATCCCGATGTGAGCATGTGTGTTCCGGAGGCCCATTTCGGGCACCCTGAAGTCGTGTGGATGAACCGGCGAATCTGGCGGCATGCCCGGCGCGATCCGTTCGTCTCCGAGCGGATCCGGGAGTTGATCGAGTATTTGAAGACGACGATCTACGCATTTGTCAGGCGCTTTGAGATCGACATTCTGGTGCCCGAGAACGCGCTGACAATTCCGATGAACATCCCGCTCGGCGTGGCGCTGGCCGAATTTCTAATGGAGACCGGTACCCCCGCGATTGCGCACCACCATGATTTCTACTGGGAGCGCCCACGTTTTTCCATCGGTTGTGTGCAGGACTATCTCGATATGGCGTTCCCGCCTCGTGCGCCGAATCTGCTGCATACCGTGATCAACGGCCTGGCGAGCGAGCAGTTGTCTCTGCGCAAAGGCGTCGCAAGTATGCTCGTGCCGAATGTCTTTGACTTTGAGCAACCTCCTCCCGAACCGGATGCGTATGCGGCGGACGTGCGCAAGGAGATCGGGCTCGCCCCGGACGATATATTCATTCTGCAACCCACGCGCGTCGTTCCCCGCAAGGGAATCGAGCACGCTATCAAACTGGTCAGCATGCTGGGTGATCCAAGATACAAGCTGGTCATCTCGCACGAAGCCGGGGACGAAGGGTACGAGTACAAGCACATGCTGGAGGAGTTGGCGCGTGAGGACGGAGTGGACGTGCGTTTCATCGGGGATCGAATCGGCGAGGTCCGCCAGCTCGATTCCAGGGGGCGCAAGATCTACACCCTTTGGGACCTCTATCCGCATGCCGATCTGGTGACATATCCCAGCAGCTACGAAGGGTTTGGGAACGCGCTCCTGGAGGCGATCTACTTCCGCGTTCCAACGGTGGTGAATCGCTACAGTATTTTTATCCAGGACATCGAGCCGAAAGGCTTCAAACTCGCTGTGATCAACGGCTTCGTCACGCGCGAATCCGTCAACCTGGTCCGCCGGATGCTTGAAGACCGGAAGTTTCGCGCGGATATCGTCGAGCACAACTACCAGATTGCCCGCCAGTTCTACAGCTATAGCGTGCTGCGCCGCAGCCTGCGTGCCCTCACCAACCAGCTGACCGGCTGGGCGCCGAAAGGGACACGATGAAGATCCTGCGTCACGAGATCATCCACCGGGTCGAAGAACGCCTGCACCGGATCTACGGAGATACCGGCGAGCTGATGGTGGAGCGATTCTGCATGCTCCTCGGTCGCTACGGAGTCGGGAAGGTATCGCCGCGCCGCCACGGACTCTGGACCGAGAACGATGTCGTTCTGATCTCCTATGCCGATACGATCCGGGATGAGGAGAGTCGGCCGTTGGAGGTGTTGCGCCAGTTCTGCACCCGGCGCCTGAAGAACACCGTTCGGCGGATTCATCTGCTTCCGTTCTTCCCGTGGTCTTCGGACGACGGCTTTTCGGTAATCGATTACAGGCAGGTCGGCGGGCAGTATGGCCGCTGGGAGGATATCGAGAGGCTGGGTGACGACTTCGGTCTGATGTTCGACCTTGTTCTCAACCATTGTTCGATGGAGAGTTCGTGGTTTCGCGAGTTTGTCATAGGCATCGCGCCCGGCCGGCATTACTTCCTGCCGGTGGATCCGAACGTGGATCTCTCCTCGGTCGTTCGACCGCGTCCCTGGCCGCTGCTGACCAAGACCGCGACACGCGGTGGCGACGTCTGGGTCTGGACCACGTTCAGTGAGGACCAGGTGGACCTCAACTGGCAAAACCCTGATGTACTTTTTGAGTTTCTCGACATCCTCCTGTGGTATTTGTCGAAGGGCGCGACGATGCTCCGGCTCGATGCCGTGGCGTTCCTCTGGAAAGAGATCGGAACCACCTGCCTGCACCGGCCTGAAACCCACGAGATTATCAAACTTTTTCGCGATACGATCGAGATCGTTGCGCCTGATACGCTGATCGTCACGGAGACCAACGTTCCGCATGAGGAGAACATTTCCTATTTTGGAGACGGCGACGAGGCGCACATGGTATACAATTTTACGCTTCCGCCGTTGTTGTTGTACTGTCTGCTCCGCGAAGATGCGAGCTCGTTGCGGGAATGGGCTGTGACGCTTCCGGACCTCCCACGCGGCCGGAGTTTCCTCAACTTCACCGCCTCGCACGACGGGATCGGGGTGCGCCCGCTTCAGGGGATTCTTCCCGACGCTGAGATCGCCTGGTTGGTCGAGCAGACAAGGGAGCGCGGCGGCCGGGTTTCCATGAAACGCAACAGCGATGGATCCGAGAGCCCGTACGAGTTGAATATTACCTATGTCGATGCGTTGAAGGCCGCGGATGATCCCGAGCTGAGCCGGCGCCGATTTCTCTGTTCACAGGCGATAGTGCTCGCCCTTCGGGGCGTACCGGCAGTATACATACACTCCATTCTCGGTACACCGAACCACATCGAAGGTGTGGAGGGGCCCGGGGGATACAATCGTGCGATCAACCGTCGCAAGTACCGGAAGGATGAGTTGGATCGGATCCTCGATGACGCCGATCACCCCCAGGGGGCGATTTTTGCAACGTACACCCGATGGCTGCGCCGCCGCAACAATCATCCCGCCTTTCATCCCGAGGCCGGGCAGGAGATCCTCGACCTGGGCCCGCATCTCTTCGGACTCGTCCGGACCGGATTGCGGCAGGATGAAACGATCGTGTGCGTTTTTAACGTGACAGCCTGTGAGCGGCGCATCCGGTACTCCAAGTTGCATCCCCACTTCGAGCGAAACGGAACCGCACGCGAATTGCTCTCCGCCGAGACGATCAGGACCGGTCCGAACCGAAGCCTGGTGCTGCCCCCGTACCACGCTGTCTGGCTGGCCCTGCGGTGAGCGGTGGAGCCGCGATGCGGTGTTTCGTCGCGGAGCGGGGACTTCGTTGCATCGTGCGGCGGATCCGGGTGCTTCGCTGTCAAGGGAAAGCCGCCACGTCGCTGCCCGATCCTCCAGCCCCTCCCGCGAGCACACCCTCCCTCTATTCCCATTCCGGACGCGTCACCTGGCCGAGGAATAGGACGGCGTTGCCGGGGCGATGGCGAAGGGCGAACAGGAAGGGGCGGTCGGCGCGAAAGACGGGTGGCATGCTGGTCACTTCCATCGCCACGCCGGTGGCCGCTGCGGCTTCAACCCCGCCTTCGGCAACCTCGAGGAACGTTTCATGGAAGACATCGGAGATGAACAGTTCCGGACCGTCGCCGATGCCGGAAAAATCCGCGTGACGGGTGAAGGCGTCGTGCAGACCGAGCTGAGTCAGGCCGTCTTTTAGCGGCAGGGTGGTGCGAATGCGAAAGCGCGGAAGGTAGACCTTCAGATCCCGCTCCTGAAGGGCGTCGTCGTCGAGACGGTCGGCCAGAGGGATCGCGGCAACGTCCCCGAGCGGAACACCCTCCTGCGGCAGCCAGATAAGCATTTCAAACCGGTCGTCATCGAACCGCAGCGCGAGCGTCCGGTGCGTTGCGGCCTCTGCCACAGTCATTCGGCCGCGCCGGTACATGGTGTCGACCTCGATCGTTTCTCCCGCCTCCGTGTGAAATTCCATCGGCCGGGTCTGATCGATGCTGAAGGGGGTTTCCCACGGTCCTTTGAAATAGAGCGCATTGACCAGGACTGTGCCCGTGTCCCGGGTGATCCCCGCCGGTGGAATCAGCTGCGGAATCCGCGTCTCGGTCGCCTCCGCCACCCAAGCGTTGATTCGGTCCCGGACCACACCGGGTTGATTGCGGAAATCGGCGGTTTCAACGCGGGCGCGGTGTGAGCGCGTCACCGTATCGCGGAAGGCGTCATGAAGCCGGATGTCATCGCGGACCCAGATTCCGTTGGCAACGCGGATAACGAGGGCCGCCTCCTTGCGGTTGTCATTCAATGCGTCGAGGAGCCGATCGAACGTTGCCGCGACGACTGCGGGATCCTGGAACCCGAGCGCATCCTCGAACGCCGTTCGGGTGGTGCCTGAGGCGCCGGCATAGGGGAGTGCCATCGCCGCGGCGATGCTGAAGGGTGAGATCGCGAAGTTGTCCGCATCTGCCGCCGTCGCCTGGTAGAGGCGCTCGGCGAAACGGTTGTTCATGGCCGATTGACGCTCGATTGCATCATCATCGATCGATATCCCGCCCGCGGGGAAGGGTTGAGGATCGTGTGTCGATTCCTCCTTGCCGCACGCCAATACCACTGCCGTGCAGCATGCCAAGGCGGCGAACAACCGGAGCTGTCGGGGCGGAAGTGGGAACATTGCTGGGTGATCCGGCCCGGACGCGGGCGATCCCGTTCCAATTTTCGATCCCGGCGCGGGTGGCACTCCGGATTACGGCTTGTGTTCGAAGAGCCGCTTTTCCTTCACCTTGTTGGCGGCCTTCCCGATACGATCACGCAGGTAGTACATCCGCGCGCGCATTGTGACCGATTCCCGGTCGACCTCAATTCGCTCGATCAGGGGAGAGTGCACGGGAAAGACCCGCTCGACGCCCTCGCCGAAGCTGATGCGCCGCACCGTGAAGGTCTGGTGAATGCCCGATCCCTTGCGTGCGATCACAATCCCGGCGAAAATCTGGATGCGTTCCTTGTCGCCTTCACGGACGCGCGTGTGGACGCGTACCCCGTCTCCCACTTTAAACTGGTCGCGTCCCGGCTGTACCTGGTCCGCGGTGATATCTCGAATTACACTGTTCATGGTTGCAGAGAATTGGTGGGTGCGCTCGATGCATGAAGGTCGGGGCGCCGCCGACGGGTCTTGTCCGCTTGTTGAGCGCGACGCCAGCGCTCGATCTCTTGGTGGTTTCCGGACAGCAACACGTCTGGAACCCGTTGTCCGGCATACTCCACCGGCCGCGTGTACTGCGGAAAAGAGAGCACGCTGTCGTGAAAGCTATCCTGGGTCAAGGACTTTTCCTCGCCCAGTACGCCGGGCACGTAGCGGCTGATGACATCGACCAGAACGGCCGCGGCGATGGTGCCGTTGGTGAGAACATAATCGCCGATCGAGACCTCCCGGTCGATCATCCGGTCGCGAACGCGCTGGTCGATCCCTTCGTAATGGCCGGAGAGCAGGACCAGGTGCGGGACAGCAGCGAGTTCGCGCGCCATGGCGGTATTCAGGCGTTCACCGTCCGGGCAGAGATAGATGCGTTGCGCATCGGGAGATTGCACGGCTTCGATCGCCCGGAAGAGCGGCTCCGGTTTCATCACCATCCCCGCACCACCGCCGAAGGGCCGATCGTCCGTGATCCGGTGCTTGTCGTCGGCCCAGTCTCGAATGTTATGGACGCGTATGTCCAGTGTCCCAGCCTTGACGGCACGGCCGATGATGCTCTCCCGCAAGTAGCCCTCCACCATTCCGGGAAACAGCGTCAGCAGATCGATCCTCAATAACGTGGACATGGGCAACGGGTGCGTGCACGGGGCTATGTACCGGTTGGTCGGGTGAACTGGAGCGGAAAGCCGGTCAGGGCTGCTCTTTTCTGTCCGCTTCGTCTTCCTGAGGGGACGCCTCGCCGGATTCCGGCTGGGGAGCGGGCTGGTCGGCATTGGAGTCCGGGGCCGCCGGTTCCACCGTCGCTTCTTCCGGGGTTTCTTCCGGGGTCTCGACGGTTGTCCCGGGTTCCGGGGTCGGTTCGGCGACGGCGGCTTCCGGGGCGGCGTCGGGTTCCGACGCGGCCGGGCTTTCGGTCGGCTCGAGTGCCGGGGCGGTGGGACTGCTCCGGCGTGCCCGGTTGATCAGGCTTCGGACGGTATCGGAAGGCTGCGCACCGACCCCGAGCCAGTAGTCGGCGCGGTCCAGCTTGAGCCGGAGCTCTTCCTCCGGGCGTTTTGATTTCGGGTTGTAGGTTCCGAGAACCTCGACAAAACGACCGTCCCGCTTCTGACGGGAATCGGCCACGACGAGCCTGTAGAACGGAGATTTCTTGGCTCCGTGGCGCTGCAATCTGATTTTAACGGGCATGGTGTTGTTGAGTTCGATCTGATCGATTCGCGAAAAAGGGGAAACCAAAGCGGCTGCGCCCGGGGTTGTCAAGCTGCATCCCGAGAACTCGGGAACAATTACATGATGCGCAATGTGTTGAAATTATTCCAGCCTCCGCTATGAATGCAGGTCAATGCACCGCGAGTGGAACACCTCAAGCGATCCTGTGTCAGGGAATCAGACGAAAGAGACGAATATGCGCAAGACCCTTATTTTCGGACTGGTGGCGCTCTTTGCAGGCGCTTGGACCTTTCACCTGCTGGCCGGCAGCAACGGAAACGACGACCCGGATCCGAATGCCGCGAACGATCGGGAATCGTCCCACGAGCCGGCGGAAATCGAGGTCGACAAAACGGACCTCGACCGGCGCCGGGACGTGCGCGTCACCAGCTACGCCGAGATGCTCGACGAGGTGCGTCCCTCAGTCGTGTCGATCGCATCGGCACGGATTGTCCGCGTGCGCGATCGCCAGCAACTCTCGCCGATGGAGGAATTCCTGCGCCGTTTTTACGGCATGCCGGCGCCGCGTGACGAGGACCGGGGGGAGCCGGAGGAGCGCCGGATGCCGAACGCCCTCGGCTCGGGAGTCATCGTCTCCGGGAACGGGTACATTCTGACGAATAATCATGTGATCGTCGATCGCCGGGACACGCCCGCCGACGAGATTACGGTGACGCTGAGCGACGGCCGCGAGTTTCCGGCCGAGGTGGTCGGCCGCGATCCCCGCACGGATGTCGCCCTCCTGAGGATCGAGACCGATGAGGATCTTCCATACATGCGTTTTGCCGACAGCGACAAGCTGCGGGTGGGAGACATTGTTTTCGCGATCGGCAATCCTTTCGGTCTGGACCAGACGGTGAGCAAGGGGATTGTTTCGGCGACCGGACGCTCGCGCCTGGGCATCCTCGGCAGCGAGGGGTACGAAAATTTCATCCAGACGGATGCATCGATCAATCCCGGGAATTCCGGAGGCGCTCTGGTTGACGCCGACGGACGGCTCGTGGGGCTCAATACGGCGATCTTCGCGCGCGGGGGCGGGAATATCGGAATCGGCTTTGCCGTTCCGGTGAACATAGCGCGGTTTATTATGGAGAATCTGATCGAGCGAGGAAGCGTGCCCCGCGGCTACCTTGGTGTGACGATTTCGGATCTGGACGGCGATCTCGCGGAGGCGTTCGAACTTGAAGATACCGATGGAGTCTTGATCGAGAGCGTTCAACCCGGAGAAGCGGCCGACCAGGCGGGAGTCCGCCGCGGCGATGTCATCGTCGGGGTGAACGACCGTCCCGTCCGCGAGGTCAACGAACTACGCCTTAAAATCGCCCAGCTCCGGCCGGGGAGCACGGCTGTGTTGACGATCGTCCGGGACGGGGAACGCATGACCGTGGAGGTCGTGCTCGGCAGCCTGGACGCCGAGGTGCTTCGGGCGGATGAGGGCGCTCCGCTGTTTGAAGGGGTCGCGCTGGCGCCGTTGGACGATCGCCTGCGGCGCGAACACCGCACGGACGAGACGGCCGGGATCGTGGTTGTCGACGTGGAGCGTAACTCCCCCTATCGAAACAGCCTGCGTGTCGGCATGGTCATTCTGGAGATCAACGGTCGGAAGGTCGAGACGCTTGAGGAAGCGCAAGAGGCTGTTCAGGGCGGACGCATCAACCGGCTCTACGTCTCCTACCAGGGCAGCCGCGGTTATCTCGCCGTGCGGATTCCCTGATGTGGGCAAGCCGGAATCGGCGGTCCGCGAAAAATCCTTTACAGAGCGCCATCACGTGTTCTTTTGTTACGTATGCGATGCCTGATGCGGTCCCGTGCTGGCGGCGCGGCATCCTTTTGCGCCCGGCCGGGACCATCACCGACGAAAAACGACCGATGAACGGCAAAGATTTTGATCAAGTCGTGCGACTGATCGTCGAGCAGGATCGGCGGTACGACCGCGATGCCTATCACTTCGTTCGTCGCGCACTCGATCATACACTCAGAGTGATTCGGGATTCGGACAAACCGCGCCAATCGCATCACGTGAGCGGCGGCGAACTGCTGGAAGGCATTCGCGAATACGCCCTGGAGCAATACGGTCCCATGGCGGCGACCCTTTTCGCCGAATGGGGTGTGCGGTGTTCGGAGGATTTCGGCGAGATTGTCTTCAACCTCGTCGATTACGGTGTATTCGGAAAAACGAAGAACGACAAGCGTGAGGATTTCCGGGCGGTGTACGAGTTTCGGGACGCGTTCGAAACGCCGTTCCTGCCTCGCGCCCGCGCCGACTCTGCCCTCAGCGATCATGGGCAACATTCGTCCTCATGAGTGCGGAATCGGTAGATCCGTACGCAGGGTTGCCTCCATTTCTCGAAACAGTCCTGGCGGAGGACGTCAACCGGTGGATCCTTCCGAACGGACTGACTGTCGTCCACAAACCCGATCATTCCAGCAAGCTCGTCTCGATCCAGGTGTGGGTGAAAAGTGGGAGCATCCACGAGGGGGGGCTTCTTGGATCGGGCCTCTCACACTTTCTGGAGCATATGCTCTTCAAGGGCACGAAGCGCCGGCGCGGTCCGGAGATCGCCCGCGAAGTGCAGGAGGTCGGCGGCAACATCAATGCGTACACCGCGTTTGATCGGACCGTCTACCATATCGATCTCCCCAGTGAGCATGCCGCAACCGCCCTGGACATCCTCTGTGACATGGTGTTCGGTTCCGAGTTGAACCCTGAGGAGGTCGACCGGGAACGGGAGGTGATCCTACGGGAGATCGACATGGCGCTGGACGATCCCGATCGCCGGATTTCGCGCGGGCTGCTGGCGTGCGCCTATCGCGAACACCCCTATCGTTTTCCTGTCATCGGTCACCGGGAGCTGTTCGAGCAACTGGGGCATGGAGATGTGGCAGCCTATTTCGAGCAGCGCTACGTCCCCAACAACATGGTGCTGGTGGTGGCGGGGGATATTTCCCGGTTCGAGCTCGAGGACATCCTGGAAGCGGGTTTTGGAGCGGAGCCGCGCCGGCGGCTGCCGCCGACCCATGTGCCGCAGGAGCCGCCGCAGCTCGCCCGGCGGGAAACCCGCCTCTTCGGCGAGGTCCAGATCTGCCGGGTTTCCTTCGCCTACAAGATCCCGGGATTGGGTCATCCCGAGGCGCCGGCTCTCGACCTGCTCGCGGCCATTCTCGGGCGGGGCAACAGCTCGTTGCTTTGGCAGAGCCTGCGCGAAAAGCAGCAGTTGGTCCACCACGTCGACGCCGCCTGTTGGAACCCGTCGGAAAAAGGCCTGTTCTGGA
>SLNJ01000053.1 GCA_007133065.1 Opitutales bacterium
ACGAGTGGACCTGGCAGGGCGCGCCGGATTCCAACACGCCGTCACAGATCCAAGGCGATCGCGTGGAAGGCGCGGGCAACGGCGGTTTCCCCTACGACTTCTCCACCGCGGAAGTCCCCGACTTTCGAGGGCCGCCGGTGCTCCTCCGGTGAGTGTTGTCCGGTCCGGCCCCGTCTTTCGTCTCCTGACTGCCGTTGATCGCCTATTCGATGCGCCCCGCCTCCCGGACCGCTTCGAGAAATGCGGCAACGTTCTCCCACGGCACGTCAAGGTCGGTCAAATCGTACGCCGGACTCAGGACCAGACCGCCGGAGCCCAGGGCTTGAACCGTTGCCGCGACCTCCCGGCGAATGGCGTCGGGCGTGCCGAAGGTGAACGTCGTCTGCCTGCCCACGGCGCCCCAAATCGCCGGGTAGATCCCATACTCCGCGCGGATCGCCACCGCGTCCATGTGGTCGGGTTGGACAGGGTTGATCGCGTCGACCCCGATTTCCACGAGACCGCCGATGATCGGCGTGAAATCCCCGTCGCTGTGAAACAGCACCTTCAGATTGGGACTGGTTCCGCGGGCTGCACGGATGATCCGCGCCATCCTCGGCTTGAAGAAGCGGGCCCAGATCGCCGGACTCATCAGCATCCCTCCGGGGGCGCCGATGTCGTCTCCAAGGGAAAGCACGTCAATCTCCGTCCGGGCCAACACCGCGGCGTTGCGGCAGGCCGCCTCGGTTAGTTTGTCGAGCAGGCAATCGGCCCAATCCGGTCGTTCGATCAGGTCCAACAGGAAATTCTCCAGTCCCCGCAGCCGCCATGCCCCCTCGAACAGCTCGCCGCCCAGGTGGGGCAACGTCCCTCCGGCGGCCATGCCGCGCGCATGCAAGTCCGCAACCTGATCGCACAGGTTGCCGAACGCCCCCGAAATATCCACATTCGGGAACGGGTGTTCCTCCAACTCCCGGAGGTTGCGGGAGCGAGCCAGGGGATTGCGCCGCTCCGGCGTCTCGGGATGGTACGCCCATCGCGCGTAGTTTGCCGCCTGCTCGAACGTCCCAAGCTTCGTGTCATACGGGTACGGCGCCAGCGCATCGCGGAACGCCTGCTCTCCGGACGGAGCCGGCAATGCCACGAACTGCACGTCGATCCGCTCCTCCCATTCGAACCCCGGGGGCGCCATGGCGTCGAGGGCGACTCGATAGAAGTTGAGGGCGCACGGGATCCGATCCGGGACACCTCCCGACAGGGCCGTGACAATGCGTTCCCGACCGGTCATGCTCTCATCCAAGAGAGACGCCCCACTGAAATCCACTCCAATCGGATCAAACACGGTCTCCCGCCCCGTGCAGCGCAGCCGCGCCGACCCCGGGTGTGATCGCACCGGGTGGCATTGGAGCGATACGGGCATTCGCCAATGGGTGTCCCCTCCAGCCTTTGCGCGGTTAACCCGAAGCACGTGTTGTTTCTCACGGAGGCGCGGAGCTTGCAAAGGATCTACTCTGTACCTTTTTGAACCGCAAAGCGCGAAGGTGCCTGACGGAAGTTCGGCGCGCGTGGTATCAATCCTGGGAGTCCGTGCGATGGAGTTGCGCGTCCAACGCCTCCCAAGCGTCCATGCCGCCTCACCCCAAGGGCCATGCCCACGATCCACGGGTGGACAGAATGGACTTGCGCGATATTTGAGGGCTCTCCATACTTAACATCACCGCAAGCGTGGAACCGGGAGCGAAATCTCGATCAGCCGCGTGGGCCGGTGCAAGGCGCCGCGCAACCTGGCGACCGGAGCGCTCGCTTTTCAACGCCGGCGCCCGACCCCCTGTCCACACCACCGCGCGAAGACGAACCCGAGCGGATCGGGTACCTGCAACGACACCGCACCGCCCGCTGAGGCGACGCTCCCATCGGACGCCAGTATCTCCCATCTCCCCGAGCTGAGATCCACGCCGGACAGCTGAAGAACCGCGCGCTCATCCATTCCCAGTCCGCGGAATGCCAGCACATACCCCTCCGTGCCTCCGTCGCCCAGCGAGAGAAATCCCGTCCACGAGAACCCATCCGGCGCGGACCCGATCGGCACGATCGTTCCCCCCAGCAATGCCTCGCGATGCTCCTTCCACACCGCAACCAACGGGGAGACTGCCGCGGTGTACGACTCGGGCAGATTCGACGCCTCGAACCAGCCGAGTGGATTCGAGAGCATGACGGTTGCGAACAGGGCGGTCGGATCGTACCGGACCGGGGCCAGGGGGTCTCCGGCATAGGCATCGATGTTGCGCGCGTTGTTCAGGAACTCCATCCGCAGACGTCCGGGATCGATCCAATGCGCCAGCTTCCACAGGTTGCGGAGCGTCTGGTGCGGCCAGTAGTTGTGCCAGTCGGTGTACCGGTTCTCCACAAAGAGCGGTCCCGCCTCGATCGCTCCGAAGTACCCCGGGCGCATGCCGGCGGTGATGTCCAGGTCGAGAACAACCGCGCCCCCGCTGCCGTCCAGTACCGCCTTCACGAACCGTCGCAGATTCGCCAGCGCCTCCAACGTCGGCGTCTTCACCCCGTCGATCTTGAAGTGGACGATCCCCAGGGAACCGTGCAGCTCCAACACCCGCTCCGCGTCCCGCCTCCAGTTCGCGAACGCATTCCACGAATCCGGTGCAAACCAAAGCCCGATGCCGACGCCCCGCGCCCGCGCCGTACTGACAATCGGTTCCAGCCCCTCCGGCAGGCGCTCCGGATGTGGGTCCCAGAACCGCGGATCTGCATTCCAGAATCCCTCCCATACTCCGCCCAGTTCCGCCGCGCGCGCCGAGTTCGAGGTCGTTCCCCGCTGCCAGCCGTCATCCAGTTGCAGCACGTCGGCGCCCAGCCGCTCCACCGCAGCGATTTCCGCGTCGATGAATCCCCGCTCAATGCGGCTGTCCCTGGAGCGGTCGCCCCAGGTGTTGACCAGGAACCGGGGAACCGTGTGGGGTCGCGTGGAGGGCCGCTGTGCCCGCTGCCATCCGTGCAGGACGCGCGACCTCCCGATCCGTCCGCCCGCAAACTCCAGAATCGTCCACGAACCGGCTCCCGCGGTCTCCATCAGGTGAAACTCGAATCCGCTCCCCTTGCACGGGACCACCCGCAGGTCGCACGCGGAAGCAGACGGACGCGAATCCGGGAGCGGTGCCGTGTTCACCAGGATACGTCCGGTCCCTTCGCCCACGTCCTCGACCACAAACAGGTTTCCGCGCAGCGACAATTCCCGTTCCGACGGATGCAACATCCACTCCCGCTCGTGGACCAGCTCGTTGTGGCGGTCCGTCGCGTCGATCAACTCCACCTGCGTCAGGCGCACGTGCGGAGCGCGGATCGTCAACCGGTCGGCGACAGGCCCGTCTCCCGCCAACGCCCCCTGCGAGACCTCCCGGCCCTCCGTTTCAACCCCGTCCGAATCCGCCTTCCGATTCCGTGTCATCAGAGGCCACTCTGCTGCCCCCAACCCACAGGAGACAATCCTTTTCCCGGTCCGGCACTCACCGGCGTCACGCGGACCGCGGGAGAGGGTGGGGGACACGTTTTGGGTTGATCTCCCAGCTCTCCGTGGTAGCAAAAGAAGAGACAACAGGGTCGCCTTGCTGTGCGGCCCGGTATCCGGAGAGATGGCAGAGTGGCCGAATGCAGTGGTTTGCTAAACCGCCGAACCTCGTAAAGGGGTTCCGAGGGTTCGAATCCCTCTCTCTCCGCCATTTTTCTGTCCGCAAGCCGTTGATAAACAGTATCTTGCTATTTGATAACGACTTGCTTTTTAACAGAAAAACCCCGACAACACGACCCAATGCGACTCCATTCAAGGTTTTTGCCTTAACTGTGCCTTAACTGGAACATGGCGAGCGAATGGGGCACACGGGCTTTTCAATATTGCATCTCAGCACTTGCGTTCCAAAATATC
>SLNJ01000062.1 GCA_007133065.1 Opitutales bacterium
GCTTGCATTTCGAGGTCAAGCCCCTCCCACAGCCCAACCTCGCTTTCCCCGGCCCCAGGCCCGTTTCCACGCACAAACCGGACATTTTCGCAGGGGGGTAGGTCAGGAGGTCTGAAGTTACAGCCACGCAAAGCAGCAGCACGGGACAAAACTACATCCACTTCCGCAAACGTAATTACACGATTCTATTCTTCGCACGATTGGAAAAGAAGGTTGAAGGTGAACCCGCCCCGTATGTTTTCTTAGGCCCTGCCACGGATCTGCTTTCCTACGAATCAGACCGTCCGATTCAGATGGTTTGGGATTTGAAATACCCTGTGCCCGCAGAACTCTTCGAAGCCGCTCGACCGACGTGATCAACGATTCGTGGTGGGGCTTTGGCAATCTTTCGGATGAAGAGTCGAAGATGCCAATCCCCTAAGGCTGTTTCCGGTCAAGCGCTGTGAGAAGGGATCGATGCACGGTCAAAAAGCCACGCATAAGAACCCAGGGTGCTCGCCTGCTATAGGCTTGGCAGCGGTATTGAAACATGCTAAGGTGCTTCCGTATAGATGCCGGAGGATTCCTTGCCGATATTCGAATTTGCTCCCGATTTTGTGTTTATCGACCTTGAGGTTGACTCATCCGGGAGTATTGCGCGTGCCGGAATGCTTGCGCGCGGGATTCGCAAGGAGGCGCAGGGTTCCGACGTAAGAGGGCTATTGATCGAGTTGGACCGCGAGCTGGGGAGTAATACCATCCTGTGCGGCCACAATATCCTTGATCACGATCTTCCTGTGCTGGCGGAGCGCTTCCCATCACTCCGCCACATTCAGGAGGTTCCGGTCCTGGACTCGCTCTTTCTTTCACCGATGGCATTCCCAAAGAAGCCCTACCACGCGCTAGTCAAGAACAAGACGCTGGTCAGCCAACCGAATCGACCTCTGAGCGACTGTGAAGCTTCGGCCCGCGTGTTGGGTGATGTATTCAAGGTCTTTACTCGAATCAAAGATGAAGCCCCGGACAGACTCAGATTCCTCGTCGCCTGCCTGATCCAGGGTGATCTGCCCGGTCGGGGGAAGGAAGGAATCGAGTTCCTGGCATCACACTTCGGCCTGACTCCGCTGCAATTCGATGACGAAGCCACGTTCATATGCCTGAAGAAGCTATGTGGGGCTGCGGTGTGCCAAGGGAATCTAACCGCGATCTGGGAGAGTGTGCGAGATGACCGTGCGCGGCGTGCGGCCCTTGCTTACGTCGTGGCATGGCTTCCGGTTGCCGGATCGGACTCAGTTTTACCGCCCTGGGTCTCTCGCCGGTTTGGTGAAGTGCCGGAGTACATTCGCAAGCTGCGTCGGACCTCCTGCAAAGACAACGACTGCTCCTATTGCACAGCGACCCATGCGCCTGTTGCTCAAATCAGACGATGGTTTAACTTCGAGCACTTTCGCCCGGAGCCAAGCGTGCCCGGCGATCCGGGTCTCAGCCTGCAGGAGACCCTGGTACGGGCCGGCATGAACAATGAGTCAATCCTTGGAATTCTACCCACCGGCGGAGGGAAGTCATTGTGCTTCCAGGTTCCGGCGCTGTACCGATACTTCACGGCAGGCGCATTGACGATCGTTGTCAGCCCGCTGCAGGCTTTGATGAAGGATCAGGTTGAGAACCTGGTCAAAAGGGCGGGAATTTACTCAACAGCAGCCCTCTACGGCCTGCTGTCTCTGGCAGAGCGCAGAACACTCCTGGAGGAAATTGCTCTCGGATCGATCGGGCTCCTTTACGTCTCTCCTGAACAACTCCGAAACCGGTCGTTCCGAATGGCCATCTCCAATCGCAACATCGAGTGCTGGGTCTACGACGAGGCGCACTGCCTGTCGAAGTGGGGTCACGATTTTCGACCTGATTACCTCTACGTTGCCCGGTTCATCCGCGAGTTGGCCGAGGAACAGGGAACATCCCTGCCTTCGATCTGCTGCGTTACAGCAACCGCAAAACGGGATGTCCAGGAAGAGATATGCAAGCACATCGCAGACACTCTGGGCCTGCGCCTCAAGGTTTACGATGGGGGCGCCGAACGCTCCAACCTCAGCTATCAAGTCGAGGAGGCGAAAGGGGCGACCAAGGATGAACGGATCCACGAGATTCTGACCGCCCAAATCGGGTTCCCCAACGGCGACGGAAGCGCAGTGGTGTTCTGCGCCACACATCGCAGTACGGAAACTGTGGCCGACAATCTACAGCGGCGCGGTTGGGCGGCCGAAGCGTTTCACGCCGGCCTTGAAAGTGAACAGAAAAAGGAGAGGTTCGACAACTTCATGGCGAATCGAACTCGCGTTATCGCGGCAACCAACGCGTTTGGAATGGGGGTCGACAAACCAGATATCCGCGTGGTCATCCACGCCGAAACCCCTGGCTCCCTGGAAAACTACCTCCAGGAGGCCGGACGGGCAGGACGGGACGGCAAACCGGCGGAATGCATCGTCCTGTTTGATGAAAAGGACCTGGAAAAGCAGTTCCGGCTGACCGGGCACTCCCGGCTACACGTTGATGAGGTCCAGGAAATTTGGCGCGCCATCTACAAGTCGGATCCACGAAAAACCGGCGAGGTCGTCCTGACGGCGCAGGAGATCTACAGCAAGACCTCAGGCCATAAGGATCAGGATTCGTATATTACGACGCGGGTGAATACCGCGGTCGCCGTGCTCGAACGTCAGGGGTTTCTCGAACGAAACGAAAACCGTCCCATCGTGTTTCAGGGACGCGCGTTGGTTCGAAGTGAAGCCGAGGGGAACAGACGAATTGAAGCCCTGGGGCTCGACCCGGCAACAGAAGCGCTCTGGAAGGCCTACCTGGGAATATTCATTAAGCTGGCAGGTAACGAAGCCTGCGGGCTGGACCGCTTCGCCGAACACCCGCTCACCGACCCAGCCATACAGCGCTATGAGGCGGGAACGAAGAAACGCATCAGGCCCTACCGGTTCATTGTGAATGTCCTCAATGAAATGGCGAGCCCTGCCGTCGGACTCCTTCGAAAGGGAATTCTATTCAGCGCGTGGATTCGGGCAGGTCGCCGGGCCAACGCACTTGTTGATGTTCAAAAACTCGCCGATGCAGAGTCCTCGTTCCTTGGGCTCCTGCAGGAACTTGACCCGAATCCTGATGGATGGGTCCCCTGTCATCTCGCCGTTCTCAATCAGCGCCTCGCACAGCACGGAATCCAGTGCACAGCTGATACACTCGTCCGGTTTCTTCGCCAGTGGGAACAGGACCCGAAACAACTCCACGGCCGACACCCGAATCTTGAGATCCGCCAGTCGAATCAGAGGGTTTTCTATGTTCGTATCTTGAGCACCTGGAAGCACGTCTCGGACGCGATGGGTTCCCGCTATCAACACCTGAGTGTCCTGCTCGGTGTCCTTGTCTACAAAGCAGAAGGGACCGATTCGGCGACGCTGGTTGACTTCTCGGAGCACGACATTCTGGAGGCATTCGAGGGCGACATCGCTCTCCGGGCCAATCCCCTTCACAATCCTGCAAATGCGCTGCTCGCGCTGCTGACGTTTGCCCATCACGCAAAGCTGCTCGATCTGAAAAACGGAAAGGCACTGATCAGCAACGCGATGACCCTTCGTCTCAGCCCGGACAAGGTCAACCGGAAACGGGTACTGGGGTTCACGAAGGGAGATTTCTCGCATCTCAGCGTGTTCTATGCTGAACGCATTCTGCAGATTCATGTCATGGCGGAGTACGCGCGGACTGCGACACGGAAGGCAGCGGCACATATCGCCATGATCGCTGACTATTTTCGCCTCTCAAAAGCGGAATTTGCGAAGCGTTACCTCCGAGAGGATCAGAGTCTGTATCGCAGAGCCACAGGCATGGAGTCGTTTCGTGCGATCGTCGATGACCTGGGAAACCCGGAACAGGAGGCGATCGTTACTGCAGCCAAGACCGGCAATCGAATCGTCCTGGCAGGCCCCGGATCGGGTAAGACGCGCGTCATCACTCACCGATGCGCCTATTTGCTGCGCGTCCAGAGGCTTCGCCCAGAGAGCATTCTCGTTCTCTGCTTCAACCGCAATGCCTGCCTCGAACTGCGCCGCCGGATTCACAAGCTGGCTGAGGAGGACTCGTACGGCGTCGTTGTCTCGACCTACCACGGTCTGGCCCTGCGTCTGCTCGGACGGAGCCTTGCCGATACGGCACAGTCCTCAGGCGACGGTGCGATTGACTTCAAGGCGCTCCTGCGTGAGGCGACTCAGTGGCTCAAGGGAGAGTTGAACGTGGTCGGCGCCGACCCGGACAATCTTCGCGAGACTCTTCTCGGGGAAATCCGCCAGATACTGATCGACGAATACCAGGACGTCGACGAGGATGAGTACGCCTTCATCCGGGCACTTTCAGGTGCGGACCTCGACCAGGACCGCAGGCGCCCCACTCTCCTGGTCGTGGGGGACGATGATCAGTCGATCTACGGGTTCAAGGGCGCCAATATCACTTTTATCCGCCGGTTCTGTGACGACTATGACGCGAAGGAGCACCAACTGCTCGAGAACTATCGATCCTCCGCGAATATAATCAGAGCCGCCAATCAACTGATCGGTATAAACCGGGACCGGATGAAAGACGGTCGGATGATACGGATCGACCGCAAGCGCGAGCGGGATCACCACAGCGGTCGCTGGGGAGGAGTGGATCCAGTAACCAGCGGACGCGTTCATCGCCTTCAGGTGAACGACGCGGTTCATCAAACCTTGGCGGTCGTTCACGAAATCCGGCGCCTGCGCAGCCGGGACGAAAAGACGGACTGGAATGATTTCGCGGTGCTTGCGCGCCGCAATGATGACCTAATTCCCGTCCGCGCTCTTCTTCAGGAAAACGACATCCCCTTTCACGCGGACACCGGGGTTGACCACCTTCCATCCCTGTTTCGAATCCGTCAGATCGCGCGATGGCTCCGCTACCTCGAAGCACACATCGATGAAGAGTGGGACGCGCCCAAACTTCGCCTGCGCTTCATCGAAGAGATGAGCGATACGGAGGATACCTGGACCCTTCTGCTCGACGAGGTCGCCCGTGAGTTTCATGCAGTTCACGGCGCCCAAGTGCTCTCAGTTCGGGAGATTCGAGCCTTCTTTTACGACGCCCTCATTGAACGGCGACGCCAACGAACTACCGGGCGCGGCGTTCGGCTGCTCTCCGTTCATCGCGCCAAAGGCCTCGAGTTCACACATGTATTACTTCTCGATGGTGGCTGGACTGATGATCGATACTCCGTCAATCATCGCGCAACGGAGGAAGACCGACGGGTGTACTATGTCGGCATGACACGGGCGCGTGAGACACTCACCCTCTTTGAACGAACCGACCTGAGAAGCCGGTTTCCGCGCGAAGTCGAGACCCGCGGCGTTCTTACCAGAAAGGCACCCGACCTTGCTCCAGGGTCGGAAGACACCTGGATGAACAAGCGCTTTGAAATCCTAAATCTCGATCACCTCTACCTGAGCTTCGCTGGACGCAGACCTCCCAATCATCCGATCCACAAGCACCTCAAGGCGCTGCGCGATGGTGCCATCATCTTTCTCAACCAATCCGGTCACCGGATCGTGATACGAGATCAGACCGGCTTCACAGTCGCTCAGCTATCCAAACAGGCCACGGAGCACTGGTTGCCAAGACTCGACCAGATTCAGATGGCCCGGGTCCTGGCAATGATCGAACGACGGAGATCAGATGGAGACCAATCCTACACGAACAAAACTCAAACAGATCGCTGGGAAGTTCCGTTGTGTGAGGTTCTCATGTACGCACCCAGGGACGGTAATCCCGTTTACGCTCCGCAAACCGAACACAGACTGGGCAGATGTTCACAGGTCGAGACGCATCCTTGAGCAATGGCCGGAAGAGTGTTGCCGTTCACAGCGACGGCGCCTGCTCCGGAAACCCCGGCCCTGGCGCCTGGGCCGCGATCCTCACCTATAAGGGACGGATGTGCGAGATCAGTGGCGCCGTGCTCGCAACAACGAATAATCGAATGGAACTGCAAGCGGCCATCGAAGCACTTTCCGCCCTCAAAGAGCCGTGCAATGTCGATTTTGTAACCGATTCTGAATATCTCCGAAAAGGCATTACTGAATGGCTCGGCCTATGGAAGGCTAATGGGTGGCGAACACGCGCGAAGAAACGGGTTAAGAACGCAGACCTCTGGTGCGCACTCGATCGGCTCAATAGCCGGCACGCTATTTCATGGAACTGGGTGAAAGGACACGCCGGTGACCCCTGCAACGAACGGTGTGACCAGCTTGCCCGGGAGCAGATCGTAACAATCGTGAGCCAGTCGGACTCAGGTCAGCTCAAGGCTGCGCTCGCCGAGTTCAAAAGGAGAAACGCCGATGATTCACAACAGCAAGTGCTATTTTGAGATGCTGATGCTTGCATCCTGAGCCGAATGCCGGAGATCCAGGGCACCCGTCGATTCGCAATTGGGTCCCAGGAAGACATGGCGAGGCATCTTGGTCTTGAGGAGGAAGAAATTGCGTGCCCCATCTTCTACACTTTCAAAAACGCGGATCTTGACCATCAATGAGTTGCGAAAGCCAAGGCGATTTGTGGTACTACACCTCCAACTGCTGGGCGGTGCGGGGTCAGTCCAGCGGGACGAAGCTGTTCGGCAGGGCCACGCCGGCACCGCGGATGGCCTGGAGGGCATGACCGCTGAGCTTGCTGCGCAGGCTGAATCGTTCGCCGTTGGAGACGACGACCACTTCCTGGAGCGCATTGAGCCCTCGAATGACCTCCTTCCACTCCCATTACATCCCGGCGGCGCGCATGCGCGCTTCAAGTTCCGAGCGCAGGGTCAGGGCCATAAAGCTGCAGAAGAGGCCTGAATTCTGGGACACCCAAAGATCGCTCGGCTGAGAAGACGCCAGTCGGCCGAACATAAGGCGATGATTAACAATTGGATGAAATCCCTATCAGCCGACCTCGCACCAGCTTGAATCGTTGTGTGTCCTGAACGAGAGGCCTTTCGTGTTCGCAGACCAACCGCGGACGGCCGGGCCGGCCGTCCCTGCCAACCTCCCCGAATCATCGATGCCTGGTAGGGACGGATCGCCGAGCCGTCCGCATACAACGGCCTCCTGCCCCTGAGCCTGTCGAAGGGGCAAAGGCGGGCCACGCCACGCCGTAGTCAGGCCACTCCGGAACCCTTTCAGGGTTCGAGCCCAGGGTGATCCGGAAATCCAGGGTAGGCCCTCGCGTTGTTCGGGCCAACCCTGGACTGCGTACCGGAACGCCGTTGGCGTTCCGAGGCGGATTCACCGGTTCCCTTGTGCCCTCCGTTGGGGAACGCCGTCGGCGTATGAAGGCAGATTCGCCCGATTCCGCCCTGCTGTTCCTGATTCACTCTCTGTGCCTTGCTCTGCGACTTTCTGTTCAAAAATCCGGTCAATTCGATTTCCCGCTACGTTCAATCACGCTTGCGATCGAGTCAACCGGCCGGCGCCCCTTGACCGATTAAAGGAATGCGGCGAAGATGAGGCATCGCCGAATGAGATCCGACAAACAAGTGAATGTTGCAGCGACCGGGTCTGCGACTGGCGGCTGGATTGCGTTTCTGGCGCATTTCCTGTTCATCCTCGCGGCGTGGTCCGTGACGATCAAGTACCTCTTCCCGGTTGCCTATGCCGGAGCGTTAGGAGAGCCTTTGACCCGGTATATTTTCTGGGACCTGTGGCCGGTGGCACACATCTGGCTCGGCTGGGCGCTGCTGCGCTGGCCGTGGTACACCGGGCGCCTCGCCGTCGCGATGTCCGTGGTCGAGATCGCTATCATCGTCACCCTGTTCACGCTGTTCCTATCGGACCCCGAGTGGTCGATTTGGAGGACCAACTGGTTCATCAACAAGGTTTTTGTCCTGCTCTGCTTTGTGCTGATCCTGGCGACGTTCACGCTGGGACGGGGCGCCGTTGACCGCTACCGGAAGGCATTGAGAGAGTCAGTTTCACAGTCGAAGGAGGCGGATTCATGACAGAGTGTATCAGTCGAAGAAGAGCCCTACAGGTGATGGGCGCGGGAATCGCAGCACTCACCCTTTCCCCGTTGCGCACGTTTGGAACCGCGAACGAGCCGGTGGTGAAGGCGATTCCAGCGAGCGGTGAGTCGATTCCGGTCATCGGCATGGGGACCTGGCGCACGTTCAACGTCGGGCGTGACGAGGCGATGCGCGATGCCCGCACGGAAGTCTTGAAGGTTTTCTTCGAGAAAGGCGGCGGGATGATCGATTCTTCTCCAATGTACGGGTCCGCGCAAGAGGTGCTCGGGTACGGGTTCGAGAAGCTCGGCATCCCGGACGCCCTGTTTTCCGCCGACAAGGTCTGGACGCGGGACGGCGCCAAGACCCGTGATCAGGTTGCAGAGTCGGAGGAACTGTGGGGGATTGAGCAGTTTGACCTCATGCAGGTCCACAACCTGGTTGCGTGGGAACCCCATCTCGAGTCTCTCTGGCGCATGAAGGAGGAGGGGCGTGTGCGCTACGTTGGAATCAGCACCTCACACGGCCGCCGGCACGACGATTTTGAGAGAATCATGAAGGCGGGCGGTATCGACTTCATTCAGGTGACCTACAACCTGACGCACCGGGACGTGGAGCGACGGATCCTGCCCCTGGCCACCGACGAGGGGATTGCGGTCATCGCAAACCGTCCGTTCGATGGAGGATCCCTGGTGCGACGCCTCAAGGATGGCGATTACCCCCTGCCGGATTGGGCGGAGGAGTTTGATTGCGACAATTGGGCGGAATTCCTGCTCAAGTTCATCGTTTCCCATCCGGATGTTACCTGCGCGATTCCCGCGACGACCCGCGTTTCACACATGCGCGAGAACATGGGGGCCGGACGCGGGCGAATGCCGGATGCGGAGACCCGTGACCGCATGATTGAATACGTGGAGAATCTTTGACTCCCGGCTCCCGGGTTTATCGATCGAGGCCGTGACCGAGTACCTCTCCTATTCGCTGGCTGACTTCATCCCGTTCACGGATGAAACCTATTTTCGTCTTTTCGAGCGGTTGAACGAGACTCAGTGGCCGGTCCATTTCGCGGCGATGCTCCTGGGGATCGGGGCGATTGTCCTGGTGCGTCGCGGTCGAGGGCGATACGCCGCGATCCTGCTCGCGGCGGCGTGGGGGTGGGTAGCGCTCCAGTTTCACTTCCGGTTGTACGCCGAGTTGATGCAGGCGGCTCCGTTCTTCGGATGGATGTTTGTGATTCAGGGCACTCTCCTCCTCGGCTTCGGTCTTATCGGCCGGCTCGATGGCGGGGACTCGGGCGGATGGCACGCCTGGCTCGGGTACGGCCTCGTCGCATTCGGAATGGTGCTCTTTCCGTTCATCGCGCCGCTCACCGGTCGGGGCTGGGCCGGGGCGGAGTATTTCGGGATCGCACCGGACCCGACGGCGATCGCGACTTTGGGGATCCTCCTGATTGCGGCACCACTCCGCTGGCTCGGACCGCTCACAATCGTGCCGGTTGCATGGTGTGCCGTCAGTGGCGCGACCCTGTGGGCGCTCGGAGCACCGTCCGCGCCGGTCATGGCCGCCGCCGGTGGTGTTGCGCTCGCCGGAGCGGTGGGGAGAGCGGCACAACAGCGCTGAATACACCGGCGAATCTTGCGCCCCCCTGCTGATGATCGGCACTGAACTCTTGGACACCCAAAGATCGCCAAGCTGGAGCGACGCAGGACGGGCGCGCGTAAGGAACTGCCCCACAATGGGATGGATCAACACTGGCCAATATCGCGACAGCGTGAATCGTTGGGTGTCCTGTAGATAATGCTGGAATGAGCCTTTCCGCCACCGGCTTTGTGTCCGGGGGAAGCATCGCCCCGAGTGTGCCGTATGCTTCGCCTACGATCCTGGCATCGGTTTCATCGTTTTGGAGAACACGGCCCTTCGCCCTTGATTGGGGTGTGCCGGAACGGTAGGATAAAGGTGTTTGGAAGAGATTTACCAGATAAACCGCGTACGGAGGAGATTGAACCATGGACTACCGACTACTTGGACGCACGGGGGTGTATGTCAGCCCGCTCTGTCTGGGCTGCATGATGTTTGGCGCGAGGACTGAACCGGACGACGCGTATGCGATCATCGACCGGGCGATCGACCGCGGCGTCAATTTCCTCGACACCGCGAACGCGTATTCCCGCGGGCGTAGCGAGGAGATCACGGGCGAGGCGCTGAAACGCAACGGCAAGCGCGACCGGGTCGTGCTCGCGACGAAGGTGCACGGGCGGATGGACGACGAGGATCCGAACGCCGGCGGGACAAGCCGGCGGCATATCATGCAGCAGTGCGACGCGAGTTTGAAGCGATTGCAGACCGACTGGATTGACCTGTATCAGTTGCACCGGCCCCACAGCGAGATCGCGATCGACGAGACCCTCGGGGCACTCGACGACCTGGTGCGGGCGGGCAAGATCCGCTACATCGGCACGAGTACGTTCGCGGCCTGGCAGGTGATGGAGTCGATTATGGTGAGCCGGGAGCGCGGATTCAATCGGGTCGTCTGCGAACAGCCGCCGCTCAATCTGCTCGACCGGCGCGTCGAGCGCGAACTGATCCCGTTTGCCCGGACGTACGGGCTCGGGGTGATCCCGTGGAGTCCGCTCGGCGGGGGGCTCCTGTCCGGCAAGTATCGGGATCGCAACGATCTCCCGAAGGACTCGCGGTTCGGTCGGGCCAAGCTCTCGCCGATGCAGCAGCGGCGGCTCACGGACGCGATCTGGAACCCGCTCGACGCGTATCACCGGTTCTGTGAGGCGCGGGGATGGAAGCCGTCGCAGGCAGCGCTGGCGTGGTGCCGGGACCGTCCCGGTGTGACGAGCCCGATTATCGGTCCCCGCACGATGGAGCAGCTCGAGGACAATCTCGGCTCGCTCGAGCTCGCGCTCAGCGAGGAGGACTTGGAGGAGCTGGACGCGATTTTTGCGCCGGGGGAGATGATATCACCGTTCTACGATGCCGACTTCGGTCCGGGCCTATTTCGGTAGTCGGAAGCCGCTGCAGCCGTTTCACGGGACTTCGCAGCGGCGGTGCGCATAATGGTGTCGTCGTAGGAGGGGCGAATGCTCTGACCGGGCTGGACGATGAGGTGCGTCTTCTCACTCCAGTTGCCGGCAAGGGTCTTCTTGAGGAGTGTGGGATCGCCGGCGATTTGCTCGAAACTCCATCCGAATCCCTCGGCGCAGGCGCGGGCTGTCTCGGCGCACCCGTCGTGTTGCGGGAGTCCGTGGTCGATGTAGGTGGCGTGGTGGCGCCCTTCCCAGCAGGCGGCCTCCGCCTCGAGGAGCCTGGCGACCCGCTCCGAATCCGCGTAACGGGCTTCGAGGTCCCGGCGCAGGGCCGCCTGTCGTTCGGGACCGGGGACTCGCCCGCCGCGCATCCATCCCGGCGTGTAGAAATAAGCATCGGGGTGATCGGCGTAAAACCGCGCGTAGTGCGACGCAGAACCGAGAAAGAGCGTGATGCAATCGTGTGCGCGCGGGATGACCAGCGGCACCCGGCGGACCTCCAGCCCGACCGTTCCGTGCCCGCACAGACCGTATACCAATACGATTGTCTCGATGCGGGGATCGGCTTCGGCGACTTCGATCCAGCCCTGCAGCTCGGTGCGCATGTGCGCCGGTCGATCGTGCAGCCCCATCGGGAGGTATTCGCGGCGCACGAGGTGCCGCATTCCGGCCGCAAGATGCTCCACCTCGTCCTGCAGCACGTCGCAGGCGAGAACGAACACAGACGGCGGCTCTCTGCGAGGGGTCGGGTCGTCTGATTCACAGGGCATCAGCCTCTTGAAAAACAGACTCGGCCTGGTTGCAAGGACTTTTAGCCCTGCAACGCGCATCGTCTAGGCGGGTATCGCCCATCAGGATCGGTTTCGGTCGTACTGATTGACGCAGTCGTTCGCCCGGAATTGCGGATCTGGTGTGGACGTAATCCGAGATGCTATTTGTGAGACACCACACTAGAGCAGCAGGATCACAAAGGAGATCAGCAGGATGATCGATGGCGGATTCGCATGGAAATCTGGTAAGATTGCGGCGAACATCACCATTCACCTGAACGGAAGGGATGAGCATCATGAGGTGTATCTTTGTTGTCTTGGGACTGGCTGGCACTGCGGCAGTCGGCTCGCCGCTGCAACTGGCTTCCGCCGAGGCGCCGGTCGCACCGGCGGAGGGCCGTCTTTATGTCGGCGCGGCACAGGTGGATATCACGCCGGACCGCCCCGTGGCGCTCCTCGGCCAGATGCACCGTCGTATTGCCACAGAGGTCGAGAGCCCGGTGACCGCGACCGCGCTCGCGCTCGAGACGCGCATCGAGGACAAACCGGTTGACCATGCGATCCTTGTTTCGCTGGACTTGGTTGCGCTGAGCGCGGATTTGTACGATGGCGTGCGCGCGCATCTGGCCGAGCGGTTGCCTCACCTCGATCCGCGCAAACTGATCCTGAGCGCGACCCATAGCCACACGGCTCCGGATTTCCGGCGAACGCGCGGATATGAGGATGTGCCCGAGGATTTCATGCAACCCGCGGAGTATCTCGAGTTTCTCATTGACCGGGTCGCACAGGTCGCCGAAGAGGCGTGGGAGGGCCGGGCGCCCGGCAGCGCGGGCTGGGGTCTCGGGCACGCAGTGATCGCCCACAACCGCCGGGCGGTCTATGCGGACGGCCGTGCGGTGATGTACGGTGACACACGGCGGGGAGACTTCCGGCACATCGAGGGGTACTCCGACCACAACATCGATGTGCTGTTCTTCTGGGACAACGCCGGAACCTTGATCGCCACGGGCGTCAACGTTGCCTGCCCCGCGCAGGAGGTCGAAATGCGCAACGCCATCAACGCCGACTTCTGGCACGAGACCCGCGAAGCATTGCGCCGGCGCTACGGCGAGTCTTTGTATGTGCTCGGGTGGACCGGCGCGTCGGGAGATCAGGTCTCCCGGCCGATGTACTACCGGCGCGCCAACAAACGGATGCGCGAACTCCGGGGAATTACGCGCCTTGAGGAGGTTGCGCGGCGGCTCGTCCGTGCCTGGGAAGAGGCTTACGAGGGCGCCCGGAAGGAGCGCCACGACCGCCTGGTCCTCGCCCATGAAATCCGTCCGGTCGAGTTGCCGTTGCGGCAAGTCACCGACGAGGAGTACGCGCGCGCCCGGGATATCCTTGAGCGCACCGGCGATGATGATCCCGCGCTCACGCGCTGGATGGCGCGCCGGACCGTCCGGCAATACGAACGCATGCAGGACGGCGGCACATACGGGTTCGACCTGCATGTCATCCGGCTGGGCGATGTTGCGATCGCAACCAATGATTTCGAGTACTTCACGGACTATGGCACGCGCATCAAGGCCCGCAGCCGCGCGCTGCAGACCTTTATACTCCAGTTGTCCGGTCCGGGAGGATCCTACCTCCCGACAGAACGGGCGGCGCGCGGCGGCGGGTACGGCGCCGAGGGCACCCGGGTCGGTCCGGAGGGCGGACAACGCCTCGTAGAGGAGACCATCGAGGCCATCGACCGCCTTTGGGATTCCGATCGTTAGCGGGGTCGGGAAGGCGCGAGGAGGTCGTGAAGATCGGGGTAGAGGGGGCGCTGGAAGTTGCGCGGCGCCCGCTCCCGGTCCAGCCGGAAAGGGACACTCTGGGACACCCACAGATCACCCGGCTGGAGCGACGCCGGTGGGCCGTGCCTAAGATAATGGCTCACAATGGAATGGAACCAATATGCGGTCATTCCACATCAGCCTGGATCGTTGGGTGTCCTGAAAGACTTGATACGGAAACACCGCCGCCGGCCAACATCTTTTTTCGCCCGCCTGCGGCGGACTTTGGATTTATCGCTTTGAGCTCTCATCCAATGCCTCATACGGGCTCCATGGACAAACACGCGACAAAACCAGCTCCTTTGTCTCCCATACGTGCCGCATCATCCCCGGATCGCTCCACGCCGGTAATCGACTCCTTCCTCAGCCTGTTTCACGCCCAAGATTGAGAGGGAACACTCCTTACGGCATGGGCGTTGTTCAACCGGTGACGCCCCGTTCCGGTCTCTCTGCCAGGGATCGCAACGGCTCTCCCAGCTTACCTGGATACCCCAATGTGCCTTTGCCCCGCTCTTCGACTCCGGTCCGGCCCCCATACACTTGGCCTGCGTGCCTCTGCGAGCGCGCCTTACTATGTGCATGGCGATTCCGCCCCTTCTGACACCAACAGAGAGGCCCGTACGACTGTTTCCATTTCGGAGTTCATTCACGCGGCTTCGGCACTCGCTCCATACGCTTCGTGCCGCCATTACTGAACGACGACGCAATGTTCGCTTCC
>SLNJ01000114.1 GCA_007133065.1 Opitutales bacterium
CCCCTGCGGGCGTTCTCGAGCGACTTCTCCCCCGAGTTCACCGAGCGGGGCAAGACCGTCAACGTTCCGGTGATCGGCGCCGCAGCCGCGAGCTACGACTTTGCCGGAAGCTACTCCCAGAACGCGGACAGCGACGTGCAGGGGATCCCGGTCGTCCTCGACCGCCACAAGGTCCAGTCGCTTCACCTCACCGACAAGGAGGTGAGCGAATCCTCCTGGGTCTCGATTGAACGGCTCGCGATCAGCAAGGCGCGCCAGCTCGCCCAGGATGTTCTCACGGACCTTTGGAGCCTGATCACCGCGGTCAACTACGGGGCGGCCGCGATCGACCCGGTGAACGCCCCGGATTTTGGCGCGGACACGGTTCTGGACCTGCGCAAGGCGTGCGCGACGGCGGACATGCCGGTATCGGACCGCGCCCTTGTTCTGGACAGCTCGTACTACTCGAACCTGCTCGGCGACTCGAAGATCTCGCACAGTTATCTAATGCAGATGAGCCAGCCCACCCTCATGGAGGCACGCATCCCGCGCGTCTACGGGTTCGACATCTACGAGACGACCATTTTGCCGGGCAACAGCGAGGACCTGGTCGGGTTCGCGGCGCACCCGCGCGGTATGGCCGTGGCGATGCGCTACCTGCAGCCGATCGTCCGGGAAGCCTACATCGAGGCGAGCCCGGTGAGCGACCCCTCCACGGGGATCACGCTCGGGTACCGGCGCTACTACGACACCGACTCGGGCAAGATGATCGCCGCCTTCGAGTGCGTCTACGGATTCCGCAAGGCGATCGCCGCCGGCATCAAGCGGATCGTCTCGGTAACGCTGTAACCCCTCTTTCGTTGAGGCAGTGTGACTTGAAGGCTCCGGTGGCAACACCGGGGCCTTCCTTTTGCCTTGGTTGACACCGCGCGCCCCGGCATGGAGCAAGCGATCGATCACCTCGAGGGCTTCACCGAGCTTCTGGAAGCCTCGGGCCGCAACCTCGTCACAGGCCAGGAATCCTTCCGCGCATTGGTGCGCACCCTCCGGCCAAAGAGCGACTCGTTTGACCTGAGTCCGACCGACAACGACACGGTGCTTGTCTCCGCCTTGCGCGATACCGCTCCAGCCTCAGCGGTGCGCGTCGGGGCGAGTCTGAGCGACGAGCAGGGTTTCTGCTACCGCGTCACCCGTCTCCACCGATCCCCGAACCGTGCCATCGTCCAGATGGAGTGTGTCGTCGTAAACCCATGAGCCAGCAACCGCAATACCCGGAATGTGAAGCCTGCCGCGTAAGCATCCATGAGGCCCACACCAAGATCGAAAGCCGCCTCACCGCCGTGGAAATCACCCTGTGGGGGCAGACCGGGAACAATGGCCTGCGCGCGGACATCCGGGAGTTGAAGTCGAAGATCGACGTGCTGCTGCGCTTCTTCTGGATCGCCACGGCCATGCCTCCGCTGATCGTCGCGGTTGTCGTGGTGCTCAAATTCCTCGGGCAGCTATGAGCGGCGGACTCGAAGCGTTTCAGAAGGCCCTCCGCGACTACACCCGTTACAATCGCCGGGAGCTGGGGCCGCTGATCGAAAACCGCGCCCGCAGGGTGCAGTGGGACCTGTACCGGCGCTTCCGTGAGATCGCCCCGACGCCGGAGAAGATCAACAAGGAAGCCGAGGCCCGCGGATTCGAGATCCGGCGCCGGATCGGCAAGGACGGCAAGCACCTTTCGGTGAAGCAGGAGCTCGCCCTTCGGCGGCGTTCAACCGGGTGGCTTTCCATCAGTTTCCTACTGCGGACGTGGCGGGCGCAACGGGAGGGACAAACAGGGGTGTTTTCCGCTCTTTCGCGCACCCGGCGTGAAGTCGGCAAGGCGATCATCCGCACAGCGAAGGGACAGCGCCGGCCGAGCGTGCGCATCGTCAGCCTTCTCGAAGGGGCGGCTATACAGGCACGCCAGCGGGGAATCGTGAACCGGGTGCTCCAATCGCAGACCGCCGACATGCGCTCCTACATCGCCCGCAAACAGCAGGAGCGGATTCAGAAAACCATCGCCAAATCCTTTACCCATATAATCGGCCGATGAAGCTCTCCGAAGTACTCCCGGCTCTGGAAGCCCAGTTGCGCCTCCGCCCGCTGTTCGCGCCGATGGAGATCGTCCTCTCGGGCGGGAGCGACTACAACACCCGCGTCGAGGACGCCCTGCGCGAACGCGGGCTCGTGATCGTGTGCGCTCTCACCTCCGCCGCCTCTCCCGAGGCCAAGGCTCCGATGCTCCGGCTCCGGGGTGAATTCATGCTCTCGGTGCTCGAGAACCCGGCCGAGAACGAGGGTGGCCCTGCCGCCCTGGCCGTCGCCGAGGAACTCCTGGTGGCGCTCCACCAATTCCGCTGGCCCAGCCAGCGCGGCAGGATGAACGAGGTCATGGTCGGATCGCCGGCGATCGAGACCGGGCCGCTCGACGGCGGGCTTGTCACCTACTTCTGCCACCTGCTCGTGCTCTGCGACTACGCGGCGGGTTGACACCGCACCCCCGGTGCATGAACAACCCGAATCTCACCCTCGCAGGGACCGGAGACTTTTCGCTCATCCTCGGTGCGACCGCAGCTCCGGTCTCCGAAGACGACTACGATGCCGCCGCTGCCGCCTTCGGCAATCTCAAGGAGGTCGTCGTGGTCAACGATCAGGAGGTGAAGGATCATTTTGGCACCTATCGGGGCGTCCGTATCCTCGACCACTCGGTGACCACGCAACTGCGCAAGGGGTACAAGCTCAAGTTTGACGAGTTCGAAGAGCGCGCGGTCCGTTCTCTTTTTTACGCTGAGAAGGGCGAGCCCACGATCACGACGCCCGTCTACGACACGTTCGTTCCGTTCACCGCCCCGCAGAGCCTCAGAGGGTTCGGGCGCGTGCGCCTCTGGGACACCAGCAGCCAGGAGAACCCGCGGATGTACCACAAGGACTTCCTTTGCGTCGCCCGCTTCGAGGGTGACTTCACCCTGGGCGAGGACTACTCGGAGTATGAACTGCGGGTCGAGGTCCTCTCTCCGGTCGGCACCGTCTACCTGCGCCAGGATACCTGATGAGCGAGCTGAATAAAATCCTGCCGCCCGCGCTCGCCATGCCCCCGAGTGCTCCCCGGCCCCTGAACGCCTTGCCGCAAGAGGAACCTGCGGCGCAAGAGGAGCCCAGGACGCAGAGAAAACCTCGGGCGAAAGAGAAACCCCCGGCGGAAGATCCCAAACCCGCCACCTTTGATTCGGAGGAAAAACCAACAGAACACTGACCATGGACGCAAACACTGTAATCACCGGCGGCGGGCCGCTTTCGGTCACCGACACATCCGGGAACACCCACGAGGTCCTGGTGCGTCTGCTCAGGATCAAGGAATTCCCGGAATACTTCCAGCTCGCCGATCAGGAGGAAGCTCTTGCCGCCTTCGTCACCGGAAAGGACGATGAGTTCGTCAATTCGCTCACGACGGACGCGGTCCTTGAAATCTGCGAAGTGGCGCACGATCTAAATTTTCACAATGCCTGCCGGTGGGCCACCCGGCGGGCGAACTTCACCGAAGCTCTCCTTCCGGTCGCCGAAAAAGGCAAGCGGATGGAGAGAGCCTTGGGGGCCTCTGCGCCTCCTGCGCCCTCGCCCTCGGAAAAACCGTAACCGAGGTCGCCGCCTCGATGTCGCTCCCGGAGGTGCTGTTGGTGCTACGGGAAGAACACCGCCAAGAGTCTGCACAGGCGCTGCTCGCGCTGAACACGCACACCCTCGCCGCGTTCGCCGTGTGGGACAAGGAGGCCGGACGCAAACTGACGGAGCTCCAGAGGGCCTTGGTCAATTCGGCAACACCCGCTGAGAAGCCGTCCACCCC
>SLNJ01000050.1 GCA_007133065.1 Opitutales bacterium
ATCGAAATCGCTATCGAAATCGGGATCGAAGAGCCACAACGCCTTGCAGATAAATATGATCGATAGCGATAGCGATTTCGATCCCGATTGCGATGCATCCCTTAACCGAGCGCCATTGAGGGCAGGGGTTGCGATGATGTGCGCCCGTCAGGCGAATTCGGATTCTACAGCCGCGCCGGCTCGGCGGGCGGTTTGGATGCAGGCTCGTTGTCCGGCGCGTCATCGGATCCGGCCACGTAATAATCGGAGTACGACTTGTCGTAATAGTGGGAATAATAATAGCCTGCAACGGAGGTGCTGATATCGTTCAAAATCGCTCCCATCACCGCGACATTGCTCTCGGAAAGGCGCCTCACGCAGTTGTGTGCAGTGCGCCGTTTAACAGCGTTGAATCGAATCACGTAGAGCACGCCGTCCACCATCGGAATCATGTTGAGTGCATCGCTCACAGGAGCGACAGGAGGCGAATCGATCACGATCTTGTCGTAACGCATGCGCAGTTCGTGGATGAGGTTGAGGAATGCGTCGGTCCCGAGAATTTGGGTCGGACTCTTCGTGCGCCCGCCCGTCGCCAGCACATCCACGTTTGGCGCATAGTCGCGCACGATGACCGAGTCCAGAGAGCGCTCGCCACGCAGAAACTGGAGCAAGCCGTTCTTGTTTTCCAGGCCGAGCGAGTTCGCGATATTGGGCATCCGCAGGTCCGCATCGACAATGATGGTGCGTTCCCCGTGTCCGCCGCAGGTCAGGGCGAAATTGGTTGTGACAAAGGACTTGCCCTCTCCCGGAATCGTGCTCGTCGTCAGGATGCACTTGGCGTTCCGGTGTTCCTCGTGTAGCTTGAGCGTGGAATAGATCGATCGAAATCCCTCCACGGCGTGGGCGTCGCCGGCTTCCAGGACAACGCGCGCCTTCTGCTGAGCCTCCATCCTGGGAATGCGCGAGACAATACCGAGCAATGGAAGCCCGATGGCGCTCTCGATGTCGAATGCGGTCTTCACTTTATCATCGAAAAACGCGAGCAGGAAGACGAAACCGAATCCAACAACCAATCCGCCGAACAGACCGACCGCCAGGTTCAACATCGTATTCGGTGAATGCGGGAACACCGCGGGCACGGCGCGATCGACAATGCGAGCGGTCTGCGCGTCGTCGCTCGCCTGGGCCATCGCCTGCTGCATTCGACTGTAAAGATACTCATAGAGCTCCTGGTTGACCCTGAGGTTTCGAAGCAGTGAGCTGTACTGCACCCGGACCTTCTGCATCGCGATGATCTCCTCACGCTTGTTCTCGATGCGTTCCTGCGCCTTGCTGAAATTCTCACGGGCCTCCTGCAGATTGTTGCGGACCAGCTCCGCTGCGGCGACGACCGCCTCCTGCAGCTCCCGCTCGATCTGATCCATCGACTCAACCGCTTCAATCATACGGGGATGCCGATGCCGGTACTGCTTCGAGAGCGCCGCCAACTCGATATTCTGGGCGGCGCGCCGGCTCAAGAGATCGGCCACCCGCGGAGCCCCCGAAATCACGCGTGCTTCCCACAGGGGCCGGCCCTCCTCACGCATGCGCTCAATCATGTTCCATTGGGTCTGTGCCTCGTCGAGGACCCGTTTATACGTGGTCCGAATCTCATTGAGGCGAATCAGCTCCTGTTGGTCCATATCCGTGGCGGCATCGAACGACACGCTCTTGTGACGCTCCTTGAACTCGGCGAGCTGCATATCGAGCTCCTCAACCTTATCCTGCTGCTGGTCCGCCCGGGCGCGCAGATCGTCGACCGCCCGCCAGGTTCCCTCCATCCGCAGGCCGAGGTTGAAATTGATGAACTCTTCGGCGAAGAGATTCGCCACGTACGCCGCAATCTCGGGATCCGGATGGCGGTATTTGATCTCCACCACCAGCGTAAGGCGTACCGGAGAGACGCTCCGGTTGGAAACGAGTATTTCAGGCAGGCTGCGGGCTTCCCGCCAGAAGAACCGCTGGTCCTCGTATGGTTGCATGAAACCGTGCAATCGCGAATCCTGGATCCGTTCGGCGACCCGCTGGACCACCTGGATGCTCTCGAGCACCTTAATCTGGGTGTTGAAGTCCTCGGTGTTACGCACACTCATGTCGACGACATCCTGAAACTCCACCCCGCGATCCTGTTCGCGCAAAATCTGCACGGTTGCGCTCGATAGATACATCTCGGTTGCATTGAGCGTGTACGCGACCGCGCACACGAAGACGATGGACACGATGACGATGAGCCACCAGATCCGCTCCCGGATCAGCATAAGGATATCCCGAATGCCGCGGTGCGGGTTGAACGCGGAGTCCGAGGAATCCCCGTAGCTTCCGCCGTAATAGTAGCCGCCGTAGTGGTATCCGTTACCGTCGGGCTGATTTCCGGGATCCGTTCTCATAGGCGTCGGGAAGAGATCGTGGCCTCGATGGCGGCGGTGACGGCCGGCTTGGTGGACACGCAGGTCATCGTGTTGCGATGCTCAAAATCGGCGTTCGGGCACATTGATAATATCCCCATCCTTCAGCGGCCAATCATTCGCTCCGATAGACGTGGCATCGATGACGTGCTCCTCGGTCTCGTCATCCTCGTTCGTTCGCTTCAGCGTCACCGCATTCCTGCGAGCCAGGTTATCGTGGCTCCAACCGCCGGCCGCGGAAATCGCCCCGAGCAGCGTCATCTTCTCCTCCGGAGGGAATACAACCGTCCCCTGGCGGGCCACCTTCCCGAGAACCTGTACGCGGCGTTGCGCGTAAGCGATCACCAGCAAATCAATCTGCGGGTTCACGTACCACTCGCTATTGTACAAATCAAAAAGATGCCGGCGTGCTTCCTCTACCGTTCGGCCCCCGAGTTGGACTGTCCCGACATACGGGAGATTGACCGAACCGTCCCCGGCGACGCGCACTTCGGTCACCGTCTCCGGTTCTCCCAGAATGCGGAACTTCAGACCGTCCAGGGGCCGAATCTCATAGTTCTCCGAAGCCTGCGGCGTTTCATGGGAACCCTCCTCCCCGGCAACAATCACCGAGGCGCCGATGCCGAACGCCGGAATCAGAATAATCAGAAGCGATAAAACCGCGCAGGTATCTCGAAAGGTCATCGTACTCCGGTTATTATCGTCACGTTGCTGCTGAGGTCAACACTTCACGCGAGGAAGCGACTGGCTGGTGATCTCAGCGGCGGCGGTCACTGGACCTTGACAGGTATTGGGTGGAGTTTCGCATGGATGGGAATACGCGTTGTGGTTGGTGGGTCGTGCGTGGACGCCTGAGGTGCGCTCGAACCACGCGCGCCATCGGCACAGGGATCTTTCCCTGTTGGGATGAAAAATCGAAGTCTAAATCGAAATCGGGAGCGCTATCGGGATCGAAATAACGGAGGACGGCCTCCGACTCGGAGAGAGGACGGAAGACTCGACAGTGTCCCTGTCCCCTGTCTCCTGTCTCCTGCCCGCAGCCCGCAGCTCCGCAATGCAAATCTGGAGGGACAGCGTCCGCGCCTGTGCGTGTTGCAATCGGGTGTGCAACCTCCGGATCCCCCGTTTAGCAGTCCGACTGTCCGACCGTCCGACCGTCCGACTGCCCGCAGCAATCGGGTGTACAACCTCCGGATCCTCCCGGGGTCAGGACGGCGTCTGACCCTCCAGGCGGTCGGTACGAATGCAAATCTGGAGGGACAGCGTCCGCGCCTGTCCGTTCTGCAATCGGGTGTGCAACCTCCGGATCCTCCGTTTAGCAGTCCGACTGTCCGACCGTCCGACCGTCCGACTGCCCGCAGCAATCGGGTGTACAACCTCCGGATCCTCCCGGG
>SLNJ01000133.1 GCA_007133065.1 Opitutales bacterium
AGCACGCGGCGCACCTGGTTCGGCACTGGTTTCTGAACGAAGAGACGGGGATGAATCCGCATTTGACCTATGCCCAGGGAATCCCTGGACGCATGGAAGGGCGTGGGATCGGAACCATCGATATCTCTCCGCGTATCGCCGAGTTGCTCAGTTGCATGCAGCTTCTGGAGGAATCGCTTGCCTGGACCCGGTCGGATGCGCGCGCGTTGCGGGCCTGGATGGGCCGGTTGTTGCAGTGGATCGGCGATCATGAGCACGGAAGCGCCGCGTTCAACCGGCACAACAACATCGGTACCTGGTTCGATGTTCTTGTCAGTGCATTGGCCCTGTACTCCGGCGCGCATGAGATCGCCGAGGTTATCCTTGAGTCGGTCCCGGAACGGCGGTTCGCCGATCAGATAGCCGGTGACGGAAGCCTGCCACACGAGCTGGGGCGTAAGCGATCGAAGGGGTATGTCTCCATGAATGTTCGCGGATTTCTGACCCTTGCCATCCTTGGCGAACGGGTGAGCCTCGACCTCTGGCGCGCTGGGGAGTCGGGCGACGTGTTCGTCCGGCGGACCCTCGACTGGTTGGCGCCGTTTGCACTCGGCGAGCAGTCATGGGAGTGGGAACAGGTCGCCCCATTCGACGATGCGCGTTTTGCTATCCTCTTCCACATCGCCGGCCGTGCCTACGACGATGCCCACTACCTTGAGATCGCCCGGAGCATCGGGGAAGCCGATTCGGCGTATCAGCGCCTGCAGCTGTTCTTTCCCGTGCCGCGGTGATGGAATTCGACAGACTCGAACCGTCCCGGCGAAGGCGGGCGACGGTATGCTAATCGATCCCATCCATGCGATCCACGATTGGAACAGCCTTCTTCCCTGCCATGGATTTCATTGATCTCATGGATGACGGAAAAGCGGCGGATGCCGGCCGCCCGGCTACGCGCCGATGCATTCCTCGAGATATCGAAGATAATCGATGGCGCGCCGGGCCGCATCCTCCATGGTCGGCGATTGCTTGATCTCGATCGTGATGAAGCGGCGGTACTCCACGGCGTGGAGGAGGTGGAGCAGCGCTTTGAAATCAATCTGTCCGGACCCGGGTGCGCGCCGTCCCGTATCAGAGAAATGGATATGGAGCAAAAGCTTCCGTGCCGTGACGATGCTCGAAGGCAGGTCGGGATCGTCGCAATGGGCGTGCAGTGTATCGATCATAACGTAGAGGTTCGGGAGCGCCATGGCCGACATCCAATCGAGCGCCTCGCGGGTCGTGTTCAGATTGTCGACGACCGTCATGGTCTGGGGCTCGAGGGTGATCGCGACGTGGTGGTCGCGCGCGTAGGCGCAGATCTCGCGAAACGCGGCATCGCGACGGTCGGCCGACTCCTCCCTGTCCGAACTGCCGAGCATCCCGCGCAGTTTCCCGATATTCACCTGGGAACCGAACCGTGCGGCGAAATCGACCACGCGCTTGGTGCGTTCGATTGCCCGGCGTCGAAGATCCGGGTCCGGGGAGCAGAGCGACAACCCGTCTTCGACAGCGAGCGGACCGCTTCCCACGGCGCAGACAGTGAGACCGGAGGATTCGACGGCGCGCGCGAACCGATCCGCGTCGAAGGCCGAGGGGTCACGGACAAAGGGTTCGACGCCTGAATACCCGAGTTGTCGGAGTCGAGGGAGCAAAACCTCAGCATCCCCGGATGCAGCGGGAAGGGCGGCATCGCACTCGGGGGTGAGTAGCGGATAAGCATACTTCATCGTCGACTGGATAGCGCGTGTTTGGGGAGGTTGCAAGGCCTCAGAAATCTGATGTGTGGGAAAAAGCTTCCATATTCCGCATCCAGGAGCTTATGCTCTTTCCCGTGAACACGATCAGTGCAAGCGGCCCCGGGGACTGGAGGATTGGGTTCGGCGGACCGGGCGACCGGATCAGCCGGCACGGAATATTCGAGGGCGCGATCCGCCATCCGACGCCGGCCGGAGATCCGTTTCGGGATGTGCGGTTGACGACGTGTTTTGAATCACCCTCAGGACGTATACGGTATTTTCGGGGGTTTTACGACGGAGACGATTGCTGGAGATTTCGATATCGCCCGGACGAGCTTGGAGGCTGGCGCTACAGCGCGTGGTTTTCGGGTGGGGGGACCCGGTGCTCGGGGACGTTTGAGGTAGTGGAGGGAGACATCCCTGCACCGATCTCGGTCTTCCGCCCGAACCCGATCTGGTTCGGGCAGGGCGGGGAACATCCGTTCTATCCGCGCGGCCTCCACATCGGGGACCGGTTCTTCGCAGCGAACTGGCCGCACGAGAAGCGTGCCGCATTCCTCGATTACGTACAGCGGCAGGGCTACAACCTCTTGTCTGTCGCGAGCCACTTCCTTAACCGGACCTCCGAGGGGCGTGGGCTCGGATGGGAGACGCCGGACCTGTGGCCACTGAATCCCTCCGAGTACACGAGAATGGAATCAATCCTTGCCGACCTGGCAGCCCGCCGGATCGTGGTCTTCCCGTTCGGCGGTTTCTTCGGACGCGACAGCAACTACCCGAGAGAACCCGCCGATCAGGAACTCTACCTGAGTTACACGCTCGCCCGTATCGGACCGTATTGGAACATCCTATTCAATGTTGCGGGCCCGGAGCCCAACCTGGTGCCGTGGATGGAGGCCGAAGAGGTGGAACGATTGGCGCGACTGATCCGCCGGCTCGATGGATTCAACCACCCGATATCGGTCCACAACAAGACGGGGGACGACGAGTACAAGCATGCGGACTGGACCGATTTTTCGACGTTACAAGGTCCGAAGACGGTGGACCGCAAGCAATTGTGGCGCGGTCTGCGCCAGAACCGTAACTCCGCGAAGCCGCTGCTCGCGCAGGAGACGCTTTGGACGGGAAACATGTATCACCTGCGTGAGCCCTGGCAGCCGCGGAACGATTACACGGAGGAGGATGTCGTGCGCAACGGATGGGTTCTCGCACTCGCCGGAACGGCCCTCTGTTATGGGGATAACAATGGAAACTCTTCCAGCGGATTCTCGGGCACCCTGGAGCTCTCCGAACGCAACCAGCGTTTTCACGATATTCTGAAGCGGATCTGGGATTTTATGGAACAGGTGCCTTACTACCGGATGCGCCCGATTCACGATGCAGCATCAGATGCGTACGTGCTCGGTGAGCCCGGAGTGGAGTATCTTGTTTTCTTCGAGTCCGCAGAGGAAACAACGCTTGCGCTTGCGGATAGCACACACTATCGCGGGCGCTGGCACAGGGCCGAGTGTCCAGGCGTCCCCGAGTACGCCGTGGTCCTCGATCACTATCGGGCCGGCGAGCCCTTACATCCACCGGAGGCCGGTCGAGACTGGCTTCTGCATCTGAATCGACACCCAAAGGTGGAAATAAAATAACACGATGACGACCAATCCAACGCAAATACACCTCTCCTGGCCGGGTGATCCAGCCTCAAGCCTCTGCGTCACATGGCAGGTTCCGGAAGCCTGGGCCGCGTGGGACCTCGAGCACCAGTCCGATGACTCCGGTGATTTTCGCCCGGTCCGGGCCGAGCTCTTTCCGTCCCCCGGGCGAGGATTTTTGCAGCGCGCCCACATCGAGGGACTTTCCGCCGACACTGCGGTGGCCTTCCGGTTTGTGAACCGCGGGGATCCGGAGCAGCGTACCGCCGTGTACCGGGCGCGTACCGCTCCGTCGGGGCCCCGAACCGGGTTTTCGTTCATTTTTTTTGCCGACACCGGGTTGATCGGACGCCCCGACGGCAACACCACGGGGACCGAGGCGATCTATCGGAGGATACCGGAACGCGACCCCCTGTTCCTCCTCGGCGGGGGGGATTACGCATACGCCAACAAGGACGGTCGATTCGACTGTATTGGCGATGCGGTTGATGAATGGTTTCGCCAGGCAGAACCGATGCTCTCTCGCTTTCCGCTCTACGCTCAGTACGGCAACCACGAAATCCTGTTGAAGGAGCGGTACGAGGACTGGGAGACGCGATTTGCGCACCCACCCGGTTTCGACTCGGAGCGTTCCTATGCATTCGATGTCGCCGCTGTTCACTTTGCGGCGTTGTTCATGCCGGATTGGACGCGGGTGGACCAACGCCATGTCGACTGGCTGGACGACGATCTGCGCCGGGCACGGGAAGCGGGCGCGCGGCGCCTGATCGTGTTTCAACACGAGTCCATCTACGGGCACGGAAAGAGCCACCCGTCGTTTCGGCAGGTGCGTGATCCACTGGCTCCGATCTTCGAGCGGCACCGGGTCGACCTCGTTCTCAACGCACACGACCAGAACTACGAGCGAACCTACCCGCTCACCCACCGCAAGGGCGCGGATGGGCTCGAGCCGGTGGTGATGGATGAGGGGTTGCGCTATTATCCGAATTGGAAGGGCGTGGTGTACGCCAAGATTTCGCCGGCGGGTAAGATGTCCGAGAAGGGGAACTGTTTCTCGAAGTTCACCGTGCCGCAGCAGGAGTTCATTGCCGTACGCGACGACACCGCCCATCACTACGCGGAGGTGAGCGTGACGGAGGATTCCGCAGTCGCGGTTTGCGTCATACGATACGAACCGGAGAACGACCGGTTCAGCGTCGAGGACGAATTTCAGCTGGGAGGAACCCGCAATGCCGGAACGTGAAGCAGCGCTTCGGCAGGAACTTGTCCGCGCAGCGCGCTACCTGAGCGATCGCGACCTGACGTGGGGCAGTTCGGGCAACCTCAGCGCGCGGATCGATGATGGCCACATCCTGCTGTCGGGAACGGGGACCTGGATGCGGTACATGGAATCGCACGAGTTTGCCGTCGTCCGGTTGGGCGACGGTTCCGCCGTCGACGCGATTCGTCCCTCCAAGGAGTTCCCGATGCACGCGGCAATCTATCGCAATGCCTCGGAGGCGCGCTTCGCGATCCACTCGGCGCCGCCGTACACGACTTGGTTTGCCTGCACGCACCGCCGGCCCGAGTCGGGGTTGTTCATCGAGAGCATGCACTACCTCGACCGGATCGCGGAGGTCGATTACGCCCTGCCCGGCAGCGCGGCGCTCGGGGAGGGCGTGGCGGCGGTCGCCGCCGACTATCCCGTCATGATCCTCCGCAACCACGGCGTGATCGTATACGATGCCACAGTGCGCGATGCCTTGATGCGCATCGAGTCCCTCGAACTCGCCTGCCGGCTGGCATTTCTCTCCGAGAGCAGCGGTAGTCCGCTGCATCTCCTCCCACCCGAAAAGATCCGCGCGTTCCACGAGTCCCGAGCCTACAAACCGCAGGAAGACAAGGCGTATGGGGCTCAGGAGGGCGGCTGAGACAAGACGGGAGAGATTTCGTCCGGTCCGATTCCGATGCACTTTGTCTTCGCTGAAAATCCTCTGTATCCGGTGTTGCACAAGGGGCGGTATGCTCTTGAATCCCGCTAATACGGATTTTCAGATGCCATGGAGTTGATATGAGATGTGTATTGGTGGTCGATAGCGGGGGGAGCAAGTCGGAGGCGGCGTTGGTGCGTGACGACGGCACCGTGCTCGGGTGGGGGGTCTGCCGGAGGCCCGGCCTGAGCGGGCGCAGCGAGCGGGCCTGCCGCGAGGCGGCGCGCGATGCCCTCGGTGACGGGATTGGCGCGATCGAGGAGTTGCACGTCTCGTGCCTCGGGCGCAACCTTCCGATGAATTTGTTCGTGGCCGAGAGGCCGATCGCGATTCAGGTCCACAAGGTGCGTGAGTTCGAGGGGGCCATGAACCTGGCCGGAATCGATCACGGGGTGGTGGTGCTCGCCGGAACAGGCGCGTTCGTGCACGTGCAGACCGAGGACGGGCGCATGAAGCGTCTCGACGGACACGGGCCGTTGCTGGGGGATTGCGGCAGCGGGTACCATATCGGACACCTGGCGATGCAGGCTGCGATGCGCGCCGCATGGCATCCGCGCCGGCATACCGCGCTGGAACAGATGGTGTTTTCCGCTTTCTCAGTAACGCAGCGCCATGAGATGATCCCGCTCAACTTTACCAAGCTCGAGGGATCCCTGGTGGCGGCGCTGGCGCACGACGTCGACCGCGCCGCCCGAGCCGGCGATGCAATCGCCGCGGGGATCTTGAAGGAGGCTGCGGGGGCGCTTGCCGAGACCTTGCGCGATGCCCTCGATTCCCTCGGAGCGCTGGATGAGCCCTTCGCGATGGTCGGAACGGGGAGCGTTACGAAACGTTCCGACATCTACTGGGATCACTTCTGCAGGCTGGTGGCGACGTTTGCTCCAAACCTCCGGCCCAATCGCGAGCCGCTACCCTCCGCCTCCGGCATGGCCCTGGCGGTGTTGCGGCGTCTGCCGGGGATCGACGAGGCAACGGTTCGGGCGAATCTGTTTGAATCAACCAGCGATTTTCTCAATAAACGCGAAGCACAACTCCCATGACTACACAAGCGAATCAACCCGACTCTCAGAACGCCGACGACACCGCCGCCTCTCCAGGACCGCGCCCGGCCCCACTCAAGTATCTCGATGCCGTCCGGGGAATCCTCGATCATCTCGAGTCGACGCAACTGGAAGCCGTCGAAGCCGCCGCGGACCTCGTCGTCCACGCCCTGCGGAACCGCGGGGTCCTCTACTGCGCCGAGATCGGCCACGGCGTCCAGCAGGATTTCTCCAATCGCGCGGGCGGACTTGCGGCACTGAAGACTTTCACGTTCAGCTTCAACCTTCCCGACAAGGTGGCCGATTGCCTGAAAGACCGGCCGCGTCCCGAGCCGGTCGAACAGGATCTCGAGACGATCCGCCTGGCGGTTCGCACCGGGAACCTGCGGGCCGGGGATGTGCTGTTTCTGGGCAGCGTCTCCGGGCGCAACCGCAAGCCGGTCGAACTCGCCCTGGCCTGCCGCGAGCAAGGGGTCAAGGTGGTGGGCCTGACCTCGTTGGCGTACACCGCGAAGGTCGAATCGGTTCACCCCTCGGGGAAAAAACTCTGCGACGTTGTGGATGTGGTGATCGACAACGGGGCGCCCTACGGCGACGCGGCTGTGGACATCGCCGGTCTCGATCGCAGGGCGCTTCCGGTTTCAGGTGTGGCGATGGATGTCGCCGGGTGGATGGTCTGGGGACGCGTGATCGAGAAGATGGCGGCCGAGGGTGATCCCCCGACGGTGTTCATGAGCGTCAATCGGAAGGACGGCATGGACGCCTACAAGGCGAGCCTGAAGCAGTACCAGGATCGCGGATACTAGGGTCCATCGTTTCGAATCTCAACCCCAAACCGTTTTTCCAATGTCGGCAGACGATTATTTCACACAGGCGATCGAGGCTCTGCAACGTATCGCCCATTCCCAGAAGGAGAATCTTTCGGCGGCTGCCGACTTGCTCGTGGAGGCCGTGATCGGCGATCGGAGCATCTTCTCATTCGGGGCGAGCCATTCGTTCATGATCACGGAGGAACTCGTCTACCGGACCGGTGGATTGATGGTGATCAACCCCATCTACCCGCACGGCATGAACCTTTCGGTGCGGCCCGTGACCCTCACCTCCCGGCTTGAGCGCATTCCCGGCCTCGGGCGCGAGCTGCTGGAGTACTCACCGGCCCGCTCGGGCGACATTCTGATCCTCACGTCGACGTCCGGCCGCAATGCGGTGGCCATCGATATGGCGCTCCACGCCCGGGAGAGTGGGATCCATGTCATTGGCATCACGTCGATTGCGTACACGAATTCGGTTGAGAGCCGGCATCCCTCCGGGAAGAAGGTGATCGATTTGTGCGACATCGCGCTGGACAACGGCGCGCCGGCGGGCGATTCCGCGGTGGAGGTACCCGGATTTGCGCAACGGGTCGGACCGCTCTCGACGATCGGCGGCTGTGCATTGGCGAATGCGTTGTCGGCGGAGGTCGTGGCGCGCTTGGTACATCGCGGGATCGAGCCGCCCGTTTTTGTGAGCGCGAACGTCGACGGCGGGGAGGAGCACAACGCTGCCCAGTTTGAAAAGAATCGCGGGCGGATCCATTTCCTCTGAGTTCAACGCCCGTCGTATGTGTCGATGAGCAAGCGTGGTGCCGAAGGAGAGGGATCCGCGGGACGTGGTTCACTCATGGAGGTCTTCCTGTCCTTCCTCAAACTCGGGCTGACTTCGTTTGGCGGGCCGGTCGCGCACATCGGATTCTGCGACGCAAGATACCCCGGCGGATGTTGGAACGATACATCGTGGAATACTGCCCAAGGCATCCGTGGCTACATTCTTCGTCCTCTTGGCCGGTCTGCCGCTGCTCGCAATCGTCGCCCCCAACGCGTGGACTGGGTTGGTTGACGGCTTTTACCGTGCGGGCGCCCTGGTCTTTGGCGGGGGGCACGTCGTCCTTCCTCTGCTGGAAGCAGAGACGGTCGCTCGCGGCTGGTTGAGCGGTGACGAGTTTCTCGCTGGGTACGGTGCAGCGCAGGCGCTTCCCGGACCGCTCTTTACCTTTGCCGCCTTCCTGGGAACGATTGTCGCTCCGGCGGGACCGGGGTGGATCAGCGGCGTGCTGTGCCTGATCGCGATCCTGCTACCGTCGATGCTGTTGGTGATCGGGATCCTGCCGTACTGGGAGTGCCTCCGCGGGAACCCCACGGCAAAGGCCGCACTTCTCGGAGCGAACGCGGCGGTGGTCGGTCTGTTAATCGCCGCATTCTACGATCCGATCTGGAGGGCGTCGATCACCTCGCCGTCCGCGCTGGCGCTTGCGTTGGTGGCATTTTGCGCCCTGCAGTTCTGGAAGGTGCCGCCGTGGTTGCTCGTGATCATGTGCGGCCTCTTGGGCGGGGTCTTTCTTGCTTAATTCTCTTATATCAACCCAACCCAACCCCAACGTCCTGTTCTGAATCCGACACAGAAGCGTTTTCTCAACCGTCGTATCGAAAGGCCCCTGTTAATCCCTCGCGCGAGTGCGGGCCGACTTGTGCGATGAACTCGCCGGGCTCCGCTCGCCAGCCTGGCAACGCGACATCATAGAACGAGAGATCGCGCTCGGTCAGGATCAGGGTCACGGTACGCGTTTCGCCGGGCTTCAGATCCGTTTTCGCGAAGCGCTTCAGCTCACGGGGCGGGCGCGGCACGCTCGCCTCGGGATCGCCCACGTAGAGCTGGACGACCTCCTTTCCGGGACGATCCCCGACATTCGAGACATCCACCCGGATCTCCAGCGTCTCTCCGGCGTGCATCGTTTCGCGCGACAGACGCAGATTGTCATAGCGAAAGCGGGTGTACGACAGTCCGTATCCAAACGGAAACGCCGGTTCTATCCGATGGTGATCGTAGTGGCGATATCCGACAAAGATACCTTCGTCGTAGTGCGCCTTGCCATCGACTCCCGGATAGCGGCGCTTGTCGAATGTCGGGTTGTCTTCGAGGCGGCGCGGCAGGGTGTCGGGGAGCCGGCCCGAGGGATTGACCTCCCCGAGCAACACGCGCGCCAAGGCGTTCCCGCCCTCCTGGCCCGGGTACCACGCCTCGATGAGAGCGGGAACGTGCGCCAGCCACGGTTCCATGCCCACCGGCGTTCCGTTGAACAGGACGACGGCGGTGTTCGGATTCGCCGCTGCCACTGCGTTGATCAGCTCGTTTTGAGCCTGGGGCAGTTCAAAGTGCTCTCGGTCGTGTGTTCCGCCCTCGAAAAGATTCGAAATGCCGACGAACAGTACCGCTGCATCGGCGCTGCGGGCCGCCGCAGCCGCCTTCGCGATCGAGTCGCCTCCGGACGGCGTCTCCCATTCCAGCCGCACGGAGGCCTTGTTGCCGGTCTTGCGGTACTCGAGTCGAATGGGCACGGATCCGGCCGCGTCAAACCGTCGCTCGATGCTGGTCGACTGCGTTCGATAGCGGGCTTCGAAGTTCTTCTCATCTCCGACGTCCCATGTGTCGATCACGAGCTCGTCGCCCACATAGAGTCGGCAGCCGCCGTCCTGAAGACTCACGCCCAGTTTATACTGTCCAGCCTCAGGGATTTCCAGATAACCGGTCCACCGCGCAGCCCAATCGTTCTTTGGGACGTTCTCACCCGGTGCATTCCAACCCCAGGAGAAATCGACCTCGCCGTCGAGGCGCGTCAGATCGGGATTGGCGGTGAGGTCGTGAGTCGAATAGTAGGCGCCGTCGAGTCCGCTCATTCCCTCCTGTGAACGCAGATTGAGGTCCGTGATTCCTTCGAGTCCCCCGAGCAGGCTGCATCCTTCTTCGTACACGAGATCCATGCTATCGCCTAGATGGTTCTTCAGGCCTTCGTAGGGGCTGATCGTATAGAAAGGAGTAACCGAGGCGCTCCCTCCGCCGCCGATGCGCGCCACCCTGCAGTTGGGCCCGATAACGGCCAGCCGTTTGATTTTGGAAGGGTCCAGCGGCAGAACGCCGTTCTCGTTCTTGAGCAACACGACGGCCTCTTCCGCCACCCGGCGCGCCAACCCGCGATGCTCCGGCGAGTCCAGCTCTGATGGTAATTCCGGTTGCGGTACATCGATCAGGCCGCACCGGACAATCGCTTTGAGAATTCGAACGACCTTTTCATTCAGATCCGATTCGTGCAGGTCGCCCGATTCTATTCCCGCGAGTACGGCGTCCCGAGTCAGGACCTTGCCCGGCCCTGGCATTTCGACCTCAAGTCCGGCGTGGAATGATTGCATGCTCCCCACGGCCCGCCAATCGGATACGACAAACCCCTCATATCCCCAATCGTTCTTGAGGACCTCCTCCAGCAGGTGCCGGTGTTCCGATGTGTAGGTGCCGTTGAGCAGATTATAGGAGGTCATCACAGCCCAGGGATCCGCCTCCTTTACCGCCATTTCAAACCCCGGCAGGTAGATCTCGCGCAATGTGCGCTCGTCCACCTCCGCGCTGGTTCTGTGCTGGTCTTTCTGCTGGTTGTTTGCGGCGAAGGCTTTGATGCATGCTCCAACGCGCTGTGACTGGACGCCATGACAGAACGCGGTCGCCATCCGGCCGATGAGGTAGGGATCCTCCGAATACGTTTCGTAGTTGCGCCCGTTGACCGGTGTGCGATGGATGTTGATCATCGGCGCGAGGAAAATTGCGTTGTGGCGGGCACGTGCTTCGCGGGCCATCGCGGCGGCCGCTTCGGCGATCAGCTCCGGATTCCATGTCGAGGCCTGTCCGACACCGGTCGGGAAGCAGGTGGCGGGCCCGATGACATCGCCGCTGACAGTCACGCCGTGGCCTCCGTCCGCGCAACGTAACGCGGGAATACCGAGACGTTCAACCCCCTCCAGGTGCCAGAAGTCGCGCCCGGTGAGCATGTCCGCCTTCTCCTCAAGCGTCATCTGTTTGAGAATATCGCGTGCGCGTGTGTCCACGTCGACCGTCGGGTTGTGGTATGTGTCCTGAGGTTCAGGGGTTGTCATGGTCGGTACCGTTTTGTATATCAGATTGATTGGAATGTTTTTTTGGGGCGCAGGTTTACATCGCGCGACGCGCTTCTTCTGCACTTGGGACGCGTATGGCGCGTACTACGTGGCGGCCCGTATCATAACCTGGGGACTGATTCAAGAGACGAAATCGGGGTCGGCCATTTTCGAGAGGTCGAGCGCTGATTTGAGCGAGGCAACCGCCTCTTCAAGCCCGGGATAGGGGCCCTGTTCACGACGCGCCATCGCAATGAACGCGATGGTCTCATTCCACGCGCCGTCGGCGACGTATACGGGTGGCGGTGCTTCCGGATGGAAGGATCGGGAGGGGTGTTTCGAACCCTTTTCCTCGAACATCCATGATCCGGACTCGGCGAACCGCTGGCCGCCGGCCTGGAACGAGGCGGTGAAATCGCTGCCCTCAAACCGGTAGCTCTCCTCGTGGTGTCCGGAATAAGGGTTGATGGTAACCTCTCCCACGGCACCGTTTTCGAACTGGATATCGAGACGTCCTTTTCGCGGATCGGATGGATCATTCCCTTGAAAATGTTGTTCCCGGATCGATCCGCATGCCGCGTGCAGGGTATCGAGGAGGTGGATGGCGGTCGAGAAGAGGAAATCGGGATCCGTACGCTTGACCCTCAGGAAACTGGCCTCAGCGCGATGAATGGCGCGGCCGTCGATCAATTCTTGTATCGCTCTGAACGCGGGGTCGTAACGCCGGTTCATGCTCACCATGACCGGTACTCCTGTTCGCTGTTGGAGTTCAAGAAGCGCCAGCCCGTCCTCGAGCTTCTCTGCGGGCGGCTTCTCCATGAGAAACGGGCGGCCGTACTCGATGAGTCGCCGCGCGATTGCTGCGGTAATGGGAACCGGCGTAATCGCGACAATCGCATCAGCCTGTGCCTCGCTTAGAAAGGGTTCGATGTCCGTAAAGGCTTGCTCGAATCCGAATTTCGCCGCTTGGGATTCCGCCCGAGCCGAGTCCCTATCGCATAACGCCACGAGACGTATCGTTTCAGGAAAATCATCCCGGTAGCGCGCAAGTGCCGGGAGATGGTGAATGCGGCTGTGGGCACCGGCTCCGATAACTCCGATGCGTAGAACAGTTTCCGGGTTCGATTGCATGGGCAAATATCGTGGCGCACGAACGTGTATTATACGAACGAAATATGATGCTTCGAAGAATCTTCGGAGATCGTTCTGACGGGAGCATCCGATTTTGCTTTCTGTGAACTCGCCCTGATCCGGTGGATTCACGGCGAGGTGCAATCAAACTGCGGACTTGCCTACGAAAGTCAGAGATCTGTATTGTGGAGATAAGCTTGTTTATTATGCGAACCGTCAAGGCGAAAGGGTCGGGTCAGAGGCCCAGATCGAGAACCGCTGCATTGGGGCTTTCGGAACCGGACAGGTCGGAGCTACTGCGGCGCAGTCGCTCGAGACGTGCGGTGAAATCCGTTGCCGACAGGGCACGGATGGTGATCTGCCGCGCTGAGGGGCTCTCGTGGGATGAAATTGCGATCCGGCTCGGCCACAGTCCGCGAACGGTCGCGAAATGGGTGGAGCGGTATTGTGAAGAAGGGCTGGCTGGGCTCGAGGATCGTCCCGGTCGAGGTCGTGAGCGACATCTGCCCCCGGAAGTGGTAGCGAAGGTGGTTGATCTGGGAAAGAGATGTCCTCGTGGAGCGGAGCGATGGACTACCCGGTTGATGGCGGAGCACGCGGGAGTCTCAGCGAATACGGTCAGTAGAATCTGGAGAGAACACGGGATCGTCCCACCCCGCTCAGATGTTTCCCGCGCTGGTCGGGATCGAACACGATCGAGCCGGACTCCCAGGGCCGATTCAGTCCGTCAACGACCGCCCGGGCGAGCACCCACCCGATCCGATGAATCAGGAGGTGGTGTTTCATCTGAACAAGGCGGTACAGAATCGGAACCGGAGAACAGAGCGAGTCTGCAATCTGTTTCGCGTATCGCCGGTGTGAGCGCGATGACGGTTTCAAGGGTTCTGAACGATCGACCGTATGTGCGCACTGAAGTGCGCGAGCGTGTACTCGCGGCCGCGAATCAATGCAACTACCGTCCTGACCCCGAGCTTCGAAAGCTGATGTCCAATCTGCGCACGCGTCGGGTGCGGCGCGTGCAGGCGCGACTCGGAATGATTGTGGAAGCGGCTCAGAGCTCGAGCCACTATCGGAAGGAACTCCTGTCCGGCGCAAGGAGGCGCGCAGAGGAACTCGGCTTCGCTTTGGAGACTGTCTGTCTTGAGGAATTGTGCGAAAACCCACAGGCGGTGCTCAGGGTTCTGCACAATCGCGGCATCGAGGGGCTTCTACTGACGCCCACGGCGAATAAGCAGCGCTTTGCGCGCGTTGGGCGATGGGCGGAATTTTCGGTGGTCGCAGCGACATATATGGTCAGTTCCCCGGAATTCGATCTCGTTGTGCACAACCACTTTCGCAACATGGAGCTCATCTGTCAGGCTCTCGATGATCACGGATTTCAACGGATCGGTCTGGCGATCCCAAAAATGATCGACGAGCTCACACACCGGCACTTGTCCGGAAGCTTTGGAGTTTTTCATCTCGATTCGGATCGCGTGATGCTTCCGGTCCTCCGGCACAGCAACAGCGCAGATCGCAAAGCTGAGTTCAAGGAGTGGTACGAACGGGTGCATCCGGATTCAATCATCGTGGGGAGTGGCGAGATTGCCCAATGGGTCGTGGATCGGTCAG
>SLNJ01000116.1 GCA_007133065.1 Opitutales bacterium
ACCCTCCATCCATTCGCGTCGCTCAATTCCTCAACGTGATGGGGATGCCAAACGAATCCAGTTGCTCGATTGGGGGATCTCCGGGCGGTATGGCGCGGATTTCAGGATCCTCACAACCGTTAGGTCGAAAGCGCTGGATGACCCATTCTTCAACTTGAAGTTCAGCCAGCGTTTCCGCAATGCGGCGAAGGTCCCCGGGGGTGAGCAGGGCCGGGTGCCAGGTCGTGCGAACCTCATGGGCAACGCCGTATTCACGAATTCGCCTCAGGCTCAAGAGGGCGTTCATTCCCTGGTCTTTGCCTGTGATTTTGGCGTACCTATCGAACGGGGCCTTAACGTCAAAACCGACCCAGTCGAGCAGCGGCAACAGGGGCTCGAGTACTTTGGGTTGGGGTCCACCGGTGTGCAGGCCAACCCGGAAACCCAGCTCCACCACCTGCTTCATTGCTTCGGCCAGACCGGCGTGATGAGTCGGTTCCCCACCGCTGAAGACCACGCCGTCGAGCAGGCCCTTTCGCCGATCCAGCCATTGGCGGACCTGCTCCCACCGAATCGTCGAATTGGGTTTAAACGGGATCAGGTGGGGATTGTGACAGTAGCGGCAATGCCAGCCGCAGCCCTGCGTGAATACGACCGCGCAGAGTTCATCCGGCCAGTCCACGGTGGACAGCGGCTCAATCCCCGCGATGGGTAGACGGAAGGCGGGGCGGACGCTTGGTGCACGCTGGGCCATATCCGTTGCAAGAAGCGCGCTGATGGGCGGAGCCGAATTCAGGAAATTCGTTCTCGAAAGAATCGTCTCTCTCTATGTTCGCCCTTCTTGCCTATGTTGAAACTGGACACGGGCCGGTGATAGCCCATGACCCGGGTCCAGACCTCGCAGCGTTGGCGTTCGGAGTCGTTGAGTTGGAATCCAGGGGTTGCGGTTGCGGGCTTGGGAGCGGTCGCTATTGCTTGCATTGTTATCCTTGTGTTGGTTTTCGAGTTGCTCGGTGTTGCGTGTGTGCCGGATCAGGCATCGTCCGCAGCCACGATTGCGGCTTTCCTGTGGAGGACCTCGTCGTCGCACTTGGGGCAGAACGCGTGTTCGCCGGCGATGTATCCGTGCTTCGGGCAGATGGAGAACGTGGGCGTGATTGTGATATACGGCAGCGAAAAGCGCTCCAAGACGCGGCGAACCAGCTTCTTGCAGGCCTCCGCACCGGATAAGCGTTGCCCCATGTAGAGGTGCAGAACCGTTCCGCCGGTATATTTGCGTTGCAACGCATCCTGCCGTTCCAAGGCTTCGAACGGGTCGTCCGTAAAACCGACGGGGAGCTGGGACGAGTTCGTATAGTAGGGGTTCTTGTCCGTGCCGGCCTGCAGGATGTCCGGCCACCTTTTGCGATCCTCCTTTGCGAAACGGTAGGTGGTGCCCTCGGCCGGAGTCGCTTCCAGGTTGTACATGTTTCCCGTCGCCTCCTGAAACTCCAGCATGCGTGAACGGACGTGATCCAGCAATCGTATAGCCAGCGCGTGTCCCGCCTCGGTGGTGAGGTCGTCCCGCCCATTCGAGAAGTTGCGGACCATCTCATTTATTCCGTTGACCCCAAGAGTGGAGAAGTGATTCCGGAAGGTTCCGAGATACCGCTTTGTGAAGGGGAACAGCCCCTGTTCCATCAGCCTGTGCACCGTCTTTCGCTTCACTTCGAGGCTGTCGCGACCGATCGCAAGGAGTTCGTCCACACGCTGGAGAAGGCCCCTTTCGTCGGCCCGGTGAAGATAGCCGAGGCGTGCGCAGTTGACTGTGACGACGCCCAGGGATCCCGTCTGTTCAGCCGATCCAAAGAGCCCGTTGCCTCGTTTCAATAGCTCGCTGAGATCGAGCTGGAGCCGGCAGCACATCGATCGGATCATGTTCGGCTTCAGGTCCGAATTGATGAAGTTCTGGAAGTAAGGGAGCCCATATTTGGCCGTCATCGCGAACAGGCGCTTGGCGTTTTCAGAGTCCCAGGGAAAATCCGCGGTTATGTTGTAAGTGGGTATCGGAAACGTGAAAACTCTGCCCAAAGCGTCGCCCTCGGTCATGATCTCGATATAGGCGCGGTTGATCATATCCATCTCATGCTGCAGATCGCTGTAGCGATAGGGCTGCTCCTCACCCGCGATCATGGGCGCCTGTCCACGAAGATCCTCGGGGCAGGTCCAGTCAAAGGTAAGGTTGGTAAACGGCGTCTGCGTGCCCCAACGCGAAGGTACGTTGAGGTTGTAGATCAGTTCCTGGATACACTGCTTGACCTCCTTGAAGCTCAGGCGGTCTTTCCGGACATACGGGGCGAGGTAGGTGTCGAAAGATGAGAAGGCCTGTGCGCCCGCCCATTCATTCTGAAGCGTCCCAAGGAAGTTGACCATCTGACCGATTGCGGAATGCAAATGCTTGGGCGGCGCCGCGTCGATCTTGCCGGGGACACCGTTGAGCCCTTCATTCAGGAGCGTTCGCAGCGACCAGCCCGCACAATAGCCGCAGAGCATGTCGAGATCGTGTATGTGGATATCGCCATTACGGTGCGCCTCGCCCGCGTCGGGAGCATACACGTGGCTGAGCCAGTAATTGGCGATGACCTTGCCGGAGATATTCATGATCAGCCCGCCCAGGCTGTAGCCCTGGTTGGCGTTTGCCGCGACCCGCCAGTCCTGGCGGGAGAGGTACTCGTTGACGGAGCTTTCCACGTCCACCGCCGTGCGCAGGTCGTTGCGGAGGGCTCGGTGCCGTTCGCGATAGCTGATGTAGGCGCGCGCAGTGGAAATCTGCCCGGCACGTATAAGGACCGCTTCGACTTCGTCCTGAATCTCCTCGATGCCGAAGCTGTCTTTGACGCGGCTTTGTGCCATCAGGCTTGCGGTTACTACGGAAGCAAGACTGGCGGCCAGATCGGCGCCGAACGCTCCGGTGGCCTCGCCGGCACGAGCGAGGGCATTGCGAATCTTGGATTCGTCGAAGACAACGGACCGTCTGTCGCGCTTGGTGACGAAGGGAAGGGAGGGTTCTGTCAGAGGAATGGACATAAAGGATTCAACCACTACATATTGTGTTATTTGTGAGACCTAACCACAATATATAGTTGATATCGAGGTCAAGAAAAATTCGCGGAAGAGGTTCAGGGCGGTCAGGTGATGGTATTGCACCACAAGCAGGAGAGAGCGAGGACACCCATAGATCGCGACCCCGAAATGGGTGGGTGTCCTCAAACGCTGTCCGTTGCGATCCTCCCGCCGGCATCCTTGCGGCGCGCGTAACCGCGCCGTCTCTCTCCACAGTGAGCCGCCGGAATTACGTACGAGAAATTGCCCGGCAAGAACGTTGACAACCCATTCTACATAAATATGCTCATATTTATGCGCACCACTCTTATTATCGACGATCACGTAGTCCAGGAAGCTAAACGTCGCGCTGCGGAAAGAGGCATTACTCTTAGTACGTTGACCACGCAGGCCTTGCGCGACGCGTTGCACAAAGCCCGCCAACCGGCCGGCACACGCTTCTCGATGCCCGTCTACGGCTCTGAGAGCCTGCGGGACACGCCTCCATCCCGTCTCGCTGGATTTCGTGATGCCGGACGATGAAGATGCCCGATGTCAACATATTGGTCTATGCCCACCGGACCGAAGAACGCACCCATGAGTTCTATCGAAACTGGCTGGAGACTCTGGTGAACGCCGAGGCGCCGTTCGCTCTCTCCGCCCTGGTTGCCGTTGCCTTCGTACGGATCGTCACAAATCACCGATTCCATATAACTCCCACG
>SLNJ01000069.1 GCA_007133065.1 Opitutales bacterium
CGTCGCACCATCAGGCTTTCGCCCATTGTGAATGATTCGAAACTGCTGCCACCCGTAGGTGTCTGGGCCGTATCTCAGTCCCAGTGTGGCTGATCATCCTCTCAGATCAGCTACCCGTCTTAGCCTTGGTAAGCCATTACCTCACCAACAAGCTGATAGGCCGCGAGCCCCTCTTGAAACGCCAGGTCCGAAGATCCCCAGCTTTAACGTCCGGACCATGCGATCCGGCGCCATATGCGGTATTAATCCACCTTTCGGCGGGCTATCCCCCATTTCAAGGCAGGTTGCTCACGTGTTACGCACCCGTTCGCCGCTTTCCCACCCTCTGGTTACCCGTTGGGTGATCTCGCTCGACTTGCATGTCTGAACCACGCCGCCAGCGTTCACTCTGAGCCAGGATCAAACTCTCCGAAAAGGTTTTTGAAAACCTATTTTCAGAGTGCTCTGAACCCTGGTGGATTCAGATGACTACTGTTGGGCGTTTGATGCCGTTGCCGGCATCGCACGCTTCTTTTAAATGAATTGATCGGACTCCACATCCAATCGCACAAAGTAACTTTCAAAGAACGAAAATGAAGGCACGGTGAAAAGACACCGCGCCGGGGAAAGACTCCCATCAAGGCAAGTCCATCGGTGTCGGTCAAGCGAATTCAAGAGATTTTCCTAAAAAAAACGAATCCGATTCCGCAGAGCTTCGGGAGGATGGTTTCGGCCTCGAAAACCTGAGACCGATCGCACTCCGAACGGGTTCCGAAGAACCCGGATTCGCGGGTGGAATTTCTGCGGTCGCCTGTTGCCGGAACGGCGGGTGACCCGACACTGACTGACTCAAAGAACACGTCTCCAGATCGGAGAAGACTGCCGAAAGAATACCTTTTTCAGAGCTCCGCAAGCTCTTTCTGAAAGAATCTGAATATTTTTCCAGAGCTTACTCCCATTGGTGCAGAAAAGCCTGCTTCCAGGGGTAGTGATCGAGGAGTGAATCATCGCGGTGGCCCATGAGCCGCAGGGCGGCGTACAGCGCTTCAACCGAGGCCAGACCACGAAGCGGATCGTCGCCGTACCGTTTGCTGCGGCGCGGATAGGCGGTGCGCAGATCATGCGGCAGCGACCGGCAAATCGGATCCCCGGAGACGCAGGCGCGCACCTGGGGGAGGAGTTTCCATGTGCTGTCCAGGAGCAGCAGCGGGGCGGCGCCGACGGGCGCACTGTCAGGCGCCAGCTCGGGCGCATCGACATCGAGTACGATATGCCCGGTGGCGTCGAAGGAGAGCCCGGTTGAGGCTTTGAGAAACCGAAAACCGGGACGCCCGCGCAACGGCTCAAGCGTACACTTGGAGCGCCGCTCCTTCGGATGGCGGAGCACCACCACGCTCATGGATGCTGTCACACACATGGATCGCCCATCCTCGGGGAACGCCGCTCCGATGCAAGTGGGAATGGAACCCGGGGATCAGCCGCTGGAGGCGACCGCGTGCAGCCGTGCGGCTCCACAGCCGATCTGGCAGGACCATTTTCGGCAGAATCATCGCGCGATCGGCAACGCCGACGAAACCGGATCCGGCTTGCGCATGCGTGCGAACCGAACCATGATCCGCCCATGTCGCTCGACGGTGTTTGCTTCCATGATCGGCGCGCCGCGATTGGGATCGCGTGTGCCATGCTTCTTTTCACTTTGACCGAGGTCCGCGGCGATGCGGATCCGCTTCGGGTCGGGGTCACACCCTCCCCGCCATTCTCGTTCGAGCAGGAGGGTGCCTGGACCGGGATCTCCATTGAGTTATGGGAGGCGATTGCGGGGGAACTCGACATTTCGTATGTATTGAAACCATTGACCGTCAGCGAACTCATCACCGCCCTGCGGGAGGGTGATGCGGATGTCGGCGCCGCCGCGTTGTTCACCACGGCCGAACGTGAACGGTTCATGGATTTCTCGCACAGCTTTTACTCCGGCGGATTGAGTGTGGCAACCCAAGCCGCGCACCGGTCCCCCTGGGAGGTGTTCCTGGCCGTCCTGGTTCGGAGGGAGTTTCTCGGGGTGATTCTGGTGCTGGGACTGGTCCTGCTCGCGGTGGGATTCGCCGCCTGGCTCGCCGAACGCGCCTCCAACCCCGGCCAATTCCCCGCCGATCCGGTCCGCGGAATCGGCAGCGGCTTCTGGTTCTCCGCGGTCACCATGACCACCGTGGGATACGGCGACAAATCGCCGATCTCACTCCCCGGCCGCATCATCGCGTTGATCTGGATGTTCGCCTCCATCCTCCTCATCTCCACCTTCACCGGAGCCATCGCATCGGCGCTCACAGTCACCACGCTCACCCCAGGATCCAGAGCTTCGACGACCTGTACCACGCCCGGGTCGGCACGGTGGAGGGCTCGCAGGCCGCGGTTTATCTGGCGGGGGAAGGGGTTCGGTTCCAAACCCACTCAGATACGGCCTCCGGTCTCGAGGCGGTGCGCGAAGGTCGGCTGGACGGATTCGTGAACGACGGAGTACTCCTTCGATACCTGGTAAGCCGGCGCTATGCCGGAGAGCTGGTCGTGCTCGATCGCGAGTTCAACCCAGGCTTCTACGCCCTCGGACTGCAACAGGATTCCCCGCTGCGCGACGCGATCAACCTGCACCTGCTCGAATTCGTCCAGGGCGACCGGTGGCCGGGGGTACTGCGCCGCTACCTCGGAAATCGGTGAGTTCAACAGCGCTCCCGGCCGCCTCGAAGGGAGGAGAGACAGCCGACGACAAAAATGCATTGAGCAATCGCGCTGTTCCGGTTTTTCATGGATCGATGACCATGGAGGCACCCGACGCAACGACACTCCCGGGATGGCTCGATAATCTCAGGCGCAAGGCTGAAGACGACGGCTGGACAACCACGATCTGGGGCGAAATCGCGTCTCTCCCCCTGCTGGCCCTGACGCGGTCCGCTCGCTGCACCGAGGCGCCTCGCGTTTACCTTTCCGCCGGCATCCACGGCGACGAATCAGCCGGACCGCTCGCGGTCGACCGCCTGATAACGACGGGTGTCCTCAGTCGGGCCGTGCACTGGACGGTTGTACCGCTGCTCAATCCGATCGGATGGATCCGCCGCACGCGCGAAAACGCAGCCGGAGTGGATCTCAACCGCGACTATCAATTCATGAAGCAGCCGGAAACACGGGGGCATGCCGCCTTTTTGCGCGACCGCCCCCCGAACGATCTCTTTCTGTCGCTGCACGAGGACTGGGAGGTGAGCGGGTTTTATCTCTACGAGCTGAACGGCTCGAAATACCCCTCGATCGGAACGGCGATTCTCCGCGCGGTGGAGTCGATCGTCCCTCTGGCAAGCGAGCCAACCATCGACGACCACACCCTGGCCGAACCGGGCTGGATCCGGCATCCGGTCGATCCCGACGAACCGGAAAAGTGGCCGGAAGCGATCTTCCACCAACGGCAGTACCCACATCTCTCGTACACATTCGAGACCCCGTCCTCACAGTTCCCGATCGAACGCCGTGTTGACGCTCATGCCACGGGAGTCGATGCCGCCCTTCGCGAGTTTCTGAGAGCGTCGACTTCACAATGAGAGCCTGGATCGAAAGCAGCGGAGCGGGAGGGGATCAATGTGCGGCCATGGGTTGACGCCCGGGCGGACGCGATCTACCGTTGTGCGATGGCATGAGCGATTTATCGAAAATGCGATGCGAAGCGTGCCGGGCGGACGCACCGGCCCTGACCGAGGAGGAGACCCGCGCGCTCCTCCCCCAGGTTCCCCAGTGGAAGATTGTCGAGCAGAAGGGAATCCCCCGCCTTCGGCGCACCTATAAGTTTACGAACTTCGCCGAAGCGCTGGCCTTCACAAATCGCGTGGGCGAGATCGCCGAGCGGGAGGGCCACCATCCCGCGATTCGCACTGAATGGGGCCGGGTCGCGGTAACCTGGTGGACCCACAAGATCGGAGGCCTGCACCGCAATGATTTCATTATGGCAAAAAAGACCGATCAGCTGGCGACAGGCTGAACGGCGTCTTCCCTCTCCTGTATCCTGTCCTCCCGGATTCCCCCGTTCACCCTCCCGAGCCACTCAATTCTCCCGGTCCACGTGCCCGAGACCCCGGCCGGGATCAACGCAATCGCGAAAGTAGAACCCGTGACAAACGCCAATCCGATCATTGCCATTCTCACCGACTTTGGAACGCGAGACTGGTTCGTCGCCTCGATGAAGGGGCGCGTGCACCAGATCGCGGGCCCCGTGCCGATCGTCGACATCACGCACGAAGTCCCGCCGGGGGATATCGCTTCGGGAGCGTTCGCCTTCCGCCAATGCCGCACCGACTTCCCGGTCGGCACGATCTTCCTCGGTGTCGTTGATCCCGGAGTCGGCACGGCGCGCCGCCCCCTCGTGGTGCGGACCGACCGGGATCTTTTTGTGGGACCCGATAACGGGCTCGCGAGCGCATTCCTGGAAGATCCATCGTGCGAGGCACGCGCGATTCAAAACCGTTGGTTCTACAAGGAAACCCCGTCGCACACCTTTCACGGACGCGACGTATTCGCCCCGGTCGCAGCCCATCTCGCAACGGACGCCGGATTCGAACGCGTGGGCTACACGGTCTCCGACCCGGTCTCCCTCCCGAGGGAATCCGCCAATCCGATCGACGGCGGGTGGACGGGCCGGATCCTCTACTTCGATCGTTTCGGCAACGCAGTCACCAGTATCGATGCCCGCGAACCATTCTCCGCAGATGCACCCGTCCGAGATAAATGGATTGCACAAGCGGATACGCCCAAAGGCGCTGTACGGTTGCCGCTCCGCCGCACCTACGGAGATGTCGGCCCGGGGCAGTCGGTCGCCTATTTCGGCTCAACCGGACTCCTCGAACTCGCGGTCAACCGGGGGGATGCCCGCGTCCAGCTCAAACTGCAACAGGGCGGCACCGTAACGTTAAAACCAGAGCAGCTGGAAGCGCAGGTACGCGCCAGCAGTCCGGCATGATCCCGGTCGTCGATACAAGCCGGTCCAACCCCTCGCTTAGCTCCCGGCAGTTCTGGCTGCCCCCGCTCCCACCCATGCCAAACACCGTTGACACCCTGTGATAAAGGACACATCGTCCCTCGATTCCCGCAAGACCGGCGCCAGCCGGAGCGTGCGACAAGTAGTACAACGAAAACACAAATCAGTCACAGGATGGCCACAAAACCCACCAAAAAGAAACGCGGAGCCAAGAAGGTTGCGACATCGCGCAAACGGAGCAGTGCTCAACAGAAATTCGTCTACGATTTCGGGGAGAAAACCGACGGTGATTCCTCGATGCGGGCGCTTCTCGGCGGCAAGGGCGCCAATCTCGCGGAGATGGCCCGAATCGGTCTCCCCGTCCCACCCGGGTTCACAATCACGACAGAGGTCTGCACCTATTACTACGAAAACAAACTGAAGTATCCGCCGACGCTGGATGCCGACATCCGAACCTCCGTGAAGCGGGTTGAAAAACAGATCGGGTTGAACTTCGGCGACCCTGGTGATCCGCTTCTCTTTTCGGTGCGTTCAGGCGCTCGCGACTCGATGCCGGGGATGATGGACACCATCCTGAACCTCGGCCTGAACGACCAGACGGTGCAGGGGCTTGCCAAGAAAACGGGGAATGAGCGATTTGCCTACGACTGCTATCGGCGCTTCATCCAAATGTACGGCGACGTCGTCATGGGAGTGCAGCCGCGCTCCGAGATGGAGCACGAGCCGTTCGACCATGCCATGGAGCAGCTGAAAAAGGACCGCTCCGTTCAGGACGATACGCAATTGACGGCGGACGACCTCAAGGAGCTGATCCAGCGCTTTAAAAAACTGATCAAGCAGCGCACCAATCAATCCTTTCCCCAGGACGTCTACGAACAGCTCTACGGCTCGATCGGCGCCGTTTTCAGCTCCTGGCACAATCCGCGCGCAAAGGTCTACCGGGCGAAGTACAACATCCCCGCCGAATGGGGCACCGCCGTCAATGTCCAGACAATGGTCTTCGGCAACATGGGCGACACCTCGGGGACCGGCGTCGCATTCACCCGTGATCCCGCCACGGGGGAAAAGGTCTTCTACGGCGAATACCTGATCAACGCGCAGGGCGAAGACGTCGTCGCAGGGATTCGCAATCCACAGCCGATCGCACAGCTCGCGGAAGAGATGCCGCAATCGTTCAAGGAGCTCGAAGTGGTCCGCAGCAAACTGGAGCGCCACTTCAAGGATATGCAGGACTTCGAGTTCACGATCCAGGAGGGGAAGCTCTACATGCTCCAAACCCGCAACGGGAAGCGCACCGGGCTCGCGGCCGTGCGAATCGCGGTCGAAATGGTTACGGAGCGCCTCATCAACGCCAAGACAGCCGTCCAGAGAATCCCCGCCGACTCGATCTCGAGCCTCCTGGTTCCGATCTTTGACGAGGCGGCGCGCGTGCGCACCAAAACCCTCGCCACCGGGCTGCCCGCCGGGCCGGGCGCGGCCTCCGGTCACATCACGTTCACCGCCAAAGGCGCGGAAGACCTGGTGAAACAGGGGAAAAAAGCCGTCCTCTGCCGCGTGGAAACCACACCCGACGATCTCCGCGGGATGATCGCGTCAGAGGGGATTCTTACCTCGCGCGGCGGGGTCAGCTCCCACGCAGCTCTGGTCGCACGCCAGATGGGCAAAGTCTGCGTCTGCGGCGCCTCGGCCGTCGTTATCGACTACGAGCGCCGCACCCTGAGCGTCGGCAAGGACGTCTTGAAGGAGGGGGACTTCATCTCGATCGACGGCACCACCGGCGAGATCTTCGCCGGTCACGTCGACACCGCTCCGTCCGAGGTGACACAGGTCCTCGAGGGCCAATTGAAACCGGCGAAGAGCTACACCTACGAGATGTTCGACAAGGTGATGCGCTGGGCCGACCGGTATCGCAAGCTCGGGGTGCGCACGAACGCCGACACCCCGGGACAGGCGAAACAGGCGATCGCGCTCGGGGCGCAGGGAATCGGGTTGTGCCGCACGGAACACATGTTCTTCGAGGGCGACCGCATTTTCTACATGCGCCAGATGATTCTCGCGACAGACGAAGGCGACCGGCGGGCCGCCCTCAAGAAGCTCCTGCCGTTCCAGCGGCGCGATTTTAACGGGATCTTCAAGGCCATGGAGGGCCGGCCGGTGACGATTCGCCTGCTCGATCCGCCGCTCCACGAGTTCCTGCCGCACGACAGTGCCGCGCGCAACGCGATGGCCGAAAAACTCGGCGTCAGCGCCGAGACCATTAACGAGCGCGTCAACGCACTGCACGAGCAGAACCCGATGCTCGGCCACCGCGGATGCCGCCTCGGCATCAGCTATCCGGAGATCACGGAGATGCAGGCGCGCGCGATCTTTGAAGCGGCCGCGCAGTGCCTGACCCTCAAGAACAAGGTTCCCGTCAATGTCGAGGTCATGGTGCCGCTCGTGGGATACGCCGACGAGCTGAGCCATCAGATGGCGGTCATCCATCGGGTCGCCGACGAGGTGCAGAAGGCGAAAAAGGTGAAGATCAACTACCTTATCGGCACTATGATCGAGATCCCGCGGGGCGCGTTGACCGCCGATGAGATCGCCGAACACGCCGAATTCTTCAGCTTCGGCACGAATGACCTCACACAAACAGCGCTCGGAATGAGCCGGGACGATTCGGGCGGTTTCCTGCCACAGTACGGCGAGCTCGAGATCATCACCCAGAACCCGTTCGCTTCGATCGATCAGAACGGCGTGGGACAACTGGTCGAGATCGCGGTCGAGAAAGGCCGGAGCGCCCGCAAGGGTATCAAGCTCGGTATCTGCGGCGAGCACGGAGGCGATCCGGAGTCGATCTACTTCTTCCACAAGGCGGGACTCGACTATGTTTCCTGCTCTCCGCCACGCGTCCCGGTCGCCCGGCTCGCCGCCGCCCAGGCGGTACTCCGGGAACCCGGAACACCGCAGGGAGAGTAGCCCCGCGACCACCCTCGCACGACACCCATTCAGTCAAAGCCCCCGGAGCCATCTCCGGGGGCTTTTTTTGAAGCGCCATTCCGGTACTTTTCTGGTACCGGGGTCTTTGAACGCTATATATCGCCGCCCGAAAACGCTGCGGCGCGGCAAGGCAGATCTGGATGGGCGATCTTTGCGTCCCCAGCACCCATTACAGTCCGATCGTCCCCCACCCTGCATTGACTTTTCACCGGAACTGCTGCATGTTATTCGTTCCAGCGATTTATGATATCTGCACTTGTTCGACTGCCCCCCCGCAACAGCACCGGAGCAACCCGCTCCTGCGGTCTCCTCTTCCATGTTTGAGGTCAAAGAGAAACCGCGAATGGTGGAGCGCGCCCTCCTCGTAGGAGTTGAAACGCCCCAAACCGGTCATACCGAAGCCGAAAACCTCCTGGAGGAACTGCGTGAGCTCGTGCGCAATCTCCGGGTGCACGTCGTCGATTCTGTCATCGTCCGGATGAAAACACCGACCCCACGCCTGCTGCTGGGGGCCGGCAAGGCGGCCGAGATTATCAAACACGCGCGCGACCTGAATTGCGACTGCATCGTTTTCGACCACGAACTCTCTCCCGGACAACAGCGCAACTGGGAAACGGAAAGCCGGCTCTGCGTAATCGACCGGCAGGAGGTCATCCTCGATATCTTTGGCGAGCGAGCGCACACGCGCGAAGCGGTGCTTCAAGTCGACCTCGCCCGCATGGAGTACAACCTGCCCCGACTGAAACGGGCTTGGACCCATCTCTCGCGCCAGCGCGGTGGAGGCGTCACCCAGCGCGGTGAAGGGGAGGCGCAGCTCGAGCTCGACCAGCGGATGGTTCGCAACCGGATCGCCCGCCTGAAACGAGAACTCGGGGACGTCGTCAAGCAGCGCGCCGTCCAACGCAAGCAGCGCGAACGCATTCCCGTCCCCACCGGAGCCATCGTCGGCTACACCAACGCGGGAAAATCCTCTCTCCTGAATCAGCTGAGCGGATCCGGGATCTACGCCGCCAACCAGCTCTTCGCGACGCTCGATCCAACCACCCGCCAGCTTGAGCTGCCATCGGGCCAGAAGGCGCTGCTGACCGATACGGTTGGCTTTGTTCGTCGCCTGCCGCACCGCCTGATCGACGCCTTTAAGGCAACCCTCGAAGAGGCCGTTGTCGCAGACTTTCTGGTACACGTGGTCGACGCCAGCACGCCGGCCTTTGAAGACCATTACCAGACCACGCTGGCCGTACTCCACGAACTCGGCGCGGACCACAAACCGACATTTGTCGTGTTCAACAAGATCGACAAAATCGAGGGATCTGCACCCAGGATGCTCGACTTTCGAGAGGAGATGCACCCCATCCTTCAAGTCAGTGCCCACACCGGGACGGGGCTTGCCGCTCTGCGGGCTGCAATCGACGCGCACCTGGCGAACAAGCTCACCATCACCGAACTGCTCATCCCCTACAATCGTTACGATCTCATCAGCCGCCTGCACGACTCCGGATGCATCAAAGAGGAAAAGGCCCAGGACCAAGGCGTCCACATCGTCGGAAATATCCCCTCCCGACTACGCAACCAAGTCGAACCCTTCCTCTTGAACGGGTCCGCCGCCCCCCCCGAGACACTCAGCCGGCACGCCTGACTCAAACGGAACCATCGACGCCGATCCCTCCCCGTTTGCGCGTTCTGCTCCTCTTTACAACGATCCCCCGGACTCGAGAACCACTGGTCTTCGCGCATCGGTACGGATTCGCTTTGCGCTTGATTCAATCGCCGACTTCAAGCCATCTTCGTCCGCCGGCGCGAGCGGTCGCAGGACCGCAAGCGATCCATCGAATCCACGAATCTCAATCCCCAAAACGAATCCATCCTATGACCTTGCCCTGGAAACTCTCCGTAACCGCGTCCGGCCTCACATCCGCCGATCTGGAGCGCGCACCCTCGCTCTTCCGGGAAGCCGGAATCGACCGCATCGAGGGGGGATGGCGGTTTCACCCTGAGCCGAATCTGAAGGCCTTTGCCGCGACAGGCAAACGCTTCAAGGAAGCCGGTATCCGGCTTGATTCCTTTCACCTGCCCTTCGGACCAGCCTACGATCTTTCGCATTTTTACGAGACCCACCGGGGGCGCGCCGTCTCGGAGTTGTGCGACTGGATTACAGCAGTCTCAGCGGCCGGCGCACCGCTCTGCATCATTCACCCGGGCGCGATCGACGCCGACGTGCAACTCGAGGGATTGGACCGGTTTCTCGACGCAATCTGCCGGAGCCTCGAAACGCTTGCGGACGCCGCAGCGGCGAATCAGATTCAGCTCGCCGTGGAGAACCTGCCGCCCCGGCCCGACAGCGAACGCTTCGGCGCGCTTCCGGAACACTTTTCCGCCCTCTCCCAACGCTTCCAACACCCCAATGTCGGGTTCTGCCTCGACACCGGCCACGCCCACATGATGGTGGGCGCCGAGCGAATTGCCGGCATGTTCGACGCCATGGGCGAGCGCCTCATCGCATTCCACCTCGCCGACAACGCCGGCGACCGGGACGCCCACCTCGCGCCGGGACGCGGCCTTGTGGACTGGGACCTCGTTTTCACCCGGGCTCACCAACTCGGCTTTACCGGAACCATGTGCATCGAAACCCCGCCCTTCGCACCCGGTCCGCACTACACGCCGCAGGCATGGAGACAACTCGTCGATGACACCGCGCAGCTCGCCGGGGAATGCCTCGCCTCGACTCCTTGATCAGTCCCTTACTCCTCAAATTCTGCGCGAAACGCGCAAGAACTTTTCTCTGCTCCTCCCCTGCCTTGATCAATAAGGCTTGGAGGGCGAACAGGCACCCATCCAAGTTTTGAAATTCCAATCCAAATAGGCGACGATGGTGCTGGGCCTTCCACCCGAAAGGAAGGTGCGTCGCGGTTTTCCGGAGGCAGGGTGCCCTCACCCTGCGCCCATTCCACCAATATCGCCGAGAATCCCCGGCGCGTGAGGGCACGCGAGCAACCCTCGAAAAAGCACTCGCCGCAGGCGAAAGAACTCGCCGCAGGCGAACCCAACTCGCCGCACCTCCGGTGTAGCTGAGCGCCGACGGCGCAGTCACACCGGACAACGCCGACGCTGCAGGTCATCCAATCGGCGCAGGCTGAAAGCCTGCCTTACCGCGGGCACCAAGAGGGAGCGCCTGCGGCGCCCAGTGAAAGGGGAGAGTGAAAGTGATAGAGCCATGCGCCTGCGGCGCCGAACTGCGGAGCTGCGGAGAAGAGACAGGAGCCGGGGGACGGCTCGTAGAAAGGAGGCTGACGGCGACTTTAAAGTGCGGCGGCACGACGACGCTTTCGCGAGGGCGACATGTCGCCCTCGGCAGAGTGTTCGTTCTGTAGTTCCGTAGCTCTGTCGTTCCGCAGTTCCTGCACGGATCTCCGAGCCGTCCGCGGACCACCCCCGAACGCCTGCCGCCCCTTTCACTTTCACTCTCACGCATTCCGCCTTGCGCATTGACTCGCCCTCCGCCATGCCTCACGTACAGGAGCAATAAAGCTACTCCAAACCCGAAGTTGCATGAAACCTGTTACCTTGATTGTGGCCGGCGCCGGCGGCCGGGGACACGCGTACGCGTCGTTCGCGCTGCAGCATCCGGATCGAGTGAAAATCGTCGGCGTCGCCGAGCCGCGGGACTTCTACCGCGAGCGCATGGCAACGCAGCACGAAATCCCGCGGGAAAACGTGTTCAATGACTGGGCCGAGATGGCCGAGCGCCGGAAGCTCGCCGATGGCGTCATCATCACCACCCAGGACGCCATGCACGTCGAGCCAGCCGTGGCATTTGCGTCCCAAGGCTATCACATGCTCCTCGAAAAGCCGATGGCCCCCGATGAAGAGGGCTGCCGGACAATCATCGACGCCGTCAAGAAGGCAGGGATCCTGTTCGCGGTCTGCCACGTCTCCCGCTACACGCCGCAGACCGCACGCATCAAGCAGGTCGTCGAATCCGGCGCAATCGGGGACATCGTGAACATGCAGCGTTTTGAGCCCGTCGGATACTGGCACCAGGCGCACTCATTCGTCCGCGGCCCCTGGCGCAACGAACAGGAGTCCTCGTTCATGCTCCTCGCCAAATCGTGCCACGATATCGACTGGATGCGCTACATCATGGGCGTCCCCTGCAAAGCTGTCTCCTCGTTTGGTTCCCTCCGGCACTTCCGCCGGGAGGAGCAGCCCGCGGGTGCGAGCGACCGATGCATCGACTGCGAAGTCGAACCCGACTGCCCGTACTCCGCCCTCAAGATCTACATGCGCGACCGGTTCGAAAAAGGGCACACCGCATGGCCGGTCAACGTGCTGACCACCGACCTGACCCGCGAAGGGATCATGGAGGCCATCCGGAACGGCCCCTACGGCAGGTGCGTGTACGCCTGTGACAACAACGTCGTCGACCACCAGGTCGTCAACTTCTGGTACGAAGGCGACCGCTCCGCCACGTTCACCATGTCCGCATTCGCGAGATCACGCGGACGCGAGACCTACATCCTCGGGACGCGCGGCGAACTCTTTGCAGCCAAGTCGCATATCGACGTCTACGACTTCCTCACCGACACCACGGAACATATTGAACTCTCTACTTCGGATTCTGGAATCCTTGGCGGACACGGTGGAGGCGATGCCGGAATCATGGACGCCTTCGTCGACGCCGTCGCAACGAACAACCCCGACCGAATCCTCTCCGGCCCCGACGAAACCCTCGAATCCCACATCACCGTCTTCCGCGCGGAACAGGCCCGCCGCGAAAACCGGGTGGTCGCGATCGACAGCGAACCCGGCGCCATCGCACCGTAACCGATTTCTCCAATCAAATCGGCCGGCCGAGGCTGGCCGGCGTCAGCACCTTCGGTCATCAACCAGAGGTGGTATTCCAGTGCGTGCATCGAGTTCGATCCGAAACGCAAAAATACTCAGCGCACCAGGCCAGCGGGCCGGTCCAGCCCCAGGGGTTCGTCGCCGCGGGGGGATCGACCGGTTCAACCGGCTCCGCGGCCAGGGCGATGCCGTATTCATTGCTGCCGCCCTGGTGGGCGACCTGAAGATAAACCGCGCCTCGCGCGGAAATCGGGTGCTCAAGGGCGATCGCTGCAAAGACGTGTCCCCACGCTTCGCCGTGTCCACCGGTTGCCAGATGGTACATACGGCCCTCCGCGCCGTTTCCGGTGACAACGTGCGTGGCGAACCCGCCCTCCCGGCCGCCTTCCCACCCTTCGTCGCGGGTCACGCGCACCAGCTCCGCGATCGGCGCGCCCGCCTCTTCCCACGTCACCACACCCTCAGGGAACGCGTCGAACGTGACCACTTGATGCCACTCCTTGAGCGGCTCCGGCAGATCGTCGGCCGATTTTGCCGAAATATCCACGGCCAAGCCGATCGGGAACACAACACTCACTCCAATGAGCGTCCGGATGTAACCCGGAATCCGCTCGTTTCCAATCAATCGTCCAACGCCAAAACCATACCCGGCTGATTTCATGACATCGATTCTCCCTTAATCGGAATACTGTGATTCGAATACAATAATACGTGAACCAGAGCGATCCGGATGCTTCGATTTACTATTCACGGAGATCCTATATCATTTTACGTGGGCCACAACCGTGTCGCCCTTCCTGGCGGTGGGACGCTTTGGTGCACCGGCTGGGCGGCGGCCTGCCGGGTCAACGCCATCGCTTGCACGCACTGCCTGTCCACCGCCCGTTGGGGTCCCGCCTTCAGGCGGTTTCCGCGGCCTCGGCAGGGACGGAACGACGCACATCCCGACCGCGTAAACGCGGCACTCCAACAGCACGCCGCACTCCACACGCACTCATCCGCGCCGCGGCCCGTTGGGGTCCCGCCTTCAGGCGGTCGCCTCGGCCTCGGCGGGACGGAACGCCGCGCAACCCGACCGCGTAAACGCGGCACTCCAACAGCACGCCGCACTCCA
>SLNJ01000130.1 GCA_007133065.1 Opitutales bacterium
CATGCGCTCCGTCCGGTTCGCCGGACGGAGCGAAGCACGCCCGCAGCCGACTGACTCTCCGCAAACAATCTCCCGCTTCGAACCAAATGACCGCGTTATGAGTTGACAGTAAATTATCGAACGACAAGAAAATCAATGACCCTTGGGCTGACATGATCCGAAGGAGACCGGTGCCGAGGGCTCACTCGATCAAACCGGACCGCTCGCTGAACTTAACCTCTCTACATCCTATTCTATATCCTATCCCGATGAAAAAACCACTGCTTCGAGCCGGAGTGTACCGTCTCTCGTCACGGATCGCCCTCCTCCTCCCAATCGTCCCACTCTCGCTCGCCGCCCAGGAAGGCGACGAAGCTATCTATGAACTGAGCCCGTTCGAAGTCCGCGTCGAGGAGGACCGCGGATACCGCGCCACGACCACGACCTCCGGCACCGCGCTCGACACGCTCATCCGCGACCTGCCGATGGGGCTCGAGGTGATCACCGAGGAGTTTATCGCGGACCAGCAGGCCCTCGACTTCCGCGAGGCGACCGCCTACTCCGCCGGGGTCTTCTTCGAGACATTCGAGGACCGCACCGCCGCGACCGCCGGCATGCGCCAAGGCAGTTTTGGCGACTTCGGCGACCGATCTCCATCGAGCGCGGTCAACATCGCCAACCCGTTCGCCAACGCCGTATCGATTCGCGGGTACTCCGTCCCCAACCAACAGCGTATGGGCTTCCGGATCGGCGCGATCGTCCCCCGTTACGGGGTCGTCCTCGGCGGGAGCACCGACTCCGCCAACACCCAACGCCAGGAAGTCGTGCGCGGCCCGCAGTCGCTCCTGTACGGGATCAATGTTCTTTCCGGGGTCGTGAACATTATCCCGCGCCGCCCCACCAGCGACGTGCGCACCCGCAGTTCGATGACCCTCGGGAGCCACAAGCTGCGGCGCTTCACCCTCGATCACTCGGGACCGCTCCTGCCCGGGCACTTGAACTACCGCGTGGTCGGCACCTACACCGAACAGGGCCACTGGGAGGACTACCGCGACGCCAAGCGCAATTACTACGCCGGTCAGCTGGACTGGTTCGTAACGCCCAACCTTCGCATCTTTCTCGAGGGGCAATTCGCCGAAAGCAAGACCTATGGAGGCGGCCCCAGGAACTTCACAGCCTCCGGGGGCGACGATTCCGATTTCTTCAATAAGTATGATCAGGGCTACACCTTCGGTTATGATTTCTTCAACGAACAGATCATCGACGACCCGGCACTCGAAGGGGTTGAGTACACCCTGGAGGATGGCACCAGGATCCCGGTGTTCGGAAGCACCAAGCTCATCAAGAAACCGGGCAAGGAATACGAATTCCCGAACCTCGGACGCGAGTTCCGGATCTCCGGACCGGACGTGCGCCGTGAAGAGGAAGAGTATAATTTCCTCGCCCTCGCATACCTGAATCCATTCGAGGGGTTGAACGTCGAACTCGGCGCCTACTATACGAACACGGACATCTGGGCGCGCAGCGTCAGCATCGGCGTGTTCACCGACACGAGCAGCACGGTGCGCCCGGCATGGAACGCCCTCACGACCGGGTGGGCCTACGACCCCGAGTCGGCGTGGAATTTCGAAACCAACGAGAACGAGGACCCCTACGGCTACGGCATCGGTGAGCTCTTCCTGGCCCACCACCCCGACGTGATGCGCGAGGGGACCGTGGTCGAGGATCGCCGGTACGCCCACTACTCCTGGTTCGAAGTTCCCACCAGTTCCGAGAGCCTCCAGCTGCGCGGCCGGGTTGTCTACAGCTTCGACAGCGAATGGATCGGCGACTACAGCGCCAAACACATGCTCCTGGCCGGCATCTCCAACATCAAAGACCGGGTGAATTTCGTCTCCGGGGGCATCGGGAATCTCGCGTATCGCTACTCCCTTGGCACGGTGGAAAACGACTACACCGACGGCAAACAGGATGAGGATCCGCTCCACTTCCGAAATATCTTCGACTACAGCATCCTGCGCTACGAAGGACAGCCCCTGGCGATCCCGGGAGGCATCGGCAGGCCGTCGGGCGTGAGCTCCGGATACGCGGTGGCGAACTCGGGCTGGCGCGAGGTCGACCTGACCTACCGCGGTTACTACGGGGTCTATCAGGGCCAGATGTTCGATGATCGCTTGACCACCGTGATGGGCATCCGCCGCGACCTGTATCAGGAGTACAATCGCCAGAAGTTTCGCATCCTCGACCGGAACCTGCAAACCGACATGTGGCAGGGCTCGGGGGACTGGCGCCGCACCCCGCTTCTGATCGGGTACGGGGAGGAGCCGTGGGAGTGGCGCGACGACTTGCCCGACGCCCTCAACGAGCGCATCGAGAGCGATATCGACGAATTCCGCGAAGAGCGCCCCGAGGGGAATTTCAGCTACAGTTTCGACCGGCCCGAGCAGTTCACCTCGAAGACATTCGGCGCCAGCTATCGCCTCTCGAACGACTGGTCGCTCTACTACCTCTACTCCGAAGGCGTCTTCCCGAACACCGGACAGCGGGACGGCGCCGGGCAGGCGATCGAGGCGGAGCAGACCACCAACAACGAGATCGGGTTCAAGTTCGACCTCTTCGACGGCCGGGTGTCGGGAACCGTCTCCGCCTTCCAGATCGAACGCGAGAACGCGGTCTGGTACTGGGAAAACGCTCCCAGCCCGAGCGGATGGAAAACGCGGCTTGAGGAACCAGAGGATTTCGAATCGTTCAACCCGCTCGCCATCCGCGACGGCTACCTCCCTTACGTCTACGGCGTCTCGGCGCGGTACGTCCACGAGGCGTTCGGCGCTTTCGGACTCTTCCCGGAAGAGCTTACTCCCGGCCAGCAGCGCACCCTCGAACGCGAGGTGACCTTCCATCCCTATGGGGCGGTAAACTCCCGCGATTGGGAGAAGCCGACGCCGAGCGGATGGACCGGATGGGGCCTCCCCGACCGCACCCGCCCCGGAGTCTCCGAAGGTTCCGCGATGGCAGACTACATGGCCGTCCTGGATCTGCACGAGAAATTCATCAGCGGCGAACTCGACTTCTGGGATGCCTATCCGCATCCAGACAGCCTACGCGGATCGGACGCCCCGCTGCTCAATCCCGGGGACACCGTGCGCGTCGGCTACGAGGGGAAATTGGTCGGCCCGGATGAACGCGGCGTGGATATGGTGGTTGGCAACCCGCTCAAGCTCGCGATGGATCTCGGGATTCGCGACGAGGGCGCGCCCGGCCATCCGCTTTACTGGACCGGTCAAAGAGGCAACCAGGGCGGACACAGCGCCAGCACCCAGTGGGGCGCCAATGTGCTGTATGAGGAGAAAGGCAGAGGAGTTGACGGCCAGCTGAACTTCCGCCTTCTCCCCGAGAGCAACTACCACATCACGTTCAGTTTCTCCCAGCAGAAGCGCGAGGTTTCCGGGTCCGGGTTCATCCTGGCCCCAGGGTACCGAATCGATGAGATCGACGACGAGTTCCGCGACGGTCCCAACGACGGACACTGGACCACCGAGTACGATCGCTGGGTCTGGCTGATCGGGCCCGAGAACTTTGAGGACCCGGCCGATCCCACCTCCCTCAAAGGCGGTGCGATTGAGGGACTGGATCTCTCCTTCGTTCCCCGCTACTCATTCCGCATCTGGAACCGCTACGATTTCCGGGACAACTTCCTCGAAGGGCTTCAGATCGGCGGCGGCGTCCGCTATGACGGACCGGTCGCCAC
>SLNJ01000128.1 GCA_007133065.1 Opitutales bacterium
GACCTTGAGAATATCCCGGAGAACCGGCATGCGGAGGACCCGATCCAGTTTCGCCGTATATTCAATTACGAGCCCCTGAGATTCGCCGACCAGACCCGCGCGATCATCGGCCAGCTCAGCACGGCGGATCTGCCGGGGCTCGACGGGGGAACAACCAACGTTCAGCGTTCGGGGTGGATCGACGCGGACCTGTATTACCGCGGATACTACGGGGTCTACCAGGGGCGCATGTTCAACGACAGTCTGCACTTGGTGGGCGGCGTGCGCCACGACCTCTACCAGGTGCGGGAGAGCGAACACCTGCGGGTCATGGACCGGGGGACCGATACCGATATCTGGCAGGGCTCCGGCGATGTGCGGCGCACACCGCTGCTCATTGGATACGGCGACGAGCCGTACGAATGGCGGCCCGAGCTGCCGGACTCGCTCAACGCGGCGGTCGAAGAGGATATTGCGACGCTTCGGGAGACGCGCCCCGACGGGACCGTCGACTTCAATTTCGACCGCCCCCAGAGTTTCACCACCGGAACGTTTGGGTTCAGCTATCGCCTCACCGAGGACTGGTCCCTGTATTATCTCCGTTCCGAGGGCGTCTTCCCGAACACCGGGCAGCGGGATGGAGCAAACCGCGCAATCGAGGCCGAACAGACCCAAAACAATGAGATCGGGCTGAAGTTCGACTTGTTCGACGAGCGGGTCTCCGGTACGATCTCGGTGTACCGGATCGACCGGGAGAACGCCGTCTGGAACTGGCAGCACGCGCCGGCTCCGGCGCAGTGGCGCGGGGGGCCACTCCACCCCGGCCCGGGGACCGGCGACGGAATCGGCCCCTTCCACCCGACGCTGGTGGCCGCGGGCGAGCTTCCGATCGTGTACGGGGCCGGGGAGCCGTACGTCAAGGAAGCGTTCCAGCAAGCCGGCCTCCTGTCGCAGGAACCGAGTGCCTCAGAGCTGCGCCAGTTTACGCGCGGAGTGACATTCATACCTTACGGCGCGCTCGACTCGCGCGACTGGGACCTGCAGGTCGCCAACGCATGGGCCGCTTTCGGCACGCCGGATCCCACCCGCGAGAACCCGACGCTCGGCATGGCGATGTTCGACTACATGCGGTTGCATGAGATCGACGAGTTGATACGCACCGGCGAGCTCGACTATTTTGATCTTTACCCGCACCCGCCGGCAGCCGACGAGGCGCCCCTCCAGCCGGGTGAGACTGTCCGCGTCGGATTCGAGGGACGAGTCGTCGGTCCGGACGAGCCGGGAGTGGACATCGAATTCGGCAATCCGCTCCGCCTCGCCGCCGAGCTGGCGGTTCGCGATGAGACGCAGCTGGGATTCCCGCTGTATTGGACCTACCAGGTTGGCAACCGCGGCGCCCACAATGCGAGCACCGCCCGCGGGGCAAATGTGCTTTACGAGGAGAAGGGAGTCGGATTCGACGGGCAATTCGTATTGCGCCCGACCGAGAATTACTCGGTCGTCTTCAGCTTTTCACGTCAGAAGCGCGAGGTAACCGGGACTGGATTCACACTGGCCTCGGGCGGGCGGATCGACGCCGAAGGACACGAGCTGCGCGACGGGCCGAATGACGGTCTCTGGACAACCGAGTATGATACATGGGTCTGGATGATCGGTCCGGAGAATTTCGAGGACCCCCGCGACCCGGGCTCGCTGAAGCAGGGAGCGATCGAGGGACTCGATCTGTCGTTTGTTCCGCGCACCTCCTTCCGCCTCTGGAACAAGTACGAGTTTCGCGACAATTTCCTCGATGGTCTGGAGGTCGGTGGTGGTGTACGTTACAACGGTCCGACATCAACTGCGGTCGATGTGGGAGGCGAGCGGATGGCGCGCAACATGTTCCTGCCGCCGGACCTTCCCGAGCGCTATGTATTCGACTCGATGATTGCGTACCGTTCAAACTGGCGCGACCGGGTGGCATGGCGGCTCGCTTTCAACATCAACAACGTGATGAATCATCGGATCTCGATGGCGAGATCCCAGTTCGATCATCCCGAAACCGGCGAGGAGGTCAACCGGCGCACCCGCGTATTCCACGCTCCACGCACCTATCGTGTCTCGGTAAGCCTCGATTTCTGATCCTCACTCCAAAGCGCAGCCCCATTGTCACGAAGAACCGGAGGCAACCTTGCCGCAGTTGCCTGCCGGTTGCGGGGGCAGGAAATCGGGCGACCCGAACACGCCGCCGCCGAGCAGGCGGTCGCCGCGGTACAGAGCGCACACCTGGCCCGGGGCGAGGGCGCGCTGCGCCCGGTGGAACCGAATGGCAGCCCGTCCGGGCGACACCGGGGTGAATTCAGCCGGCACTGCGGGATCGCGATATCGGGGCCTGGCGAGGAGCGTGGCTGCGCCGTCGACGGGTTCTCCGATCCAGTTCAGTGCATCCAGGGTGCACGTATCGCGGTAAAGGCCGGGCGCCCGGGGGCCTTCAAAGTCAACAATCAGGCGGTTGGACTCGTAGTCCTTGGCGACCACAACATAGAAGGCATGATCGGTGTTCGAAGGGATTCCAATCCCCTTGCGCTGTCCGAGTGTGAAGCGATGCAACCCCCGATGCTCGCCCAACACGCTTCCGGCGGCATCCACGATCTCGCCTGGACTGTCGGGAATAAAGGCTTCCAGAAAGTCGTTGATGCGCACCTCGCCAATAAAGCAGATTCCCTGACTATCCTTTTTGTCGGCGTTCGGCAGTCCTGCGCGGCGGGCGATTCTGCGGACCTCCGGTTTCTGCAGGTGTCCGATGGGGAAGCGGGCTCCCGCCACCTGATGCGGCTGCAGTTGGGCGAGAAAATAGGACTGATCCTTGTTCTTGTCGACTCCCTCGTGGATCGCGTGGCCGCCCTCGGGGATCTCCCGCCGGATCGCGTAATGCCCGGTTGCGACCGCGTTGAACCCTCGCTCGCGGGCCCAGTCGAGGAGAACGCCGAACTTGATTTGCCGGTTGCACATCACATCCGGGTTCGGCGTGATTCCGCGCCGGTATCCATCGATCAGGTAACGGACGACCCGTTCGCGGTAATCCTTCATGAAGTTGACCACTTCGAATGGAATCCCGATCGCATTCGCCGCGTCCGCGGCGTCTGCAATGTCCTGTTGCCATGGGCAATCGCCGACGACCTGTTCCTCGTTGATCCAGTTTTTCATGTACACGCCCGTCACATCCTCACCCGCTTCGTGCAGGAGAAGGGCGGCGACGGCACTGTCCACGCCGCCGGACATAGCTGCCAGGATACGGCTCATCGGTATATCCGACATGGTCACCCAAGAATTCCCGGCGGAGCAAGTCAATCTCATGGCTACTTCAGCGTTGAGATCTTCGCAGGAACCGGCATGAATCCGTTCCGACATGAGCCGCAAGCGCCAAATCGAAGCTGCATTCTGGACCGACTTCGCCCGAGGGATGGTGCGATTGTGCAAGGATTGGAAGGCGAATCAACCGCCACCGCTCCACTGGGCCGAAACCGGAAGGGCACTGACCGGGATCGCCCGCCTCCCGCAAATCGATTACGCATTGGAAAGCGGCTACATGATCCGCGATGGCATGGTGACGTTCGTGGTTCCCTCAGCCGCCCTCGCCGACGACGTGCACCCCGATACCGAGGTCTTCGTTGCCGGCGCATTCAATGGCTGGGTTGATGCATGCAACGAACGAACCTGGCGGTTGGAGCCCACGACAATCGATGGGCGGGAGTGCCGTGCTCTGACGGTTCAACGGGAGGCGGTCGGCGGCACGCGTCATGAGCCGGGCGCATTCAAATTCCTGACCGGATCGGGAACGTGGCTGCCGGTTCCCGGGAGCGCCCCGAACGCGGTTCACGATAAGGAGGGGAACCGCAACCACGCGTTGCACTTCGGCCAGGGCGGCATGCATCAGTTCTCGTTCACGACCCCGCGATCCCTCAGCGATGACGGACAGGCGAGCATCCTGTGGCGCGGCTCCGACGGAGAGGAGGAGGCATTGCTCATTCCCGGAGATTTCCTGCTCGAGCTGGAAAGCGGGCTGCCGCTGGGCGCCTCAATCGAGGATGGTAGCACCGTGTTTCGCCTCTTCGCCCCTCGAGCAAGCGGAGTCCAGGCTGTGTTCTTTCAAGAGCTCGCTTCCGAGGTCCGCGAGACGTGTAGGCTCGAACGCGTGGACTCATGCGTCTGGGAGGGGCGCGTCGAGCGCGACCTGACCGGCTGGTTCTACCATTACTCTGTGGCGGGTAAGTCGACCGATCCCCACAGCCAGTTCGACGCAGAGCAGCCCGTTCTCGACCCCTACGCGCGATTGGTGGCCGGACCCGGCGGCCCGGGAATCATCACGGATTCCGACCGCCTCCCGCTTCCGTCCGCGCGGTTTCAGCCTCCCGCGTGGCAAGACCTGGTCATTGCCGAAGCCCACGTTCGGGATCTCACTGCCCGGGCTCCGATCGAGATGGACGAGGAGGAGCGCCTCGGGTTCCGCGGACTCGCCCGCTGGGTCCGCGACGAACACTTCCACCTCAAGCAGCTCGGCATCAATGCCGTCGAACTGCAACCGGTACAACAGTTCGATGCACACAGCCGCGAGGAATACCATTGGGGGTACATGCCGACGAATTGGTTTGCACCCTGTTGCTGGTATGCCTCGCGGCGGGACACGAACGCCGCGTATCATGAGTTCCAGGATCTGGTGGCCGCGTTTCACGAGCGCGAGATGGCGGTGTTGCTCGATGTTGTCTACAATCACGTCGGCGAACCCAACCACCTCATGTTCATCGACAAGCATTACTACTTCGAGATCGAGCAATCGGGCGAGCCCGTGAACTGGAGCGGATGCGGCAATACCGTGCGCTGCAATACCCCCATGACGGAACGTCTGATCATCGAAAGCCTCTGCTGGTTCGTTGAACGCTTTGACGTGGATGGTTTTCGTTTCGATCTCGCCGAGCTTATTGGGATAACCGTTCTGCGCAGGATCGAACGCGCTCTCAAGGCGATCAAGCCGGGAATTATCCTTATCGCCGAGCCGTGGAGCTTTCGCAGACATTTCGCACATGCCCTGAGAGAGACCGGTTTCGCCTATTGGAACGACGGGTTTCGGGAGTTCCTTCCCGAATACGTGCGGGGGCACGGCGACCCCGACGGGCTGCGATACTTCCTCTCGGGCTCGCTCGGAGGTTACGCTGCGTGGCCCGCGCAATCCGTGAACTATACCGAATCGCACGACGACCACGCCTGGATCGACCGCATCACGGAGAACCGCGAACACGATGGTTCCGAACCGACGCCGCGCGACCGGCGCAGAACCCACCTGATGGCCTCGGTCCTCTTCTGTTCGCTTGGGATTCCAATGATTTCGAGCGGCCAGGACATGCTTCGGAGCAAGCAGGGGGTCGCGAACACCTACCAGGACGAAGAGCTGAACGCCCTACACTACGACCGCGCAATCGCCTTCTCGGCGACACACGAATATTTCCGCCGATGGATTCGTTTTCGCCTCTCCTCCGCCGGAAGGCATCTGCGTCTTTACACTCCGCCATCCGGAGATTTCCTCTCTTTCTACGGGCGGGATGAGGACGCGGCCCTCGCCGCGTTGTTCAACGCCGATCACAGAAATGGCGACGGGCGCCTCCTCTTCGCGGTGAATCCCCATCTGCACCGCGTATCGATCGACCTTCCGGATCTCCCTGTTGCAGGTTTCACACAGGTTGCTGACGCGGAACGCTTTGTCGAACGAGGGTTGCGCAGTGCGCTCTTCTCCTGGTGCAACGGATCGCTCACGCTGCCACCGATGCAGTGTGGTTTGTGGGTTGAATCGTGAGATGTGGGTTCGTTCCGCGCTCGCGACGGCGGCTCGAGCGCGTCCGCTTCCGTCGCATGACGCGGCTCCACTGGCAAACCCGATCCGGAGGGGTTTGCCAGACAAAGAGATTATTCGCCACACTTCACGCTTGCCAACGGCAGAGTGATCTTGTGAGTTTGCTTTTCCCCATCCCTGAAAGCGGGACTGGATTCAGTCTTACCAACAACCGGAAACACAAGTCGAAACAGATATGGCAACCAAAATTGCAATTAACGGATTCGGTCGCATCGGCCGACTGGTATTTCGTTCGCTCGCGGAGCAGGGGCTCCTTGAATCCGACGTCGAAGTCGTCGCAGTCAACGACCTCGTGCCGGCGGACAACCTCGCATACTTGCTCAAGTACGACTCGGTGCAAGGTCGTTTCGACGGTGAGGTGACAAGCGACAAATCGAGCTCCTCCGCTGAGGATGATGACATCTTGATCGTCAACGGGCGGAAGATTCGCTGCCTCGCCGTGAAGGAGGGCCCCGCGGCCATGCCCTGGAAGGAACTGGGCGTGGATGTTGTGATCGAGTCGACCGGGCTTTTCGTGCAGGATGAACTCGCTGCAGGCCATCTGAAGGCCGGGGCTAAAAAGGTGATAATCTCGGCGCCCGGCAAGGGAGATGTCAAAACGGTGGTCATCGGCGTCAATGCCGACAGCCTGACCGCGGACGATCACATTATCTCGAACGCCTCCTGCACGACGAACTGCCTCGCACCCGTCACGAAGGTCGTCCTCGACAATTTCGGCATTGTCGAAGGTTTGATGACGACGATCCACGCCTATACCGCGACCCAGAAGACCAATGACGGTCCCTCCCGCAAGGATTGGAAGGGCGGTCGCGCTGCGGCGGTCAACATCATCCCCTCCTCAACCGGCGCAGCGAAGGCCGTCGGCCTTGTGATTCCGGAGGTACAGGGCAAGCTCACCGGAATGGCATTTCGCGTGCCGACTCCAACGGTCTCCGTGGTCGACCTCACCGTGAAAACCGAGAAGGAGACTAGCTACGAAGCGATCTGCGCCAAAATGAAGGAGGCGGCAGAGGGTCCATTGAAGGGGATCCTGGCCTACACTGAGGATGAAGTCGTATCGACTGATTTCACCCATGATACCAACTCGTCAATCTTCGATGCCGGTTCCGGCATCGCCTTGAACAGCACGTTCTTCAAGCTTGTGAGCTGGTACGACAACGAGTGGGGGTACAGCAACCGGTGCGTCGATCTGCTGAAACGCGTGATTCAGTTCCTTTGAGGCGAATGGTAGCCGTATGAGCCAATCAGTTAAGAGTGTCAGAGATGTCGATGTCGCGGGCAAGCGGGTGCTGGTTCGTGTGGACTTCAATGTGCCCGTCGCTGAAGGCCGGGTCGCGGACGATTCACGCATCGTCGCAGCCGTCCCCACGATCCGCCTCCTTGTCGAACAGGGCGCACGGGTAATTCTGTGCAGCCATCTGGGGCGCCCGAAAGGTCAGCACCGCCCCGAGCTGAGCCTCAAGCCCGTGGCGGCCGCCCTCGCGGATCAATTGGGCATCCCGGTGACCTTCGTGGGAGCCTGCGTCGGCGCGGATGCGGAAGCAGCAGTGGAGATGATGACTGAAGGAAGCGTCGTGCTGCTCGAGAATCTTCGTTTCCACAAGGAGGAGGAAGCGAATGATCCGGATTTCGCGCGCCGGCTCGCCGCCCTCGCGGAAATCTATGTGAACGATGCATTCGGGACTGCACACCGGGCCCACGCCTCCACCGCCGGCGTCGCGGACCACCTTCCGATCAAAGTTGCGGGCTTGCTCGTGGAAAAGGAACTGCGCTTCCTCGGCGACAAAACGGCCAACCCGGATCGTCCGTTCGTCGTGATCCTCGGCGGAGCCAAGGTGAGCGACAAGATCTCCGTGATCGACGCGCTGTTGGAAAAAGCGGACACGATTCTCATCGGCGGTGCGATGGCCTACACCTTCAAACTGGCGTGCGGGCACACGGTCGGGGAGAGTCTTAGCGAGCCGGATAAGGTGGAGACCGCCCGGGAGGCAATCAAGAAGGCGGAGGCCAAGGGGGTGACGTTCCTTCTCCCCCTCGACAACCGTATTGTCCAGGAGATTGACTTCGCAGGGCGCAAGGTCGGCCCGATCGAGATAGCCGAAGGCGACATTCCCGACGGCTGGCAAGGGGTTGATATCGGTCCGCGCACGGTCGACCGGTATCGTGAAGAGATCGCGCGGGCGCGCACGATCCTGTGGAACGGTCCCATGGGGGTTTTTGAAATCGAGGCGTGCTCGCAGGGCACGTTTGCAATCGCCGAGGCGGTGGCGTCGAATGCTGCGGCCACCTCGATTATCGGAGGGGGAGACTCGGTCACTGCGATAAGAAAGAGCGGTTTTTCCGAACAAGTCTCATTTATGAGCACCGGTGGCGGCGCGAGTTTGGAATTCCTGGAAGGGCGGGAGCTTCCGGGCGTGGCCGTCCTGGATCGTGCATGAACGGTGCGCCCGTTACATGGAAACTCAGACGTCAGAACCTAACCAGATGAAAAACATTCGCAGATCCCTGATTGCCGGCAACTGGAAGATGCACAGGACTTCTTCCGAAGCCGTCGATCTCGCTACAGAGATCAACCATCTCATCGGACAGGAGACCGATGTGCACGTGGTGCTCTGTCCCCCGTTTACGGCGCTGGAGTCCGTGGCGCGGCTGGTCTCGGACAGCAATATCATGCTCGGAGCACAGAATATGCACCCGCAACCCGAGGGTGCGTTCACGGGGGAGATCTCCGCCCTCATGCTGCGCCAGTTGTTCTGTAGTTTTGTTATCCTCGGCCACAGCGAGCGCCGCCAGTATTTCCATGAAAGCGATGCCTTTATCAATGAAAAGGTCCTCGCTGCCCTGAAAAGCAGCCTCAAGCCGATCGTATGCGTGGGTGAAACGCTCGAGGAACGGGAGGCGGGCGATACCGGGAAGGTCGTCAAAAGACAGATTCAGGAGGGCTTGAACGGCGTCTCGAAGCAGACGTCCGAGCACCTCGTGATCGCCTACGAGCCGGTCTGGGCGATCGGAACCGGGAAGACCGCCACACCGGAGATGGCCCAGGAGGTGCACGGACAGATCCGCGAACTCCTGGCTCAACAGTTCGGAAACAGCGCGGCATCGCGGATTCGGATTCTGTACGGCGGATCGATGAAACCTGGAAACGCCGCGGACCTGCTCGAGCAACCCGATATCGACGGAGGTCTGATCGGAGGGGCGTCGCTTCAGGCTCGCTCGTTCGTGGAACTGGTGGAGATCGCCCGGGAGAAGAGCTGAGCGCGGGCGCGCTCAAATCTCCCGGCTTAATTCCAATTGCATTCCCTTTCCGCGAGATGAAACGAACGCACCATTGCAACGAGTTGAGGCCTCTGGATGTGGGATGCACCGCCACCCTGGCCGGCTGGATCGATACCATGCGCGATCTTGGCGGAATCCTCTTTGTCGACCTGCGCGATCGCGAGGGTGTCACACAAGTGATCTTCGATCCGAGCAATCCCGATTTCAAAGACCTGCACCATAGATTGAAGCCCGAGTCGGTGATCGCCGTGCAGGGTGAAGTGGAACGGCGGAGCCCGGAGACGGTGAACGAAAGGATTCCGACGGGCGAGATCGATTTGCGAGCCGCGAGTCTCACGGTTCATAACATCTCCAAAACGCCACCGTTTCCGCTTGAGGACGATCGCGCGGAGCGCGTCAACGAAGATCTGCGCCTGACCTATCGGTATCTCGATCTGCGCCGGCCCGCGATGCAGCAGATTCTGCGTTCCCGCCATCGCGCGGTCCACGCAACCCGAGCGTTTCTTGACGAACAGGGATTCATCGAGGTGGAGACCCCGATGCTTTTCAAGAGCACCCCGGAGGGAGCGCGGGAGTTCCTCGTTCCCAGCCGCCTGAATGCAGGTGAATTCTATGCGCTCGCTCAATCTCCGCAGCAACTGAAACAGATGCTGATGGTAGCCGGAGTCGAACGCTACTATCAAATCGCCCGTTGCTTCCGGGACGAGGATTTGCGCGCCGATCGTCAACCCGAGTTCTCGCAAATCGACTTGGAGATGTCCTTTATCGATCGCGAGGATATGTATGCGTTGATCGAGGGAATGCTGGCGCGCATATGGAAAGAGGTGAAAGGAATTGAAATCGCCACGCCATTCCCCCGAATGCCCTATCGGGAGGCGATGGACCGGTTCGGTGTCGACAAGCCGGACACCCGTTTCGCGCTTGAAATCAAGGATTTCAGCGAGCTCTTCCGGGAATCCGGCTTCAAGGTCTTCTCCGGTGCTGTGGGCTCAGGTGGCGTGGTCAAGGCGTTCAACGCCAAGGGTCTGGCCGACGCCACCCAGGGGGAGATGAAGATGCTCGAGGAGTGCGCGAAAGGGCTCGGCGCCAAGGGGCTCGCATTTATTCGCGTTCAGAACGGCGAGTGGAAATCACCCATTCTCAAGTTTTTCACCGAGGACGAGAAGCGGGAGATGCGCGACGCGCTCGAGATCGCCGACGGCGACATGGTTTTCTTCGCCGCAGCGGAGTGGGAGCGGGCGTGCGCCATCCTCGGGCGGATTCGCCTCGAGTCCGCCCGCCTGCTCATAGCCCGTGGACGGCTGAAGATCCCGGAGGATCGCTACGATTTTCTTTGGGTCATCGAATTCCCCCTTATGCTGTTCGACGAGGAGGCGGGCCACTACCTCGCAGCCCACCATCCCTTCACGGCGCCGGTCGACGAGGATATCCCCCTGCTGGATTCAAATCCAACCGCCGTTCGCGGCCAGCACTATGACTGCGTACTGAACGGTTCCGAGATCGCAGGTGGGAGCATTCGTATCCATCAGGCTGAATTGCAGAAGAAAGTCTTTGAGGAGGTACTGAAGATTCCGCCCGAGGTCGTGCAGAGCCGTTTCGGGTATATGCTCAATGCGTTCGATTACGGCGCCCCGCCGCACGGTGGCATCGCGTTTGGATTGGACCGCCTCGTGGCGATCCTGAGCGGTCGCTCAAGTATCCGCGACGTCATTGCATTCCCGAAAACCCAGCGAGGGCAATGCCTCATGTCGCAAACGCCCGGATCGGTGAGCGAGAAGCAACTACGCGATCTCCATATTGCCATCCGCGATGTTCCAACCGCGGCGCGATAACCTTGCTCCCGCGATTATCAAAGCGATCCGGTACCGCGAACTGGAAATTGCTGATTCGTTGAATCAAGGGCGGGCTCCTAAGCACCGTCAGTCCCGGCTGCCATGCAGGCGCTCCTTGAACAGAACGGCTTCGCGCCGCCGTACGTTCATTGAGCGAATCTCCGGGTAGGGAATCTCAATTCGTCCCCCGGCACGCATGATCCGCTCCTCGGTGTCGGCCTGTCGCTCCACGGCGACCTGATAGTCGCGCCGCAGTTCCTCGTTCTCTTGCTGCAGCCGTTCGAGTTCAGCGCGTTTCGCCCGGAGTTCGGCGGCGACATCGGTGATCCCGGCAACCTCTTCTTCGGCTTCCTCGCGTGCGACGCGCAGCTCCGCGAGCCGTTGTTCCGCTTCGCTGTGTGCGGCGGCGAGCTCATCGAGACGCTGATTCAGGTTGTCGAGGCGCGCTTCGGCTTCCCGCCGTTCGGCCGCTTCACGCTCGAGGCGATCGTTGAGTTCGGCGACGCGCTGCTGCCGTTCCTCCTCTATCTGGCGTGCACGTTCCTCAGCCATCCGGCGCGCCTCTTCCGCCTGCTCGGCGCGTTCCTCAGCCTCCCGGCTCAGGCGGGCCTGTTCTTCGGCGCGCTCGGCGAGTTGAGCCCGCTCCTGTTCGGCTTCGGACAGCTGCTGTTCCAATTGCCGCGCCTTCTGGTCGAGAGCCTCCTGACCACTGCGGGCGTTGAAATAAAGGAGCAATCCACCGGCGGCGACGACTGCGAGCAGCACGATGATGATCGGGGCTGTTTTCATACTTGAACTGGAGTTGGAGTTAGAGAACTACCTAGCAATCACAAGCTTCCCAGATTTCCGCGCCGGATCAAGTCAATTCGAATAGTCCCGCCAGTTTTCAACGGTTGCCGGATGCACCTCGACCCAATGCCCCGGTTCCACCTCCTGGAACACGCCGGGGAGCTTGGCTTCCGCCTCCGTACAGGGCAGATAGCTGCGCCGCGCAAAGGCGCATCCTTCCGGTGGGTCAATGGGGGAGGGAACATCACCCTGGAGGATGATTCGCTCCCGCTTCTGCCGTGGATTTGGAATCGGAATGGCCGAAATCAGCGCCTTGGTGTAGGCGTGCAGGGGGTTGCGGAAGATCGTCTCGGTATCGGCCATCTCGACGATTCGTCCGAGGTACATGATTGCGATTCGGTCGGAGATGTGCCGTACGACCGCAAGATTGTGGGCGATAAAGAGGTAGGAGAGATTCAGATCGTTCTGTAGCTTGAGGAGCAGATTCAGGATCTGGCTTTGCACGGAGACATCGAGGGCGGAAACCGGCTCATCGCAGACGACCAATTTCGGGTTGAGCGCAACCGCCCGGGCGATTCCGATTCGCTGCCGTTGCCCTCCCGAGAACTCGAAAGGAAACCGATTGGCCGCGTCCGGGCCCAATCCGACCACACTCAAGAGCTCACGGACGCGCTCCCGTCGTTCGGAGTGTGTGCCGATATTATGAATGAGAAAGGACTCCTCCAGGATGTTTCCGACCGTGTGGCGACTGTTGAGCGATTCAGCGGGATCCTGAAAAATCATCTGGATATCCCGTCGGCACGGTTTCAACTGTCGCCTGCTGAGCCGTGTGATGTCGCGTCCCTCGAATCGTATCGACCCGGCGGTGGGCTGGTGGAGCCGCACGATGCACTTCCCCAGGGTTGATTTTCCACAACCGGATTCGCCGACGAGTCCGACGGTTTCGCCCTGGGCGACCGTGAGGCTGACCCCGTCCACCGCCTTGCAGTGCTTGCGGGTTCGAAGGAGAATTCCTCCTCGGACCGGAAAGTGCATGCGGAGATCGTCGATCGAGAGGAGGGTGCCGTTGTTCGTTGGCTGCACGGGGGGTCAGGTGTTGAGGGTGGAGACGCGAACGACATCGCAATCCTCGACCCAATGGCCGGGAGTGAATTCGACGAGCGGCGGACGCGCGGTGCGGTATTCGGCGCTTGCGACGTACTGCTGCGCGCCCGGGTGGGGCGAGCGCGGCGCAAAGCGTGCGCCCTGGGGCAGATCCTTGAGCTCGGGCACCATGCCGGGTATGGTGTTGAGAGGTTGCTTGCGTGCGCTGTCGAGCCCGGGAATCGATTCGAGGAGCCCTTTCGTGTATAGGTGTTGGGGATTCTCGAAGATCTCGAAGACCGTGCCCATCTCGACGACGCGGCCGGCGTACATCACGACCACTTCGTCGCAAGTCTCGGCGATCACGCCGAGGTCGTGGGTGATCAGGATCACGGACATCCCCATCTCCTCGCGCAGATTGTTGATCACCTCGAGGATCTGGGCCTGAATCGTAACGTCGAGGGCCGTGGTCGGTTCGTCGGCGATCAGCAAGTCGGGGGTCAGGGCGAGCGCCATCGCTATGACGACGCGCTGTCGCATGCCGCCGGAGAGCTGATGTGGATATTCGTCGACGCGAATCTCGGGAGATGGAATCCCCACCTTGCGCAGCATATCGATGGAATGCTCGCGTGCCTTCTCGGGCGACATCGGCGAATGCAGGCCGTACACCTCGCTCAACTGCTTTCCGATGCGATGCACGGGGTTGAGGGCTGTCATCGGTTCCTGGAAGACCATGCTAATCTGCGCACCACGGACCTTGCGCATCTCGCGATCGGAACAGGCAATCAGGTCCCGGCCCTTGAATCGTATCTCGCCGGCGACGATCTGCCCCATCGGTTGCGGAAGCAACCGCATGATCGACATCGCCGTGACGCTCTTGCCGCAGCCGGACTCTCCGACGATGCCGAGGGTCTTGCCGCGCGGGACGGTGAAACTCACGCCGTCCACAGCGACAACGCGACCCGCATCGGTGTCGAAAACCGTCTGAA
>SLNJ01000018.1 GCA_007133065.1 Opitutales bacterium
TTTCGAATTTGGTTTTATGATACCAAACATTATTGAGACCGTGTTTTTCACAGAGATCATCATGTCTGATTTGAACTTCTTCCCCGGCAAGATCATATTGAAAAATACCTTCTACAAAAAGGTCAGCAAAATCTTCACAAAATTCCTGATAATCCGGCAAATGGGATATTGTTAACCAACGTGTTAACAAACGCTTTGATACCTTTTCCCATGGTGTTTTGCCCTTTTCGATTTTAATTGGTACCTTTTTTTTTGGCATTTTAATTCCTAAGCTTTCTGAGCAATCATGAACGTTTTTTTTATTTGGTATTTTTTTAAGGCATCGGAACTAAAACTTTTTCCTTTCGACTGATCTCTGCTTGTTCCATGCGAGATACAGCTTCAGCTAAAGAATCCTGGGAAAGGTGGGCGTATCGTTCGGTAACGGCAATGCTTGAATGGCCCATCAGTTTCGATACCAAATATAAGCCTACACCGGCCATAACCAGACGAGAAGCATAAGTATGTCGTAATGAATGGTATACAACCCGATATCGGCGATCTGTTACACCATCATTGAGCTTGAGTTCATTAACGCATTTGGAAAAAGTTTTGGAAATTTCTCTATGCACATTTCCCTTCGTGTCTGGAAACATCAGGTCATTTTTTTGACCCCTTGCCATTGATTCGAAAAGTTCCCTGATTCGTGCTGTCATCGGCACGGTCCTGATTTTGGTTCCACCTAATTTTTTCGTGTCGATGTATGTTATAACGCCATTATCTGTATCGATCTGACCCCATCTCAATTGTGCAGCTTCGGAAAATCTGCAACCGGTATCCAGTGAGAGAAGAGACAAGCAATATACCTGGAAACTTTTTTGTTTTAAACAAACAAGCAAACTCTCGGACTCTTCGCCAGTGAGATATCGACGCCTGTTGTTATCCGGCATATCAACCTTAACTCCGATTGAAGGGCTATCCGCTTCTGTATATTTTAACCTTTTGGCCAGATTCCAGACCTGCCTGAAGGTAGTCAAAACATATCGAATTGACCTCGGAGACCGCTTGGATTTTTGCATGTTTCTTTTGATTCTTTCCAAATGGATCTGTGATATAATTTTGAATGGAAGATCACCGACTACAGGTTTTAACCAAATATTAAAGTGCTCTTGCTCTTTTTGATACGAGACGCTTTTTTTTGAACTCTGAGCAACCGGAAAATAATGTTTCTCGAAAAAATCACAAAAGGATAAACCTTGTCGCTTTTCGATTTCTTCTTGACGGATCTTTTCTTCACGTTGTTTTTCGGCTATTCCTCGTTGTTCCTTCAGAGTAACGGGTCCTTCACCTTTCCTTGCGTTTGATTTTAATTCTAATATTTGTTTTAAACAAATATCCCTGAAAGATTCTCGCCCCTGAACAGCTTTTTCCGATTCCCAACCAAACGATACCGTTGTTTGTTTTCCGTCAACTTTATATCGACCTCGATAATACCTGTCTTTTCGGAGACCATATTTTCTTTCAGGGTGCTCTCGGTATTCTAAACCTTTTATATCTCGGATCCACTTCATGATATCCCCGTCAATTTTTGGTACACTATTGGTACACTTTTAGTGTTGAAATAGAATGATCTTAAATGAACTTTAGGGAAAGCATGATACATATATCCTATTGTAATGTCAATGAATTTATGATGTTTTAGGAAAAATAGGGAAGGGGATTTAAAGGGACTCAAAATCCCTCGGTGCAAAGCACTGTACGAGTTCAATTCTCGTCCCGGGCACCAGTAAAATCAAGGGGTTAAGCATTTTCGCTTTAACCCCTTTTATTTTGCCATTTTCCAGTCTGTGTAATTCCTGTGTAGTTGTGTCAGAAAAAATGGTTCGGCTTTTTGTTTTCTAACCAGCGTCTTTATAACGCTTTTCCAAAATATCCATTGCTGATCGAATATGTTCACCGTTCTGGTGGCTATACTTGGCCACCATTTGGAGCGTTTTGTGGCCTGATATTCTTTGGACGGTTGGCAGATCTACGCCTGCCTGAACAAGGTGGGTTATGGCAGTGTGGCGTAAGGTATGCCGGACTACCTGCTTTGGATCAAGCTCTGCTGATTTCACCACTTCCCGGAAAGCATGTTCCGGCCATTTTATATGACCGCATTTTGATCTGGAAGAAGGAAAGAGCCATACCTGACCAGTTTCTACAGTTTTAATGTGTTCTGCCAAATATGCTGCCAGATTTTTTGTGATTGGCTGTTCGCGGGCTCCTGCCTTTGCTTTTGGAATAAAAATAATTCGTCTTTCCAGATCGATGTTTTCAAGCCGGATGGAAAGTATTTCTGAACGGCGCATTGACGTTTCCAAAGCAATCAAAATAAACGGATAAATAAAAGGACTTTGATGCTCGGAGGCTTTTTCCAATAATTTTGATATCTGCGTCGTTGTCAAGTAGACAATTCTGCCACTGTCTTAATTGAGTCGGTTTATTTTGGCTGGCCGGTGATTAATCCATTTCCATTCGACAGATTTGGAGAAAATGTGGGAAATCGCAGCAAGTTCTCTGTTGACTGTTCCGTTTGAAGCGTTTTCTTCTTTTCTGTATTTTTTATAACGTTCAAGGTCAAAAGTTGTTATGCTTGACAGTGGCTTGTCCTTAAAAAAAGGTGAAAGATGTAATTCAATCCGCTGCCTTTTTTTTTCGATATCTTTGCCGCCTTCCTTTTCCAGTTTGGTTAGATAATTTTTTGCCGCCTCCCTGAAACCCAGAACAATCTTTCTGCCCTTTGGCAAGTTCAGTCTTCCTTTTCGGGCATCCGTTCGAGTTTGCTCAATGAAATTTTCAGCCTGTTTTCTCGTTACCCCTTCGGACTCTTTTCCAATAACCCGGTGAACACGAACACCATCCACCATGATATTGACCGTGTAACGTCCGTCACCATTGATTAATCTTTCAAATGTAATTCCATGTTCCTGAAGCTTTTTACCATGGTGTAATTTTCTGATGTTGGTCCGGGTAATTTTCTGAAATTTTAGGGACATAATAAATCCTCCTAAAATGGTAGTTCATCACCAGTAACAATATTAATTTCATCTTTTGGCCTGTCGGGTAGTGCGTCTATATCTGCTTTTCCTGCAACAATCTTATTTAAAAGTTCCCAATTATTACGGACTCTTTTAAAAAAAATATTATCCGAACGTTCTGACCATTCTAAATGAGGTTGGTTCGGTTTTCGATTTACGGTTTTGAAAAAATATGGTGTTTCCCTAATGATCTTCCAAAGATGTTCTTCATCAAAAGTCAAAAGTTCCGAATACCTCTCCGCAAATTTAATAAATCGGTCTGCCTCATCAACATCCCATATATGTGTCATAGCTTCAAAAGCGGTATCTCCATTATGATCAGGGTTAATAACTTCACTTGATACCGCTTTTTCTATAGCCCACTCAACAAAACTCGATAAAGTCCGACGTTGTTTTCGAGCTGCAAGCTCAGCAGCAAATCTTAATTTTGGGTCAAGCCTAATAGTCATAACCACAGACCGGGGAAGCTTACTTCCTCCCTTTTTTTTGGGTGCCATTTTTATTCCTCCTTAAATTTAATAATCTATCATTTCACTATTATGTAATATAAATTAAGATGGTTTGCAATAAAAACTACATAAATATAATATACACATAATGACATCGAATGTAAGCTTATTATTATAAAAA
>SLNJ01000061.1 GCA_007133065.1 Opitutales bacterium
GGGCGCGCCCAAGCACCCATTTAGATCCGTTATCAGAAGCCCATACGGCCCCGCCGGCGCCGACGACGACGAACCGGCCGGCCCCATAGGTGATTCCCGTCAGGGTTACGCCGGAGGAGGAGAAGACGGTTTCCCATTCGCGACCGGTTGCAGACGTGATAATCCGGCCGCCGGCGATCGCGTAGAAGCGCCCGTCGGCATAGAGGATATCCGCGATGTCGGCCTCGACACCGCTCTCCCGTTCCGTCCACTCGACCCGGTCTGGTGATGTCGCGATAAACCCGTTCGGACCTCCGGCAACAAACAACGCACCGCCATATGCAAGCGTGCGGACCGGCTCGGTCAAAGTATCGGGCAGCTGATTCCACGACTCACCGTCGGGTGACGCAATCCGAACTCCCGCCTCGCCGCCCGCGAGGAAATGGCCGTCGCCGTACGCCAGCGCCGGCAGATCATGGGTGCCCGACAGAGCGCGAGTCCACTGGGTCCCGCCGCCGCCATAGAGAACCGTCTGGCCGTCTCCTGTGATCACAAAACGGCGATTCCCGAAAACAACGCTGCGCAGGTCCGCGACGACGGTCGATTCCGCCACATCCCAGAACTCGCCGACCTTGGCCGGTGTCACGTCGATCTGCCGCGTTACCGGATCGGCGGCGAGGTAGTTGTCGTCGCCTTCCTGATGGGCTTCAACCACGACGGTACCTTCGGCGGACAGAGTCAGAATATTGCCCGACAGATCGGCCGGGCCCGAAATCAAACGGAAGCCCACCGGCAGCCCGGAGGAGGCGGCGGCCTCCAGTTCCACAGGCGGATCGCCCAGTGAGAACGGCCCCGGGGCCGGGAACGTAATGGTCTGAGCGGCCCGCGCGACTTCGAAAGTCTGGAAGACCGGGTCGGCCCGCGTAAACTCCTCATCGCCTTCCTGGGTGGCACGGATTGTCACGGTCCCCGCGCCCGTCAGGGTCACCGTGCTTCCTGTGATGGTCGCCGGGCCGGACTCAACAGCCAGAGTCACCGGAAGCCCGCTGCTCGCCGTCGCCTCAATCTGGAACGACGGTTCGCCGAACACGCGATCCGGCAGGGGATCGAAGGTGATTGTCTGCGGTTCGACGAGGACATTGAAACTGCGGGTCACATCCGGGGCGGGCCGGAAGTTGGGATTCCCTGGTTGGCTGGCTCGAACCACGACGGTTCCGGTTTCACCAGTCAGAGTCAGGATGTTGTCGTCGATGGCAGCCGGGCCGGATTCCACCTCGAAGGTAACCGGCAACCCACTGGTCGCAGCCGCCTGCAGGACGAAGGGCGGGTCGCTGATGACCTTGTCCTCGATTTCGAGAAACTGGATTGTCTGGTCGAACTTCGATTCGACACTCCCGGAGGTGATGATCGTGCTGAACCCGCCCACTGCGGTGAAGAACCCGTCTCGATAGTTTACATCGTGCAGGGCGTACCCGGTGTTGGTGTGCCGGCGAAACCACGTGCTCCCTCCGTCGCTCGAGGAGAGGGCGACGCCATTCGCTCCGGTCGCAAAGAGAATGCCATCTCCGAACGAGACGTTGAAAAGCGCGTTGCTTGTTCCGGAAAAGCGGCGGGTCCAGGTTTCCCCATCAAGCGAATTGTACACGATACCGGCCTCTCCGACCGCGATGAGAACCCCGTCGACATGCTCACCGACGCCGTACAATGGCAGGCCTCCCAGCTCCGCGGCTATCTCCCAGTCGATCCCGTCGGAAGAACGGAGAACGGTTGCATTGCCGCCGACCGCGAAATACGCACCGTGTGCCGGGCTGAAATGCACGCCGTAGAGATCGTGGGCGATCCCCGATGTCCGCGTCGTCCAGCTCTCGCCGGTCGGCGCACTGAGAATCGTCCCATTCGTTCCCACCGCCACGACAACGCCGCCGCCGGCCGCTACGTCGTGCAGATTCTCATGGGTTGGCGCAAACCGCGCGGTCCACCCGTCGCCCGAGGCCGAGGTCACAACGGTGCCGGAATTCCCGGTCGCAACAAATCGCGAACCGGTCCAGGCCACCGCGTTGAGATCGAGTACCGTGCCGGTGGCGGCCTCGGTCCACTCGATCGCATCGTCCGAGTAAAAGGCGCGCCCCCCCGCTCCGACAACGACTTGCCGACCGGGACGCGACGCAACCGCGTGAAAGGCGTCGAGAACGACCGAGGAGCGGGTCTGCCAGAACTGCCCGTTCGGAGAAGTCAGGATTCGAGCGTTCTCCCCGACCGCGATGAATTCGTCGCGCGCCCAGGCCACCGAGTTCAAACGTTCGGTGATTCCCGGAAAACTGATGCTGTCTGGATCGCGCGAAAAGATCGCCCCGTTCTCCCCGACGAAGACGAACCGGGTATCGCCCCGCCCCTCCCCGTGGACGACATCGTGGATGGTTACACCGCCCATGACGGTGATGATCCACTCCACCCCGTCGACGGAGATCATCTCAATACCTTCTCCGGCCGCATAGAACCGGTCGTTTCCGTAGGTGACGGTGTTCAATCGTCGACTCAGCCAGACCGGTTCCGGGTCGGGATCCGGATTATTTCCGACGAGGCGCGTGGGGGTCACGACCAACGGCGGATCGTGCCGCATCCACTCGATGCCGTTGCTCGATGTGTACAGCTGGCTCACCGGGGTATCCGGATAGCTGAACACAATACCCATAAAATCGAGGTTCATCGTGCGCTCGGAAGGAGCCCCGACGGCGACGAATTGGCCGAGTGCCTCGGAATAGCTCACATCGTTGATGACTTGTCCGTCGGCAGCCTGTTGACCCCCGGCCCAAGTGATCCCATCCTCCGAGTGGAGAATATGGGATGACTCGCCGACCGCGACAAACGTATTTCGTCCAAAGGCGATCTCACGCAATGGGACCAACCACGTGCGCTGGACCCGCCACGTTTGCGAATCTTCGGAAACCAGGATATTCTGGCCACCGACCGCGACAAACCGGCCGTTTCCGTACGCGATCCCGGTGATCGGGTCGTCGATAGTCGAGTCCCGTTCCTGCCAGCTCTGCCCGTCGGTGGAGACGAGGATGGCGCCGCCGTCACCCACCGCAACGTAAGCGTTGTTCGCATAGATAACATCATGCAACTCCGGTCCTTCCGGGATCGGATTCCGCAGCGTCCACCGGTCGAGCCCGGGACTGAGCACCGACTCTGCGGTCAGCACCGACTCAAAATCACCCGCCGTGGCGAGCAGTCCCTCGGCATAGGAGATCCCGCGCAGGTTGTTGCGGGTTCCCGAACTCTGGGCGGTCCAATCGACTCCATCCCGGGAGGTGACAAACGTAAACATCTCCCCGACGACGACGAATACTCCGTCCGCCAACGCAACCGAATAGAGGTCAGCCTCCGTGCCGGCGAGCCGGGAGCTCCAGCTGTGCCCAAAACTCGAACTGAGGATGGTGCCGTCGCGCCCTACCGCGACGAACCGTTCGTCCCCGAACGTGACGCCGAGGAGATCCGCCTGCGTGCCAGCCGCGTCCGCGGCAAACTGCCACGTGTCACCGCCGTCATTCGAGTTGAGCAGCGTTCCACCATCGCCGACGACAACCCAGACATCGTCGCCGCTGTTGTAGGCTACATCGCGCAGCGCCGTGCTGCCCGCGGTTGCGAGCGTCCAACTCGCCCCATCCGGCGAGGTCAGGATCGTGAACGACTCCCCGACGGCAACA
>SLNJ01000155.1 GCA_007133065.1 Opitutales bacterium
CGCGCAGCGCCCGCAACGGCGCGCCTCTCCGAGCCGTAGGTCTCGCCTTGGTGAATTCGATCCTTCACCTCGGCTCTACGAGCCGGAGGCAGCGCCCGCAACGGCGCGCAGCGCCCGCAACGGCGCGCAGCGCCCGCAACGGCGCGCAGCGCCCGCAACGGCGCGCAGCCGCCTTTGCGCTTGCGGTGGCGGAAAGGAGCTTGCATGATATCGGGACTATTCCGCAACCGGAGGTACCATGCTGCGATGTTTTTACACCACTCTTGTGATTCTGATCGCCTGCGGATGGCTGTCTGCCGACGAGACGGTGCCGTTGTACCCGATCCCGGATGCCGCTGAAGCGACTGTGCTGGAGGTGGCGCCGGACAACCCTATTCTGGCGCAAGCGCGACCGATGGACCCGGACAATCCGGAGGGGTGGCACATCGTCGAATGGTCCGGAACGTACACGGGATATGTCCCGGCGGACGAACTCGACAAGGACATGGAGGTGCGCCCCGGGGTCATGGTGTACGCCGAGCCCGATGAGGTCGCGATCGCGCTGGGTCCGATCGGGGAGTCCGACGAGGTCGAGACGGTTACCACCGGCGACTGGTATGAGGTCGCGGTCACCACCCAACGCCCCCTGTATTTCCAACCGCCGCCACCGATGCGTCCCGCGCAGGTTCGCGCGATGCCGCCGCCTGAAACGGAGGTGGAACCGCCGCCTGAAACGGAGGTGGAGCCGCCGCCTGAAACGGAGGTGGAGCCGCCGCCTGAAGCGGTTCGGGAACGTGAACCCGCGATCGGGGGACGGGCGATCACCCCGCATCGCGGCCCGGTCACCCCGGCCCCTGGAGTGCACGGGCACTTTGAAGGGTATCTGGAACAGTCGCGGCCCCGTATCGGATTCGTCCGGCACCCCTACCGGTATCAACTCACGGCGGCGGATGGACGGCGCATGGCGTATATCGACACCTCCGGCCTCGTCCTTCCGGGTCCGCTCGATCGGTATGTCGATTCATGGGTCGTCGTCTTCGGGAACGCCGAGAAGATCCAGCGCGGACGAAATATCGTAATCCGCGTCTTGCAGGTTCGTGCAAAATAGTCCATCTGGCCCCGGTATGGAACGGATCGACGGCAACGCGGTATCGAAGCAAATCATCGAAGAACTCACCGGCGAGGTGGCGAAGATCGAGGGCGCGAAACCGTGCATCGTCGTCGTCCGAGTCGGCACCGACCCGGCCTCGGTCTTCTACACGCGCAAGAAAGTGCGGACGGCGCACGCGATCGGGATGGAGAGCCGGCTCCTTGAACTGCCCGAGGGGACTTCGATTGAAGTGCTCTTCGCCGAGATCGACCGGCTGAACCAGGACCCGGGCGTCCATGGCATCCTCGTGCAGTCACCGATCCCGGGAGTCCCCAATGAACGCGACGTGTTCAACCGGGTCGCGGTGGAAAAGGATGTCGACGGACTCAACAGCCGGAACCTGGGGATGCTCTGTCAGGACGATCCCGCAGCGTTTCCGAGCTGCACACCCGCCGGCATCGTGGAACTGCTGCGGCGGTACGCGATTGAAACCGCCGGGAAACGGGTGGTCGTGGTCGGCCGCAGCCTCCTCGTCGGCAAACCGGTCGGCCTGCTCCTGCTTCGGAAAGGCAGCGGGGGGGATGCCACCGTCACCTATTGCCATTCGCGCACCCCCGATCTCGCCGCGATCACCCGGGACGCCGACATCCTGATCGCCGCGATCGGCCGTCCCGCCGCCATCACCGCCGACATGGTCAAGCCGGGCGCCACGGTGATTGATGTCGGAATCAACAAGATTCCCGACACCGCGGCGAAGAAGGGGTATCGCATCGTCGGCGACGTCGATTTCGAGGCGGTCGCCCCGATCGCCTCAGCGATCACGCCGGTGCCGGGAGGCGTCGGACCAATGACCGTCGCAATGCTCATGCGCAACACCCTTCAGGCATGGCGGCAGGCGGTTTCACGCCCCGCATGAGTTCTCTGGTCCGGGCGCAGCGCGGAACAATCTTGCATCCTGAGGAGTATTCAGCTGGCATTTTTAGGGTTAAGACCTTATTCTGTGCCCATCATTTATCCCGAGATTGCATCCAATCGACTTGTTGTCCATTATGATTGAAACTACTACCGGATCCAGCGCCGCCGTGACAAAAAAGCCCACTATCCTTGTCGTCGACGATCAGCCGCTCAACGTCAAGTTGCTGCAACACAAACTCGAGCGTGTGGGAATGCGCGTGCTCGCTGCGTACAATGGACAGGAATGTCTCGACATCGTGCAGGAATCCGCGCCCGATTTGATCCTGCTCGACATCATGATGCCGGATTTGGACGGCATGGCGGTCTGTCGCGCGGTCAAGGAGCGTGAGGACACCCGCGACCTCCCGATCATCTTCATCACGGCGAAGTCCTCGAAAGAGGGTCGCATCGCCGGCCTCGACGCCGGCGCGGCCGACTATATCACCAAGCCGATCGATCTCGAGGAGACGGTTGCCCGCGTCCAGACCCAACTGAGGATCCAGGAGAATCACCGCGTCAACCTCGACCTCCAGCAACGGCTTGCCAACACCCGCCAGGCGGCGGCCATCGGCGCCGTCAGCCAGGGAATCGCACACAATCTCAACAACCTGCTCGGAGTCGTCGTCGGATACCTCGACCTGCTCAAAATGAGCGCGGACAATCCCGACAGGGTGCGCAAGAGCTGCGACTACATCGACCAGGCGATCAAGCGCATGACCCGGATCGTGCGCCAGCTCAATGCGATCTGCGAGGTCGATATCGTCAACGTGAACCAGGTCCCGCTGCGGACTCTGCTCCATAACAGCATCGAGCGATTCCGGACCGAACACCAGATGCCCGATGCCGAGATCAACGCGCGCAATCCCTTTCCCGATCTCCCCCTCGAAACCAACGCCGAGGTCTTCGAGGACAGCGTCGGCCGCCTCCTCATCAACGCCATCGAAAGCTATCCAGCCAAGGCTCCGAAGAAGCCGGTCTCGATCGTCGCGGAGTCGGAGTCGATCGCGGGCGTCCCGCACCTCGCCCTGTCTGTGATCGACGAGGGAAGCGGGATCAGCAGCGCAGTGATGGAACACATCTTCGAACCATTCGTCTCCGGCCACACCACCGTCGGCCGCGGCATGGGACTCACAATCGCCCGCCACGCCCTTCGTTCCCTCGGTGGCGACCTGACCGTCAAAAACCGCCCCGAAGGAGGAGCCGTCGCCCGCCTGACTCACCCACTGCCGGAAAGGTGAATCAGCATTTCAGCTTTTCCGCTTTTCCGCAGCTCTCTCCGAGCCGCCTCCAGCCCGTAGGCTTGCAGGCCGGAGGCGCTGCGAGCCGGAGGGTAGGTCTCGCCTTGGTCAATTCGATCCTCCAGAGATCGTCGGTACGCATGCAACCCTGGAGGGACAGCGTCCCCGCCTGTCCGTGTTGCAATCGGGTGTACAACCTCCGGATCCCCCGTTTAGCAGTCCGACTGTCCGATGTCGACAGAGTGTTCGTTCTATAGCTCTGTCGTTCCGCAGTTCGTGCTCTCCCGCGCCGGGGATTCTCGGCAACACCGGTGGAATGAACGCAGGGTGGGGGCACCCTGCCTCCGGAACGCCGGGACACGCGTTCCGTTCGGGCTGAAGGCCCGAAAGGCAGGGGGCGGCTCCGTCGCCCGCAACAGCGCG
>SLNJ01000132.1 GCA_007133065.1 Opitutales bacterium
CTCACGCGCCGGGTCCGTGTTGGTGGGATCAGATCCGCCGGGGTGAAATACGCAGGGTGAGGGCACCCTGCCTCCGGAAGGAGCTTGTTCGTGTTTCGGAGGGCGCGTGCCCTCACGCGCCGGGTCTGTGTTGGTGAGATCGGATCCGCCGGGGGAAATCCGCAGGGTGGGGGCACCCTGCCTCCGGAAGGAGCCGGTTCGTGTATCGGAGGGCGCGTGCCCTCACGGGCCGGGACCTTATTCCTGCCTGGGAATCGTCCGGACGAAGTGGACTTCGCGTCCGACCTCGCGGAAGCCGAGTCTCTTGTGGGCGCGGATGGCGCCGTGGTTCTCCAGTTCGGAGTCACTCGCGAGTTCGGTAAAGCCCTGCCGGCGGGCCCACGCTTCGACTGCTTCGACGAGCATGCGCCCGATCCCCTGGCGGCGGTATTCCGGGATCACATACCACCCTTCGAGGTAGGGAACGGGGGTCTCGGTGGTTCCCTCGACGTGGTCCCGCCGGATCGACACCTCCGCGAACCCGATTGCGCGGCCGTCTGAATCCTCGGCGAGAAACACCGCACCGCCCGATGCGCACAATTGTTGAACCTCGAGGGCATGGCGGTCGGCCGGGCAGTCGGGCCAGAGGGCGCGGCGCAAGTCGAGCCATTGGGGGTCGTCGGAGGGTTGAACGAGGCGGACTGTAGTCATGGGATTGAAGAGGCAGTGGAGGAGAAACGGGCGCAAACCGTGCGGTGTGCGGGGAATACGATAGCGAGGCAGGGAGCGGGAGCAACCACGGAAGTGACATGACCAGTCTCGCGACCGCCGCGGCAACAGGCTCTCCCACGTTTGCTCTTGCAGGCGCTTACACCAGCGTATATCCCTGCGTTACCCTCATGAAACAAACGATCCCATTCCATGAAAGTCTGAAATACAACGCCGACCGATCGGCTCACGCTCGCGCGCCCGCGCGTCTACGGATGCCCCTCGTTGCGGTGATCACGTTTGTGGCCGTGGCGATGGCCGCTTTTTCATCCGCCGACGCGCGCGGAGAAGAGGCCGGCCATCTGCGGCTCGGCGAGCGCCTCCTGGAATTCACCGGATCGACCGGGCACACATACGTCGATACAGGTCTGGAGGCGGGCGAGGTTACCTTTCCGGTTTCGTTTTCAATCCGCGGGTATTGGATCGATGATGGAGCGGAACGGGTGAAGATCTGGGGATGGTACCACGACCTGGCCGGAGCGAACCGCGGGGAGCTGGAAATTAGAAACGTCGGCGACGACCTGCTCCTGGTCTGGTATGGTGGCGACACAATCCGGGCTCCGCGTCCCCCTGCCAATGAATGGGTTCACTACGGCGTGATTATGACGGATTCGGAGGCCCGCCTCTATGTCAACGGCGAACCCGTAGGATCTGCCGATTCCCGTTCCATTGACACGGGGCGCACCTTGTGGATCGGCGCCCGACCCAATCCCGATATGCATGAAGACAATTTCTCAGGGTGGTTGCGGGATTGGGTTGTCTTTGATGGAGACATCGGCGATGCCGGCATGCGGAGCATCGCCGCGGGAGAGGAATTGCCGGCGGCCGGTATTATCCAGCACCTGCCGCTGACCGACGGGCGGGGCAACACCGCCTTCGACCGCTCCGGTCACGGGATTCACGGCACGATCGTGGACGCCTCCTGGAGTACGGATATTCCGCTGCTCGTTGCGCGGGGCGAGCGGGTCGCGATCAACCTGAATCTCACCGATGCCCGCGGCAATCCGTCTCCCGCCACGCAAGCGTACCGCAACCTGATATCGGTTTCCGGAGGCGCACTGGTGCCGGAATCGGTGGATATCGAATCCGGAGAACACACCGCTTCCTTTGAATGGTCCAGCGACGCGTCCGGATCCTTCTCGATCGCCGCCCGGCATCCATCTCTCTCCGGAGACGAACACGAGATTCGGGTTGGCATTCTCGATGCCCTGCAACACGACGGGGACGAAGCAGTCGAGCAAGCGCTGCACACGATTGAGCGGATCGGCGTCGATTCGTTCGTCGAGAAGCTTCGCCGTGAGGAACATGCGGCGGCGCTGCGCGCTTTGTTCGAGGTTATCGAGCGGGGTCGGGAGCCGTCCCGCTCCCGTGCGATCGTGACCTCTGTCGGTTTGCTCACCGTCCTCGGAGAGCGTGCGGACGCCGTGATCCCGGTCCGCATCGCCTTCCGCGAAGGACCGGTAACGGCAATTCGCGCTCGGGCGGCGCGCGCCCTGGGTGAGCTGGGGGACGCGGCCTCGATCGCCGAGCTGCGCGCGGCGGTGGCGGATGGCGAACCGGAGATGCGCCTGAATGCGGCATACGCCCTGCGGGCACTGCGAGAGCCGGTGGAACTGGTTTTTGTGAACCCATACGCCGGCGTGTCGTGGGAGACGATCGGCTACTACGATGCAAACCTGCACACGCATACAAACTTTTCCGACGGCGGGTACGACCCACATTACGCGATCGATACGTACCACGGAATGGAATACGACATCCTGGCGTTGACCGATCACGACTCGATGCACGTCGACGTGTGGCCAAGGGCGCTCTACCCGTGGACGGCGTTGAACGAAATCTACCATCAGATCAAGGATGAGAGGAGCGTGCGATTCGATGCACCGTACGCCGAGGTCGTCGACGAAGAGTGGCAGAACCGCGATCCCGACGAGCTGGGCATGGTGTCGATTCCCGGCAGTGAGATTTCGCGGACACACCATATCGGGAGCCTGTTCAATCATTACGCCGGCGGGACGGAGGACGAGGAGACCGCGTTCCGGGAGATCGGCGAACGCGGCGGCCTGGCGATGTTTTTCCATCCCGGCCGCTACAACCGGGATACGGAGTGGTACGTCGACTTCTACGAACGGCACCCGCATGTGGTGGGTATGGAGGTGTACAACCAGGTCGATCGCTATCCGGTCGACCGGCGAAAGTGGGACAGCGTTCTCTATAAACTCATGCCGGACCGACCGGTCTGGGGATTTGCAAACGACGACACCCATTCCGACGCCCATTTCGGCCGCAATCGCAATGTGTTCATGTTGTCGGAGTTCACGAAGGAGCACATCTTCGAGGCCATGAAGCGCGGTCACCTGTACTTCTTCGTACCCGAGCAGCAGGGAACGCGTCCAGCGGTCAAGCTGACCGGGGTGACGGTTACCGACGACACGATTCGATTGGAGATCGAGGGGGAGTACGCGCGGATCGACTGGATGACGTACAATCCTGAGACGAATGACAACCACGCCGTGGCGAACGGACTCGAGGTCGCGATCCACGACCTCGCCCCGCCGACGACGTTCGTGCGCGCCGTAATCATCTCGGAGGAAGGGAGAACGTACACGCAACCATTCGGAGTCCGTGCCGCGGTTCTCGACCGGGTGGACGAATGAGGATAGCCGAGTATTGTTATGCAGCAATTGGGGGATTTGCCAGCGACGATGCGGGCGGTGGTGTGCCACGGGCCGGAGGACTACCGGCTGGAGGAGTGCCAGGTGCCGAATATCGGGCCGGGAGAGGTGTTGCTCCGGGTGAAGTCCGCCGGCATCTGCGCGAGCGACCTGAAGTGCTACCAGGGTGCGCCGCTCTTCTGGGGTGACGCGCATCGGGAGGGGTATTGCCAGGCGCCGGTGATTCCGGGGCACGAGTTTGTCGGCGAAGTCGTGGCGCTCGGGGAGGGGGCCGGTGAGAAGTACAGCTTGAAGCCGGGCGATCGCGCGGTCTCGGAACAGATCGTTCCCTGCGGGTCGTGCCGCTATTGCCGGCGCGGGCAGTACTGGATGTGTGCGGTGCACGATATATATGGATTCCGGCAGGCGACGTTCGGCGCGATGGCGGAGTATTGCCGGTTGCCGGCCCGGGCTCTCAATTACCGCGTGCCCGACTCGATCCCGCCGGCGCATGCTGCCTACGTTGAACCGCTGGCGTGCGCCATCCACGCGGTCCGGCGCGGCGAGATTGAATTCGACCACACCGTCGTGATCGCGGGAGCCGGTCCGCTGGGTCTCGGCATGGTCGCGGCCGCGCGCCAGAAGAACCCGCGCCTGTTGATCGCGCTGGATCTGGATGACAATCGCCTCGAGCTCGCCCGGGCGTGTGGTGCGGATCTCTGTCTGAACCCGGGAAAGGTCGACGTCATCGAGGCGGTGCGGGAGCGAACCGATGGGTATGGGTGCGACGTCTACATCGAAGCGACCGGTCACCCGGCGGCGGTGGAGCAGGGGCTGCACATGATCTGCAAGCTCGGCACGTTCGTGGAGTTCAGCGTCATGCGCGAGCCGGTCACCACGGATTGGACGATTATCGGCGATACCAAGGAGCTGAATATCCACGGCGCCCACCTGAGTCCCCATTGCTATCCGATCGCAATTCGCATGATCGAGCAGGGATTGCTGCCAATGGACCGCATCGTGACCCATGAGCTGCCGCTTGAGCGGTTCCAGGAGGGAATGGAACTCGTCGCCGACGGGACGCAGTCGGTGAAGGTGACTCTGGCGCCGTGTCACTCCGCCATTTGAATAGAGTATCATCGCTATCCGGATCGGCCCGGGGTCAGGACGGTCTGCCCCTCCAGACGGTCGGTATCTACGCATGCAACCCTGGAGGGACAGCGTCCCCGCCTGTCCGGGTTGCGGGAGGGAACGCCGCATATCCCGACCGCGTAAACGCGGCACTCCAACAGTGCGCCGCAATCCACACGCCCGCGTTCACGCCGCGACCCGTTAGGTTCCGCCAAAGTCCAAATGAATCCACTCCCCCACTCCATCACTCCACCTACCCACCAACCCACGCCTACCCACCAACCCACGCCTGCCCACCTACACACCCCCCCCGCCCGCGCCATCCGGTCACCTGTCCCGCCGACCTGGCTCAACCTCCACCAATATCCCCGGGGTCGTTGACGGAGGCTAGATGTCGGGCTTGACGACCGGAGGACGATGGAGCGCACATGGGGTGCGTGACTGAAGTCCGCAGGGAGGAACACGCGGCATGTAGCCCCGAGGATGGCGCGGAGTCGGCGCCCAATCGCGTCCCAAACGACGGTATCGCTCACACTTCCGGAAAAATCTCAATCCCCTCCGCGCCATCCGGTCAACGGCCCCGGGCCTTGCGTTTCTCGAGGAACGCGTCGATCCTCTCCCGCGCGTCGGCGGTCTCGAGGCAGCGGATGTAGGCCTCGTTTTCGGTGTGGTAGGAGTGACGGGCGGCGGGTCCGGCGAGGCGGTGGACCAGCCACTTGTTCTCGCGCAGGGCGAGGGGTGGCAGGGCGAGGAGCTGATCGGCCATTTGACGCGCCTCGGTCGTGAGCCGGCCCGCCGGGACCGACTTGTTGACCAATCCCCACGTTTCCGCCTCGCGGGCGTCGATAACCCGGCCGGTCAGACATAGATCCATCATCCGCCCGGGGCCGATATGGCGAAGGAGGGGGTCCATGCCCCAGCCGCCCGGCCACCCGAGCTTGATCTCGGGCATCGAAAACGTTGCCTGCAGGCTCGCGATGCGCAAGTCGCAGTGCGCGGCGAGCACGCAGCCCCCACCGTAGGCGTACCCGTTGATCGCTGCGATAACCGGTTGCGGGATCTCGCTCAGGCGGTTCCCGAGCCGTCCCTGCCGCAGGCTGAAATCACTTGCCTCCCCCACGCTCATCGATGCCACGGCGCGGATATCCGAACCCGCGCAGAAACTCCGTCCCGTTCCGGTGAGTATCACGGTGTAAATTTCATCGGCGTGACCGGCCAGCCACCGGACGAGTGCCTCGAGATCGTCGACCGTGGCCGGATCGAGTGCGTTGAGTGCCGCGGGGCGGTTGATGATCGCGGTCGCCACGGCGCCCTCGAGGCGGACGTCGAGGTTGGCGAACCGGGGCAGGGCCCCCCGGTCCGGGTCCAGGTCGCTCCACGGCGCCACCGCGCCGACTGGGGAAGGGGATTCGGGTTTGGGGAGGCGTTCGGCGAAGCGATTGACGTCGACGACCGCGCGCCGGTGGCGTCCCTTCCCGATCTGCTGTTCCGGGTCGAACGCCGTTACCTCGAAATCGATGGTGCGGTCGGCGACGGAGATCACGTCCGCCACCGCGCGCACATCGACCCCGAGCGGTGTGGGTGCGAGATGTTCGACCTCGACGGATGTGCCCACGCTCTCCTCGTTTTCCCGCAGGTAACCGGCGAGCAGTTTTTTTGCAGCGTGCTCCATCAGGTTGATCATCGACGGCGTGGAGTACACGGTGGCCGCACCCGAGCGACCGAGCGCGATGCCGTGCTCGGGGCCGGTACGCCGTATCAGTTCGGCCCGTTCGCCGGAACGAATGCCGCGCTCGTGGAGGGGTTGACTCGCCATCGCCGAGAAGACATGGCAAGTAGCGGGTGGCCTGTCAACGCACGGATCCCGGTGCGGGGAACACCGTAGCGCGACCCGATCTTCGGATCAGCGCACCCGTTGCCGCCGGGCTGCATCGGCAGTGCGGACGACGGCACACTGCCATCGGAGAACGAGTAGGCAAAATCGGGACCGTTCGCCTCATACATGAATCCGGCCGGGCTCTGGTGCGTCCGGATCGCGTTCCCCATCTGTTTCTCCAGCAGCGGCATGAGCTCCGCTTCGCTCTCAGGGAACAACGCGATGCAACGTCTTCGCGCCTGTAGCCGCGGATTGACAATCCTATCCGGCGTTTGGCAATCTAGATCAGATGAATGTGGATACTCGGACTACCCTTGGCGGGCGTGCGCCCGCATTACCTCAAAAACAACCTTCAATGAACTCCGCCTCACCGATCGACCCCAGGCGGCGTTGCCAAAGGATGGTTCTGTCCTCCCCCTGTGTGCCCCCGACACACGGCGGTATGGAAATGGATCGGATGGGGAGGGAGGTCTCCGGCAAATCATGCCGGCTCTTCTCTCCGGCGTTACGGATCGCAGCGTTCGCTTTGGGAGTCATCCTCTTCGTAACCAGTCCTGCCACCGCATCGGATCCGGTATCGACCGCCAAAGCCTCGGCCGGAGACGAACCGCGGGGAGAGGACAATCTCGCCTATCGATGGGGAACGGTTACGCTCGATGCGATCGCCGATGATACGCTGCGCTACATGCCGCGGCCGACGGTGAATTCACATCAGCTCTACCTGGTGATGGCCGCCATGTTTGACGCCTGGACTCGCTATGACGAAAGGGCCGAGCCGGTTTACTTGACGGAGGGCGAACGGCGGCCGGCCGCGGAACGGACGCGGGAGAATAAAGAGCAGGCTATCAGTTTTGCGGTAGCGCGGGTCTTGGAGCAAACGTTTCCTCTCGATTGGTTCAAGTTCAAGGGGAAACTGCACGCGTTGGGTTACGACCCGAGCGATGAATCACTCGACCCGACCACGCCGGTCGGGGTCGGCAACCTGGCAGCTCGAGCGGTGCTGCGCACGCGGGCCAAGGATGGCAGCAACATGCTCGGAGACCATCCGGACGGGCCGCATGAACCGTACGCCGATTACACCGGATACGAACCGGTCAATCCGCCCGGCGAAATTCGCGATATCGACCGATGGCAGCCGAAGACCTTCAAATTGGCAAACGGCACGGAGTGGGTGTTGGATTGCCTCACCCCGCATTGGCACCGCGTCAAGACGTTTGGCTTGACGGATGGCTCGCAATTGCGTCCGGGCCCGCCGCCGCGTATGGGAGACGAGCGGTTGGTGGAAGAAATAAAGGAGGTGATCGATGTCCAGGCGAACTTGACCATGGAGGATATCGCATTGGTCGAGTTCATGCGGGACGGCCCGCACAGCGTGCAACAGGCGGGGCACTGGATGATCTTCGGGCGTCACGTCAGCAAGCGCGATCAGCACAATCTGGACGACGACGTAAAAATGTATTTCCTGGTCGCCGCTGCGGCGCTGGATTCCTTCGTCGCCTGCTGGGACGCCAAAATGCATTACGACAATAACCGGCCCTATCAACAGGTTCACCATTTGTTTGGGGATGAGGAGATCACGGGATGGGGCGGGCAGTATTGCGGGATCGGCCCGATCCGCGGCAGCGATTGGCAGCCATATTCCCCCTCGGACTTCCTCTGCCCGCCGTTCCCCGCCTATCCGAGCGGTCATAGCACGGTTAGCGGCGCCTGCTCGAAAGCCTTGGAATTATTCACCGGTAGCGACACGTTCGGAGCTCAAGTCGAACTGCTGCCCGGCCGACTCACCGAGCCCGGGATCACGGACGAGACGATTGTCCTCGACCTGCCAACTTTTTCCAGGACCGCGGATCTGGCCGGTTGGTCCCGTGTCCTGGGAGGCTACCATATTCAGACCGATAACGTGGTCGGACTGCAACTCGGACGCGATGTCGCCCATCATGTATTCGAACGGTTCCAGCGGCACGTCCGCGGCGAAGTCGCAGAGCGGAATGACGCGATACCTCCGCAAGCGGCTGATGATGCCCGGCCAGGGCCGGCCGGAGCGACTCGAGGTTGGTGACCGGCCCGAGCCGCGGTTCTTCGCGTTGTACTGCCCGAGATCCCCGTCTCATCCGCCATCTCCGCCTCCGCCCGCTCTCTCAGCAGGCCCGGAAGATCGTCAGACGGTTCGTGTTCCACGAATCGACCTCCGCGGCAAACAACCGGCAGAGCGGTGGCCAGAGGGGGGAGTTGAAAGGGAAACCGCCCGATCCGTGCAGCCACCCGCCGTCGCGCCGCAACGCGTTCATCCCGTCGCGCGCCGCGTGAAAAGCCGGCCCGTCCATGCCGAGCGCCTGCTTCCGGTTGATCCGCGTCTCAATCCGACCCCAACCCAGAGCAATCCGGATCCGGGCCGGGCGCGCGAGAAGGATCAGTTGAATTAGATCGGCCGCAACACCCTGAACCGTCGAGTAGAGTGCTTGAAATTCATCGCCCAGTGTCAGCGTATAGGGAGAGGCGAGCACATCCCGCCGGCGGCTCGAGAGCTTTGCGAGGCCAGCCATGCGCGGCTGTTTATCTCAACGGTGGATGCCGGCGGAGCGCTGCGCACACAGGACGTCGAGGATTGCTATTGCTCGGGCCGGGTGTAAAATGAAATCAGTGGACGCAGTTTACGAGCAAAAGCTTACGGTACGGGCACATGAAGCGGGACGCGCGGAAATCTGAAGTTCGTCAGCCTGCTGAATTACATGCAGGATATTGCCGGGCGGCACGCCGACGATCTCGGCATCGGAATGGAGTTCCTCCAGTCGAAGGGGTTAGCTTGGGTGCTGGTGCGCACCCGCGTCCGCCTGGAGCGGTATCCCTGCAACGGAGAACTTGTGCGCATCCAAACCTGGCCGTATGGCTGGCGGCGCCTGATGGCAATCCGCGAGTTCTCGTTTGATCGGGAAGCCTCGGATTCACCGTGTGGAGCCGCCACCACCGCGTGGGTGCTCTTCGACATCTCACGCTGGCGGCCGGTGCGCCCGCGCGATCGTTGCAATATCCGTCGATGGAGAGAGCTTCACCAGTGTCGATCGCTCCGATCAGCCATCCGTGGAACTCAATGACGTGGCGTTCGGCGCCGACGTGTTCGTTGCAGTACACAGTGAAACCACGGTCATGGTTTCCCCGGACGGAGAATCGTGGAGCGTGGCCGAAACCGGACTGGAATCGGGCGCCGAAGGCGAAGCCGCATTGAACGGAATCGCCCGCGCCGTAGTGGCGAAATCCAAACGGCAGCATGATATTGCATTCATCGCACGCTGAAGGCGTGCCTCGACCCGTCGGCGATTGGGATGAGGCACGCCTTCAGCCTGCGAGGCGGATTGACCGGAAATCCCGTGGGCGATTGCCCACGGCGACGTTGATCCAGGCCGTTGGCCACAAACGAAAATTCCGCACAACCCGGCAGACCGCGAGCACCGGCGGCGAACTGGATCGAGAGATCCTGTTGGAGTCCAACCTTTGGGATGTGCGGTGGGCTGGATGAGCGCTCCTTGAGGGTGCAGGTCAGGCGCGTTGTGAAGTGTTGTCAGCACCTGCTTGTTCGGATCGGGTGATGGCATCAAGCTTCGTCCTGATTCTGCTGGAAATCGTTCGATCGTCCGATCAATCTCCGCAGTGTGCAAGATTTCGATGTCCGATTGAATACTGCCCTCCGGGAGCTCGACGAATACGCAGAGAGCCTCGACGAGGAGTCGCAGATGTACTGGCGCTACCACCGCTCGAGGTTTGCGCGGATTTCGATGCTGCTCTGCGATCGCATTTCCGGGTTCCTTCCCGGCAGCTTCCGGAGCGGGATGACCGTGGTTCTTCAGAAGGCGCCAAAGTTGGCCAAGAAATGAATCCAATCCCTCCGTCCCTCCGCTCCAGACGCTCCGTCGCTGAGTTCCTCCTGCCGCTGTGCACCGCTCTGGTGGGCGGGTTATACTATTTTCGAAGCGTCTGGGCGACTGGGTTCGACCGCCTCATCGGGGATGTCGGAGACGGGCTCCTGATCGCCGCGCTGACCGAACACTGGCATCGCGTCTTCCTCGGATTGGAGTCGTGGCGCGACCCGAACTGGTTTTACCCGGTCACAGGAACTCTGGGTTACAGCGATGCGTTTTTCGGATACGGAGTCGTCCATACAGCGATCCGCTTCCTCGGCTTGGATCCGCTCTCCGCCATGCAGGTTGCGCTGATCTTATTTTACCTGGCCGGTTTCGCCGGTGCGTATTTTCTGCTGCGCCGCTTCGCCGGGCTTCCCGCACTCTGGGCGTCGCTGGGGGCGCTGCTGTACAGTTCGGGCCATTGGCTCTACCTCGCCGGGGCGCACAGCCATCTCCAACTGCTCTCGGCATGGTTCCTGCCCTGGATGCTCATCCTGTTCGAGCGCTGGCGGTGCTCCATCCAATGGCATGAACCGGCCCGCTGGGCTTGGGGACCCGCCCTGGTCGTTGCATTCGGCGTCCTCTACTACACGGCATTCTATATCGCGTGGTTCCTGACCCTCTTCCTCGCCGTCGCCTGCGCGTTCTGGATCATCCGGCTCACCCGGTCCGTCAAGAACCCGATCGCCGCCGGCGTGCAGTGGGTGAAACGGGAACTGCCGCACCTCGCCACCCTGCTCGCGGTGGCGATCGTCGTGTTGACTCCGTTCATCGTCACGTATTTGCCCGCCTTGCACGAGTCCCGGGGGCATCCATATAGCGTCACACACGGGAAACTCCCCCAGATCCGCGACTTCATCAACGTGGGTCCGGACAATCTTGTCTGGGGGTTCCTGAACCGTGTGGTGCCGTTCCAGAGACCCGAATGGTACCACGAGCTCTATTACGGCTACCCGCTCGGGCTGTTGATCCTTTTTTTGAGCGGGTACGCCGTGTCGTGGGTGCGGCGTCGCGATCGCTCCGAATCGGGCCGGCCCGTTCACATCGCGGGCCTCTTCGAACCGCAATCGGTACTCTGGCTCGGCGGCTCCGTACTCCTCTGCTGGTTGCTCATGGTCAAGATCTTCGATTTCTCGCTGTGGCGAGTAATCTATGAACTGCTCCCCGGAGGGACGGCGATGCGCGTGGTCCCCCGCATGCAGATCATCCTGGCCCTGCCGGTGATCGCCGTCGCGCTGCACGCCCTGCGGCACGCGTTGCTTTCGGTATCCAACCGAAATCGGGGGCTGGCACAGGTGCTGGCAATCGGCGCCGCGGGATGGTTGATGGTCGAACAGATTAACGGACAGGAAAACGCCAGGATCCGCGTCAGCGAGTTCAACAACCTTGTCCGATCGGTCGATTCGCCTCCCGGCGACCTCGACGCGTTCTATGTCGCTTCCGAGGGGATGCACAACGACTCGTCCTGGTACGTTCAGGTTGCCGCCATGCATATTGCGCAGCATTGGGACCTGAAGACGTTGAACGGATACAGCGGGTTGCTCCCGTCCGGATGGAATCTGTTCGACATACAGGATCTCGCGTATCCGCAACACGTCCAGGACTGGCGCAGAAAACACGATCTCAATGCCGGAATCTACGCCCTGAACCTGACCGATGGCACCTGGCACCTGGCGCCTTCGTTGGACGCGAAACTCCCGGCGTTCGAAGTATTGGCACGGCTGACCCCCGCCGATCCGCCCGGCGCCATCGAATGGATTGAGGGTTGGTCCGAACCCGAGGGTTGGGGCGTTTGGACCGACGGTGATCGGGCATCCCTACAGATCGACGCGCGCCATGTGCCGGCAGGTGCCACGATGGGCGAACTGGTCGCCCATGCATTCACCCACGAGAAACACCCCCGGCAATCGTTTCATATATACTGGAACCAGCGCTTTGTGGGCAGATGGATTTTCAACCACGGGGACGGACGAAAACGCTTCAGCTTTCCACTTCACGATTGGTCCGAAGAAGATTGCTGCAGCATTACAATAGAGATAGCCGATCCCGCCTCACCGCATGATCTCGACGGCACGCGCGACCCCCGGCGGCTCGGTCTCGGGCTGAAAGAGATCCGGTTCTACGGCCCCCCCGTGAAATAACGGCTGCGGGACGCCGCCTATCCCGACACCTCGAGCTGCCGGCTCTTCTTGAATCCGGATGAAGAGCCGTGCTGTGGCACAGCGTCAAATCGTGGATTACTCAATAGCCCTGAGGGTGCCCTTGGGGTAGAGGTAGGTAGTTTATTCCCGGTACCACCGGCCCGCAGTTGCGTGTTATTGAGCGGCCAACTCACCGGTATACGATCATCGTTGCCGTCGATTGGGCGGAAACTCATGCGCCATCGCGCCATAACTATACAGATTTAAGCGGACTGGGCAAATTTCATCTCAAAAGGGACGGAACATGGGGTTGATGTACAGATGGCGGGGAGGGGATAGGCGCCTGCGGCGCCCGGAGAGGAAAGTGAATCGACAGTAGGCATGAGCCGTGACCGCGAGACGGGAATTTCCCCCTTGCCACGCATATGAGAGGGAACAGGCTTCCTTCTATGACCGAGCAAAACAGCAGCGGAACCTACCGCTACGAGACGCACATGCACACCAGCGAAGGGAGTGCATGCGGCAAATCCAGCGGGGCGGAGATGGCTGAAGCCTATGCCCAAGCCGGGTACGCCGGAATCATCATTACGGACCACTTTTTCAATGGGAACTGCGCGGTTTCCAGCAAACTTCCGTGGCGCGAGCGCGTGGAGCAATTCTGCATCGGGTATGAAAACGCAGCCGCGGCCGGGCGCGAGCTTGGGCTCTCGGTGTTTCTCGGCTGGGAATACAATTACTGCAGCACGGAGTTTCTCACCTGCGGACTGGGAAAGGAGTTCCTTCTCGCGCACGAGGATCTTTTGGAGTGGGATGTGATCACCTACCTTAATACCGTGCGCGCGGCGGGAGGATTCGTTAGCCAGGCCCACCCCTTCCGGCAACGTGATTACATCCAGTACGGGCGCTTGTTTTACAACTACGTGGACGCCGTCGAGGTGTATAACACCGCCGATCAGGATGCCTGGAATGACCTGGCATGGCGTTATGCCAAGGCAAATGATCTCGCCATGACCGCCGGGTCGGACTCGCACCACGTCGCCTGGCCCTCCCTGGCCGGCTTGGGATTCCCCCGCCGGCTTGACCGTATCGAGGATTTTGTTGCCGCAATGAAGCGCCGGGAAGGAACAGTCCTCCGGGACCTGCCGAATCCCCTTGTGAACGCCCCCGCCCCCGCCCCCGCCGTGAACCCCTCATGATCGACTATACTGGAAGACATTTTTTTATCGCCGGCGGCAGCCGGGGAATCGGGGCGGCTACGGCCACCATGGCGGCCCGGGCGGGCGCAAAGGTCAGCGTGACCTTCCACGCGAATCCGGCCGCAGCAAAAAAACTCGTCGAACGGATCGAAGCTGAAGGGGGAAAGGCGGCCGCCTATTCCATGGAGATTTCAGACGAGGACTCGGTTGTGCAGGCGGTCGATTCGGCGGTGGAAGCCTTTGGCGAGCTCTCCGGGATGGTGGTTTCCGCGGGTATCTTTGAGCACATGCCGATCGAGGACATGACTCTTGAATTCTGGCAACGCACGCAGGACACCAATATGCGCGGAACCGTCTGGGCCGTGAAAGCCGCCGCCAAACACATGCGCGCTGCCGGGAAAGGGGGGTCCATCGTGATTTACTCCTCCACTGCCGGTCAAAGCGGGGGTGGAGGCGGAGCCTCTGCCTACAGTGTCAGCAAAGCCGGCCAGATCGCCTTCGCCCGGTGCATGGCCAGGGAACTCGGAGGCGACGGCATACGGGTCAACTCCCTGGCCCCGGCATGGACCGAGACGGATATGGCGAAAAAGCATCTCGATCGCCTGGACCGTGAGAAAGTCGGCAAAAACTTTGCCCTGGGCCGGGTGGGGCTGCCTGATGACGTGGCCGGCGCCACCTGTTATCTCTTGAGCGACCTGGCCCGCTTTGTCACCGGCACCTGCCACACCGTCGACGGCGGTATGGCCATGCGCGGTTGAGCCGGCAGAAGGAGAAGGTGACCGGCTCCCCGCCTGGAGATAGCCTCTGAAAACGATTTCGTATCAATGGCATAAGGGAGGGAGGCGGCGGAGCGGTGGAGGGTCGCGCGCGGATTCCCCACAAGAACGGTAGCCTTGGATAAGCCGTTGCAGAGCGGCAATCACGATCCGGCGTTTTTTTCAACATACTATTAGGATAAGTTATACCGACGTTAGGGGAGTGCATCTTTTGTTGCCCAATAGTGGATGCACGGGTATGTAATTGATACGATCACTGTCGCATTTGAACCCTAATCCTCATGAAGACACGACCCGGTTCTCTCCTTACGGTTTCCCTTGTTGCCCTTTCTCTGGTGCATTTAGATACGGCGGCGGAGGGCGCACTCTCCCCTGTGATGGAACGCCTGTGGCCGGATGCTGTTTCGCTTTCGGACGGCTGGTACCAAGTGAAATGGTACGGTTATGTCAGGCCGGCCGGCGACTGGTTTTATCATTTCGATCACGGCTGGCAGTACGGAATCGGCCACGGGATGGAGAATCTGTTTGTCTACGACCTGCTGCTGGGGGCGTGGGGCTGGACGACGGCGGAGATTTATCCGTCGGTCTACTGGTATTGGCCCGTCGAGAGCTGGACGTACTACCGGCGGCCGGGGCGTCCCGGAGAACGAGTGTTCTATCACGATCTGGCGAGGGCTTGGAGGCATGAGAGTCAGCTGGCGCCGCCGTCGTTCTCTACTGGCACAGTGCAGACTCTCGCGGTGTCGACGCGTCCGGTGGACGGGTACGCGTTCGTGATGGAACCGGCGACGGAATCGCGATTTGCGGTTCCCGGCGGGGAGTCGGGTGAAATTCGTGTTGCGCCGTTGCACGTGCACCATCCCCTTCCCCCGTATCCCGGCGAGGGGTGGCGGATCGAGATGGACGGGCTCAGTTCTGCGGAATTCGTTCTGCAGCACCAGGGCGGAAACCCCGACACCGCTCCGACCGTGTACGTGTTTGGGCAGATGCACGGTGCTTTCGACGATGCGATGGGATACGGCGATCGCTGGGTGGCGCTCCCCTGGCGGGAGCTGGAGCGGGGACTTGTCGGGTACAGCCTGCCGGTCGAGGAGGAACCGCTGACGCAATCTGCGGGTGCGGGGGTGCTGCCGGCCGAGGCGGGGGGCGATCCTGCGCCGCGTTTCTACTACGTTTCACGTGTTGATCCGGACAGCCCGGAGTCCGAGCAGCGTATGTGGGTGGGATTGCAGTTGACCTCGTACATCCAGCAATTTCTTGATGCACTTGAGCCGTCGCTACGGCAGCAGGTCGAGGCCCGGCGCGCCGAACGGCACCTGACGCGCGCCTACGGAGGGAATTACTACACGGGGTTCAACCGTATGCGGGCGTGGTCGTGGGGGCGCCGCTTTCAACCCGTTCTCGCCGTCAAATCTCCTTCCGAGAATCAGGCGCTCGCGCACGAGACGGGACATTACCTCACGCACTTGCTGGTCGGCCACGATGCTTACGATCAACTGGAACGGGCGGGCGGGTCGATCCTGGGCGGGAACCATGGCATTCGCGACGAGATCGGGCGCAACAATCTACTCGAGGACTACGCCTACTACCTGGAGAGTTTTCTTATTGAAACCGGGGGTAACTATTACCTGACCGAGCCGAACGTCGTTTTCCGCGGCCTCACTCCGTTAACGAAGGACTTCCCCGGGCTCGAGGGTTTTGCGGCTTCGATGCTGGCGCTGCTCCATGTCGAACGCTCTACGTTAATCGATTATGTGGGAGACGTCTGGCCGATTGCCCCGCTCGGATTGTCATGGGGCGAGGTCTTTTCGATTGTCGCCGGCGGCCATACCTCCGTCGATGCATTGCGCCAGGGGATCGAGAATCGCCTCTCCAGCCGGGACAAGCAGGCGTTTCAAGTGCTGCTGCACCGGCTCGGTTGGCGCTACAAGGCCTCCGGGCGACTGGTCGACCGCGACGGCAATCCGATCGCCAGCGGGCAGATCCACAATGTCGCGAGCGTGGGCGATGCCACATATTTCGGCACCTACGAGACCGTGCCGGTGATCTCCGGGCCGGACGGCCGTTTTATGATTATCGGGGGCGGGGGGGTCTTCGGCGGCGAGAGTTTCCTGCGGGTGACGGTCGGGCAGGGGGATCCGGTCGATGTGCCGATCCAGGTTGCGTGGACCGGCGCCACCGACCGCACCGTGGAACTGGGCGACATCGTGGTCGATCCGGAAATCAAGGTACTGACCGATTTCGTGGCACACGATCACGTGTACACGGGATCGGGATGGCCCCCGGAGTTCCGCCTGCATGTGGCCGGCGACTTCCGCGTCGAAGTCCGTCACCCGAATGCCGCGGCCGCCCGCTTCGTGCGGACGGCGGAAGCTTTCGAACCCAACCGGCGCCAGGTGTGGCTGTTCTGGGATCTGTACGTTCCCACCAACTCGACGATCAGCGTCAGCGGGCGGATGACCATCGAACCGAACGCCACGTCCGGCGCCAACGCTGACGTTGGACAATGGCGGCTGGTTTTCCAGGATTGGCCGGCCACGCGAATGGACCCCGTCGGCGAGGACGAGGGAATGGTCTCCCTGACCGATACGGAGATGGTGTTTGCGTTCGAGATCCCCAACATGGGCTGGAGAGCTGGCGCCGACGTTCGATTCATGAAATACGGATACTTTCAGAGGTATTGGGAGAACCAGGATATCTGGGTGAATTACGGATTCGCCCACTCCATGGAAGCCCAGATTCGCCTGCGCATTCACACCGAGTGACATGCGAGTGGAACTCCCCCGACGCTCGCAAAATCTCTACTCCGCAAGCACATCGCACATGCTCATTGAAATGGCGTTCTCGCACCCGCGGCACCCAGAGTGGGCGGGATTTGTTCGCGTCCATCACCGCTCCGGTCTATACGGTGTTGTCAGCGATCCGGGCGGGTCCAACTTCATCGGGGTCGGGGTGAGACGGTCCCTGTGAGACCGGCGCTCGACAATACCGGGAACACGACTCAAGCTTTCGTGCGCCTCAGCTGTCGGAAGCGTACGTTTTATGGCGATAAAAGTAGCATTTATAGGGGCGGGATCTGTTGGGTTTACTCGCCGGTTAACCCTCGACATGCTCACGGTTTCCGAGCTCCAGGATACACACTTCAGCTATCATGATATTGATGACGGCAACCTGGAGCGCGTCGCGCGGCTTGTCCGGAAGGATTTGAAGGCGAACCGGGTGCCGGCCCGGTTGACCACCCACCGGGATCGACGGGCGGCGCTGGACGGTGCGGATTATGTCATCAATTGCACGCGCATCGGGGGGCTCGAAGCGTTTGCAACCGACATTGATATCCCGTTGAAGTACGGGGTCGATCAGTGTGTGGGGGATACGCTCTGCGCGGGCGGGATCATGTACGGCCAGCGTAATATTCCCTGCGTCCTGGAGTTTCAAAGCGACATGGTGGAACTCTGTAACCACCACCGCCCGGGCGGGCCCCTGTTCCTGAACTATGCAAACCCCATGGCCATGAACACATGGGCTTCAGTCGATGCGTACACCCGGGGGGAGGGAATCGCCACCGTCGGCTTGTGCCACGGCGTCGAGGGTGGATGGCGCCAGATTGCAGATGCCTTGTCCCGGTTCCATGGCGAGCCCGAGGCGATGGAGGTTCCTTCAGACGCGGAGGAGTGGATCGAGCGCAACCCGCACCGCCGCCTGGTCGATATCGCAGCTGCCGGGATCAACCACCAGACGTGGTACGTGACGATCCTCTATAAAGGCCGGGGGGTCGGGCCGGAGGAGTTGCTTGCCGCGTTCGAGTCGCACCCCTCCCTGACGGCGACCGAGAAGGTCCGCATCGACGTGCTCCGCCGGTTCGGAGTCTACTCAACCGAGTCCAACGGTCACCTATCTGAATATTTGCCCTGGTACCGCAAGCGTCCGCACGAAACAAGAGACTGGATCGATCTCTCCTCATGGATCAACGGGGAGACCGGTGGCTACCTGCGCGTCTGCACCGAAGGGCGCAACTGGTTTGTATCCGATTACCCCCGATGGCTGGAGGAGGCTGGCGGGCCGATCCGCGCCTGCGATCGCTCATCGGAACACGGCAGTTACATCATAGAAGCGCTCGAAACGGGCCGCATCTACCGCGGTCACTTCAATGTGCGGAACAACGGCGTGATATCCAACCTTCCGGACGACTGCATCGTCGAGGCACCCGGGTTTGTCGATCGATCCGGAATCCACATGACAGCGGGAATCCGATTGCCGCAGGCATGCGCTGCCACCTGCGCCGCGAGTGTCAATGTGCAACGCATGGCCGTGGACGCAGCCCGGTCGGGGGACGTGCTGCTCCTGAAGCAGGCCATGCTTCATGACCCGTTGGTCGGCGCGGTCTGCAACCCCGAAGAGGTGTGGCAGATGACCGACGAGATGCTCCTCGCGCAGGCCTCGTGGCTTCCCCAGTATGTCGCGCGGGGGGCCATCGACGCGGCCCGTGAACGCCTGGCGACCGCCGAACAGGACGGGTCCCGTGTGGCATTGCGCGACTGGCGCGGGGCCGCCCGCGTCGACCCCAAACCGGTCGATACCTTGCGAAGCACGCCGGACACGAGCATCATGGAGGCCGACAAGTCGAATACCGGAAAAAGCCGCGGGAATTCACGATCCAACGACTGATGCAATGAATTGGGAACAGCGGTGGCACCCTTTGCGGCGAGAGTGGATTATCGTGGCGGCGCATCGCCAGTCACGCCCGTGGGACGGCACCCTCCACGGAAAGACCGAACAGGTCGTGCCCGCACACGCCCCCGCGTGTCACCTCTGCCCCGGGAACACACGGGTCGGCGGTGCTTCCAACCCGCCGTACAAAGGGGTGTATGTGTTCGAGAATGACCACCCGTGTGTGAGCCCGGACGCTCCCCGCGATGTTGCTTCACCCGGAGGAATCTATCGCGCCGTGCCGAACGTCCATTACAAAGCGGCCGGCACCACCGCCACGCCCCGATGAGTGCTTCCCATGAATTGCTGACGCCGGTTCGGGAGATCCACGGGCAGATCCGTGCGGCCGTTCTTCAGTCATGCGATGACCGACGGCTCGAGGAGATGGCGGCAGTCGGTTACGACGGGGAGGGGGATACCTTGTACGCGATCGACCGCGTCAGCAAATCCGCGCTGGTTGCTCATGTGGAGCGCTTTGCCCGGGATGTCGGAGGAATCGTGTTGATCGCTGAGCGCTACGACCGGTTGTCGAACCACAGAACGCCGGTCAATCTCAGCCCGTCGCGAGCCCGAAGCATCGATCACGGGTACGCAGGGCTGGCCCGGTTCTTCCCGGGTGCGCGTGACGAGCTCGCCGCGATCGACGAGGAGATCGTGGCCGCTGTCCTGGGGCCCCTGGTCGCAGGCAAAGTGCTCTGTTTCGAAGATCAATACGCAGCAACAGGCGGGCAGCTGTACGAGCTCGCCGCCGGGCATGATCGCTTTTGCGCGGACCTGAGGCCCATGATGCATCGCGTACTCGCGAGCCGGGGCCAGGCTATGAGCATCTGCTGCCATCCCTACGACGTCTGCACGGAATTGATTGCCCGCGAGTACGGCGTGATCGTCACGAACCCTATGGGGCGCCCGCTGGACGCGCTTCTTAACGTTGATGCGAATGTGGCGTGGGCCGGGTATGCGAACCGGGAAATCCGGGCCGTTGTCGAACCTGTGCTCCAACGGGCGCTTAAGCGCCGCGGGTTGATTCCGGACCCCCGAGAGTAACGTGACATGCCGTTCCGGTCGGAAATTCTCTTTTCAGCCCATTCCACGGAGGCCGCTTACGGCCTCGAAGGTGTGTTTCGGGCGCTCGAGTCGCTCGACCAACACGCGGATCCGTACTTGCGCCGGTGGTTCGAGCTACGTGCACCCATCTGGCTGGCGCGTGCCCCTGGACGAAGCCCTCTGCCCGTCATGTGCATGCAGCTCAGCGACGCGTAGCGCCGGTCTTATCGGTGCGACCCCAGCACTCCGTTCGATTTATTGGGCCGCAGTAGGGGGAGCGGTTCATTTCCAGGATTCCGGAGTCGTTTTGCAGCCCCTCATGTTCGATCAGGCGGATAATCGACTACGATCACAGCCAAATCGACCGTTCCGGAGTTCGCCAGAGCGTAGACGCAGGCCAGCTCCCAATGATCGTCGGGGTCATTTACCGGCAGAACAGATCGGTCTGATGGATCCAGACGGGCGGTGCGGCGACTTCCGGTGTCTCTCCGTGCCTGTCTCAAAAGCGATTTTTCACCAACCTGTTGCAGGTTCTGTGGCCGCTACGGATTGCAATCGCCCACGTGGAACCAGTTTTCATCTTCTTCCAGAAACACCCAAACATCCTCGCCGACCTCACTCCCCTCGAAGCTGTAGTACAAAGCGCGGTCCTGCTCTTGGTCGTAGTGGAATAACAGCCAGCCGCCGGTGCTCGCGCTGTAGAGGAATGGATAATAGTCGCGACCGGTCCAGACCCAGCCAAGGCAGGGACTGTAGAACCACCAACTCAATGCGGCCGTCGATTCCCCGCGATAAAGCCACCCGTGTTCCCGATGCCAGATCCAGCGATCGGTGATCTCGTTGAAAAACCCGAACCAGGGTGAGGATTTCCAGCCGTCCCCGAGGTAATCGCCGGGGATCCCGTCGTCGGGTTCCTCTTCGGCGGCTTGTTGAAACACGTCGAATACCGTCGTAACGTCATCCGCTGTGACCTCGATCGTGCCGGTACGCGAACTTTGGGTTGGGTTTTCCTCAACGATATACTCAACCGCGCCGTCCCCGGAGCCGCTCGCCGGTTCATCGGGCGAGGCGATGGTCAACCAGTCGGCTCCCGAGGTAACCTGTACCGTCCAGTCGGTCTCCGTAAACACGTTAAAGGCACCGGTCTCCTCTTCGGCCGAATGCGTCGCCCCCGTGGGCTGGATTACCAGTTCGATCTCCTTGATGATGGGAGCGAGGTTGAAAAGCGGCTCGTCATCCAGTTCGCCCTCGCCGAAATCGCCGACAAAGATGCCGTCTTCGTCGACCTGAAAGAGGTCGATGGCGGTCGTGTTAGGGATCTCCTCGTCGGCGGGGAAGAACCAGCCCTGCCCGGACGAGCTGAAAACCCCGTGTTCGCCGGCGGATTCCGGCTCCGAGCTGTCGAAAACCCACAAAAAGATCTTTGCACCTTCGATTCCAAGTTCGGATGTCGATCTTTCCAGTGAGTCGCGATACCACCGGCCATCGATCTCGGTGACTCCCTCGCCGATGACCGCCGCATCGAATTCGATAAAATGTTCGTCAAGAAAATCGATATCGGAGGCGTTACCCTCGATTTGAGAGGCCTCAATGGTGAAGGTCCCCATCCGCACCAGGTTGCCCGGGGCCAGAGGGACTCCCTCCTCCGAACCGACGGCGTTTACGACGGAACTCCATGTCACCCGGGGACCGTTGGCAAAACCGGCGGTGACCAGAAACGCGATGAGTGCGAGCGTGAGGAAACAGGATGGTATGGAAAATTTCATCTTCGAACCTCTTAAAATGGTGGCAGAAGCCGCCAGAGGAAGGCGGGACGTTCGTCTCGGCGTTGAACCAGCAAGGCTCCTTGGCCGGCAAGGGCCGGAGCCTCTTGCAGGTCGAGCGCGGAGTCGTTGTCGACGCGGAGCCATGCGTTCGTCGTCGTGTTGAAATAGACGGGGGTGAGTTCACCTTCGACCATCAAATAGACCCAGTCGGCCTCTTCGGGATTCGCCCCCCCGCGTAGCTCGCCGTTGTCGCCTTCGAGAAGCCTCAGCTCGTCCGGCTCGGGTATATCGACGGGGTATGGATTGGCGATGATGTTCAGCCCCGGAAGCACGAAGAGCATCGCCTTGCCCGTCTTGACGTCGCCGGTGACGACGTGACCGACCTGGTCGGCCTCCGGGTCTTTGCGGCGGATCGCGAGGCCCTCGTCGGGATAGAGCACGTCGTTGGCGGCGTCTCGGAAAAGATCGTCCGAGGCACGCCAGCCCGTCCCCCCGATCGCCTCGGCATCGTCTTTGTAGTAGTAGGTGAGATAGCGCTGCTGTTCGGAGTCGCGCACGAGAATCTCGTCGGCCTCGGGCAGAAGCCCTCCCCGCAGACCGGCTTCGTTTTCCTCTCCGAAGAGGGCGGCGAGGGTCCAATGGGGCCGAACGGCGTATTGCGTTCCCGGCTCGAGGCCCTCGGGCGGCTCGACCGCAAGCTTTAGTTCTCCGGAATCGCCCAGCGTATCGACGATGTCGATCTGCAGCCCTTCGTAATCCCCGTGGAGAATTTCGAGAAAGTGCGACGGAGCATCGTCGAAATCATTGAACGCGCCGGACTCCCAGTCCGCGGAATCGTCGCCAACAAGGCGTTCGTCGGCCTTGATCGAGTCGATCGTACTCCGGAACTCGACCGGGCGGAGCATGCCGACACTCCGGAAATGAACGCCCGGTTCAGGAACATTCAGGGTAACGTAACCGACCGGTTCGCTGACTATCGCAGTTGAATCCCCGTGGAGCGGCGTCAGCAGAAGGCCAAGTGCTGTAAGTGCGATTGCCCGGCGAAACACGCGGCCAGGAGTTCTTTCTCCCGCAAGCTTGAAACATTTGACGCTGTCTGTTGGCTGCATCATTTTCCTCCTCGTAGCTTATCCGGTATCCGGTTACGATCGCTCGGTGCTTCGTGCTTCAGATAACAAGCGCGCAGGACTCAAGGGAGCAGACGCCCGCCTGGCCGTGTTCGTTGGCGGAGAGGGGCGGCCAGGGCTGTACTCCGTCGGCTGAAGCCCGCCGCTTTCTCTCACACCCGACCCAGTCGCCAGTGGGGATCTGCGGGCAGACTGCCGTGGAATTCTCCGCCTCGTCTTTCCACCTCATCACTTGCCCAGGGTTAAATGGCTCGGGTGTAAACGCAAGCATTTCCTTCGAGCTTTTCCCTTAAAACGATTAGAATTATTAGTGCTAATATGAGGGAGGCATGTTGGATTTTTTATGCTAATATCAAGTGGACAGGTTGATTTGCGCTTGCGGAAAAAGGGGCTAAATAAATAGAAGATAGGGGATCACAATAGCGAAGGCTTATAGGGGGTAGGGGAGCTTGCTGATGCCGTGTTCGCCTTATTCAAGCGCTCGGTTTTCTGCCTTCTGAGGATACTGAATCTGATTTTATCCAACCAACCAGATTCAGGATCCGGCCTCCAAGGAAAATCAATCCATGCGCGCCATGCACAATCCCGCCTATCCAAAAATCACGGCCCGCGTCATCGCTCTGGGAAGCCTGGCGGGGGCCGTCTGTCTCTCCTCCACCGCGCTCGCCCAGTCCTCCATCGACGAGCTGAGCATCGACAACCCGGGCGGCTACATCCTCGCCTCGGACGCCAACGTTGACGAGGAGGGCTACGACCGGGACGGATTCCAATCCAGTTTTCTCCATACTGTCGAACCGTTTGACGGGGCGCACTTCGAGGAACGGGCCTACGAATTTCGCTACACCTACCGGGTCCTGGACGCGGAGGGAAACGCGCTGATTCTTTTCCCGGGTCTTCCGGGAACGGAATTCTCGGATCCCATCCCGCCCTCCGAGTACTATTCCGTCACCGGTTCCGTGACCGTCCCCCCCAACCACCATTCCTGGACCGTTCCCGTTGAAACCAAACTCCCCGCCAGTTTTGATACGGTGTACCCGGATACGGAATACCAGGTGGAAGTGACCATCGAAGAGGATATGGGCGGGGAAGACGATCCCCCCGACTGGCACTTCCGTGCGGAGGGGACCAGCCCGTTCCGGCAGCTCATCCACTTCACCCACCAGGAACCCGACCCGGAGAGCAATCACGTCATCGTGGTGGCGGAGGAGGTCCTGTGGGAGGAAACGACCATCATCGATACCGTGGACGGCCAAACGGAATTCCAGGTAACGGTCAACACGACCCTGCACCGCTGGGACGATTTCGAGGAGGGGGGCGAAATCAGCCAGGACCCCGTCCTCCACTTTCTCGAGCTGGAGTTGAAGGAGGGCATTTTCGGGGAGAGCGTGACCCTGGACCCGGATCCGGCCACGTACAGCAACACCTTTGACATGGATTCCCATGTGCCCGGCGAAGTGAAGGTGCCCTATTCGCGCACCGTCACGGCCAATCTGAATTTTCGTCCCGCGGGCCAACTCGATTCCGTCAGCCACGAGTATCATCTCACCGCCACCAGCATGCACACGGACGATCCCGACAGCTTTGAGGGCTTCCGGGACCAGTTACACGAAGACAATACGGTGGAAGCCCCCTTGGAACGCCTCCTCCACTTCACCGGACGGATTTACTTCGGCGACATCGAGGCGACCATCCATGAACTGGCGGCCGATCCGGAGGTTCTGGTCACCCAACCCAGCTACCTTTTGCTGGGCCTCGAATTCGAGGAAAAGGGAGGAATGGTCGATGGAGTCGACGACTTCACCTTCGCCTTCGAGGAGCAGTTGGACTTATCCGTGCAGCTTTTCCCCGACGGGGACGCGTATTTCCCCCTCAATGCCGACCCGGTCGAACTCTCGCCCACCGAGGATCACACCGTGTGGACCCACGGCGGGAAGCGGATCCGGCACGGCACCGTGGTACTGGACGCCACCGGAGCGACCGCCCCGGATTTCGCCGCCTTTCTCCCGGCCGGCTCCGGGATCATCCCCAATGTGCCCGAGGAATTCGACGAGGGTCAATGGCGGGTGGCCATGCCGCTCCTGGGATTTCCCGGGACCGAACTCGGCCAGGATCTGCTGCCGGCTGATCCCATCCTGGCCCGGGAATTGGATGAACGGATTTTCACCGTCGAGTCCCTGCCCCTCTTTTTCACAATCAACGGGGTCTTGTGGGATACCGGGGAGGAGGAGATGGTCTTCCAGGTCTCCGAGGTGGACAGCTCCATGCGGGAACGGTATCAGTACCTCGATGAACTGGAGGCGGATGACCTGGAGAACCCCGGGGCGGCGACAAAGGTTTCCAACGACCAGTATTTTCTCGCCGTCGCCGATCTCGCCTCCGGTTCGGACCTGTCCCTGCGCCAGGGGGAGGGCGGGGAAGCCCTCGTCTCTTGCGTCCTGACCCTGAACGGTGGGCGGCAGGATTCGCACTTTCCCTTTGGCGGGAGCGTTTTCTGGAACACGGGTGAGTTGCACGTCGAGGACAGCCGGGTCGACTCCGAAGAAAGCTACCTCGGCGGCGTTCCCTTTGTAGTCCAACTCTACGACGCGGGTTGCCCCGACGGCGATTGCGGCGATGTCGAGCCCGTGGGGGAAGCCAGGGCCATCGTCCCGGACGACAACAAGGCCTATTTCACCCCCGAGGGCGGCATCCATGCCTCCGGCGAACTCCACGCCGAATCCGACCCCGACCTCGTCTGGGGCAGTCTCTCCGCCGCCCCGCCGACGCATGAGGCTGGGGATTTCGACCGGGCCGACTTCTACTCGCCGGGAATTCACCTCTCGGGGTACGACTTCCCGGACCAGGAGGCGCGGGCTCCCGGCGCCCTCCTCCTCAGCGGAGTCGATCCCGACGACCTCGCCGAAATGGAACGCCCCGGCGAGCCCGCCTACCTCGACGGCCTGGGAAATTACGCCGGCCTTAACTATCGTGCAACCGGAGAAGAGGACGGATTCAGCCGCATCGGGGGAGAGGACTTTGACTTCGCGCTTACCACCCGTTCCAAGTACTACATCCGCTGGTCCGGGGTGGCCGGCATCCATGAAGCGGTCGATTTCACCGAGCAAAAGGATATCTACGGCTACCCCTTTGACTTCTCCAATTTCGGACTGGCCTTTCTGCGGGGCTCGAACGACGGCCCTCACGACGGCTCCCGGGTCAATGGCACCATCACCGTGGTCGAACCCGCCGGCTTCCAACAGGATTTCGAAGAGATGGAGGTCACCTGCATCGGCGCCCTCGACGACGCCGTTCCCGTGGGCGAGGATCCCAAGACCATGGTGTATTGGAACGCCACCTTTTCCACCCATGCCATTCGTTTCGAACCGGACCCCGACAATGTATGCGACGCAGGCAGCGGATACCTCGCTCTGGACATCGGCACCGAGCCCGGTACCTTGAGCATCCCCCTGTACGGCACCATCGGCTTCTTCAACACGGGCCAGATCATCGCCGCCGCCGAGCACGAAACAATCGAATCCAAACTCATCGCCCCGCGGTTCCTGGAGCTGGCCGGTCCCGGCCACGATTTCTACCGCCTCGTCCCGGTCACCGACATCACCTTCAACTCCCACCACATCCTCGATGAATACGGGGGAGACCCGGAGGAGATACCCGGGTTCCTGTCGTTCGCGGCGGGCATGAACACCACCTTCTTCGAGCAGATCCAGACGCAGGTGCACATTTCCCCCGCCGCGGGCGAGGGAGAGGACCGGGAGGAGGACATGCGCGCTCGCCTCTACCACGTCATGGGCGGCTGGCCGGACGAAGGCTGGCGCGACGGCCAGGACAACCACTTCTTCAACAACGTCGATTTCGACGGCCTCCACGCCGGTTTTCCCCACGACGCCGGAACAAGCCTCGAGGACTACCGCCAGCCCACCCGCGAGGACGACGCCCACACCGAATACCTCGCCCGGGCGCGCAAGGAATGGCTCAATGTCGTGCCTCTGAATTACCCCCTGCAGTGGAATCCCGTGAACCGGGCCTTCCGCTCGCCCCGGACCATCAACGACAACCTTCTGGTGGTGGACGTCGATCACCAAGTCCTCCACCTCGACACATCCAATGCGGAAATCTCCTTCGGCGCGGAGTATGACGGCCTTCCCGAAATCAATGCGACCAACATGCTCTTCGACTCCCTCGACGGCCAGTTGGGCGCCGCCGAAGCCCTCGTCAATTCCGCCGGGGAGACCCTCTTCTCCGAACTGGTCGGGGGCGTGGACGGCTTTGCCAGTCTTCTGGAGGACAAGGCCGAAAAGATCTTCCGCAGCCTTTTCGACAGTCTCTTTGAAGGGACGAACGCGGTTTTCGATGAACTGGCCGACGAGATCAACGCCTACCTGGGCGATTTCGACGACTTTGCCGAGGGCTGGGTGGAAGACCAAGCCGACGTGGACTTTGATATCGCGCCCGATGACTACATCGCCGACGTCGATGAAAAACTCGACGCCTGGGACGCCTACCTGGACGGCCTGGAGGCGGCCACTGACCAGAAGCGCGAGGACATCAAAACGCGGGTCGCGGCGGTGACCGGGGCGGCCACCGGTGCCATCGACGCTTCTGACAACCTGATTGCGCGCATCCACCACGAGCTGGGCCGGGTGAGAAGATCCCTCCAGGTGATGCTGCCCGGGGAAGTGGAAGTTGACGGCGTCGCGGTGGAGGGATTGCTTTCCCGGAACGACGCCGCCGGAGCGGGGCGCCAGTTCATCGAAAACCTCGTCATCGAACTGGCCAATGACGTCGTGGCCGGCTTGGTCACGGATGTCGTCCAGGACGTCCTCAACGACCTCCTGGCGCAGGCCGAGCCCACCTTCGAACAGGTGGAAACGTTCCTCCAACGCATCGACGGCAAACTCGCCGACCTCCAGGAAAAATTGATGTCCGAGCAAAACGGTCAGACCTTCGCCCATGGAGAATTCGCCGAGGAGATACAGGCGGAGATCGCGGGGGCGGAGGAGCGAATCAACGGCATTGTCGATCAGGTGTTCGACGAAGCCATCGCCCACATCCGGAACCTCCCGCGCACCGACCGGCGCCTCGATGAAATCGTTTTCGACGAGGAGGAAAACGGAAACGGGAACGGGGATGGAAACGGCGACGGCGACGGAGCGCCCCTGGACGGGGTCACAGACCGCAAGGACGAGTTCATGACCTTTCTCCGTCAGAGCTTTGAAGACGCATTTTTCGAGTCCGACCTGATGGGGGAGTATCACCGTATCGTGCGCCACCGCCTCTACGACATCTACCTTGAAAAGCAGGAAACGGTGGACACGCTTTTTGCCCGGGTCAACGACACCACAAAGAGCCTCCTCAACGAAACCGTCGGAGCGGCCGAGGACCATATCAACGAAATGGCCGGGGCCTTCAGCGACAAAATGGGCGCCGCCAATATCGTCGGCCACGCCCACATCCAGGACGACGCCCTCCGCCTCCTCCGCCTGGACGGCGATTTCCTCTTCGAGTTGGGCACGGAACTGCAAATCCAGGCCTACCTGCAAATCCGGCAGCAGCGGGCCGATGGTTCCGGGGGCTGCCAGGTCGAGGCCGGCGGACGCGCCGTGGAGACCACGATCGGGGCGGTGGACATGCCCCTGGACTGGCTCAGCCCGGATCTGCGGGCCGACATCGAAACCCGCTTCTCTTTCGACACAAGCGGCGCTTACCCCCTGCCCACCGGACTGGGCGGATCGTTTGCCATCACCGAAGGGACCGTCGATTACGAGACCTTCGCCATCACCGACCTCGCTGCCGCCATGGCCTTCAGCCACAGCGGAGGCGAAAGCGGAACCACCCTGGACGAAGCCTTCATAAGCGCCGCCATGGGGCTGGAACTAAACGATTATGCCATGTTCGGCGGGGTGTTCTTCGGGCGCGCCTGCGACCTCACTCCCATCCTCATCTGGGACCGGGACGTGGCGGAGGTTCTCGGTGACCCCGACCCGCACTTCACCGGCGCCTACGTCTATGGAGAAGCCTCCATTCCCCTGATCGAGGCCGTGCTCGGCGTCCCGGCGAGCTGCATGCTCGACCTCACTGCCAGCATGGGGGCTGGGGTCTTCATGTTCGTCGAAGGCCCGACCGTGGGCGGAAAATTGCACGCCGGACTTACCGGACGGGTCGTCTGTCTGGTCAGCGTGACCGGCGAGATCACCATGGTCGGCTCCAAGACCGGCACCGGCCCGGGAGGCGTCGCCCTCCACGGCACCGGAAAGATCGAGGGCACCATCGGGAAGCGCCCCCTTCGGAAAACCAAGACCTACGAAGTCTCCGCCAGCTACGTCGACAACAGCTGGGACGTCAGCAGAGATTGAACCCTGGAATCCATGAACCCACATCGCATTTTCCGATCCGCCTTGCAGGCACTTTTCGCCGCCGTCCTTCCGGCGCTCGCGCTTGCGTCCGACCCGGAGGAAGCCGTCGTCATGTCGGCCGGCACGTTTCACACAAGCCCGGAATCCGGGGAGACCTGGGCTTATGTGACCTGGCAGCAATCCCTTGAGGGAATCCTGGACGAAGGACCGGTGGCGGTCTTCCGCAAGGAGGGATTCCCCGAGGATCCCGGACAATTCGAACGCCGGTCGGTGGCCGGGTGGATTACCGACCCGCTCACCATCCAATCCGTCGTCGGACTCGCTCCCCATGTGAATGACGATCCGGTGCTGCTCGAACACCACATCGACGAGATTTTTGGCGAGGTCCTCGAAGACGCGGCAGGGGATATCGACATTCCCCTCCACGAAAAAATCTCCGCCTTGCTCGCTACTGCCCCCGGCGACGCCGAAGTGCGCGAGGATGTCATCTGGGTGGCCAAGATGCATCCCGTGCTCAATCTCTGCATCGGACGCGCCTTCGCCGAACCAATCCCCTCCGGCAGCCCCACCACGTTTGAAATCCGGCGCTGGGACGCTTCCGCCGGGGAAAGCCGGGAGGTGATCGGGCGGGTCACGGTCGATCCCACCAACCCGGCGGACCGCTACCTGCCCGCCCCCGGGCCTCCCGTGGTGGTGGAAGTGGAGAGCGCGCGAGCTCACCTTAACGCCCGCTTTCTCTGGGCGGAACCGGATGCCTTGCGCAAACGCGCCCCCCTGCATTACGGGTTCAACCTCTACCGTATCGAAGAGGAGGAGGCGATCGCCAACGGGTGGGTGGACTCACCCCCGGAGGACTCCGAGATCCTCGCCGCTTTCGCCGAAGACGAAGCCGCCCCTGCAATCGTCCGGGTCAACCAGATCCCGATTCTCACCGACCGCGACCTCACCCACGAGGAGGTCATCGAAATGAGTCTTCCGGAGGAGAACGACCTCCCGCCGAACACGGACCCCTTCCACTTTTTCCTCGACGACAACCGGCGCTTTCACGAAGGGGAACCGTTCGAGGATGGAGACGCCTTCTACTACTTCCTCACCGCGCGCGACCTTCTCGGCCGCGACGGACGGGTCTCCGTCGGCGTCCACGTCATCATGTGCTCCCGCATCCCCCCCAATGCTCCCTCCCGGGTCTGGGTCGAAAACGCCTATGAATACGACGAAGGCAGCGGCGAAGCGGACCACCATCTCGCGATTCATTGGGAAAGCGACGCCGACGCCGACGCCTACTACGTCTTCCGCTTTGCCGACATCGGGGAAATGCAGGCCGCCACCCTGGAGGACTTTCGCACCGAGGCGCACCTCATCGCCGGTCCCATCGATGCCGACGGGGGGGAGGTGCTCCAGTACCTGGACGACGGAACGGGCGCGCCGACCGGCGCTTCCGCCGCCTTTCCCTCCGCTCCCGACGATTACGGGGTGCCGTGGCTCTACACTGTCCGGGCGGCCGAGGACTCCGCCTGTGATGACCCGGACAGCCTGGTGCAGAGTAACCTCTCCGGCCACGGGACGCCGGCGTGGGGCGTCCTGCGGCGGCGGGACGGCCCCGGCGCCGCTCAGGCGCAAATCGTGCCGACCTTGCGGGCCATCCACCTATCCCTGGCCCATCCGGGCGCAAAAGAAGAGGGCTTCGTCAATCTGGACGAGGAAGGGGCGTATTCCCAAAACCGGAATTACCGGGCCACCGTCCAACGGCACCATCCCGGAGTCGAATGGGCGGAGTTCCAGCTGATTCCCTTCGCTCCCGACATTCCTTTCGAGGGGTTGGACCTCGGGCGCGTGGATTTCGGGCAAGAGGAGACCGTCTCGGTGGATTTCTCCATTCCCGACCACTACATGGAGGCATTCAATCCCCTGGAAAACCGTTTTCTCTTTATCGTGAGCAAGGCGGGCGGTTCCGGGCTGGTCCCCGCGCAGTTGATCGAGGAATTCGGCAACATACAAGGCTACGCCGTCGCCACCGAGGGCAACATCGCGGAAGTGGTGTACCATGCCGACATCGAGACCGGGCACGCCCTGGAGGAAACCGATCCAGACGTCCATTTCTCCCACGATCCGGAAACCGGGGAAATCATTTGCCTCGATCTCGAAGTGGACCTCGGGGCTGAAAGCCGGGCGGCGGAATGGCGCATCTACCGGCGGCTCGGGCAGGGCGACCTGGAACTCGTCCACCAGGAGATGCGGGAACCCGATGCGGGGGGGGCGCTCGAGTGGCAGGACTGCTCGCTTCCCGCCCGCGGCGGCCCGGCCTGTTATTTCGTCCAGACTCTCGACGACGAAGGCAATCCCGGCCCCCTCTCCCCGGCCGGATGCGTGGAAATCGAGGGCACGCAAGACCTTCCCACCCCAATGCTTTTCCCCGTGCAGCCCTTTGGCTCGGAAGCAGACGGCCAGGCACGGATCACCTGGTTCAGTCCGCCCGAGGGAGTGGAGCGTTTCGAGGTTCTCGTCGCCGGGGATAACGGCCCACCCCCCGAAGAGATCAGTCCGGACCTCTCCAAGCGCCGGAGCGACACCCCCGAGCGGTTGTCCGGCCACCCGGACCTGGATTTCTTTGTCTATGACACCGGACGGGTCGGTTTCAACCTCGAGCAGGATGGACCGGAGTTTTCCGTCGAAGCAGCGTTCCCGGGCGGGGAAGAGTACACCATCCTCGTGCGCGCCGCCGGCGACGGCCCCTATGAGGGACGCCCGGCGCAGCAGGAAGAGAATCGGCCCGCCGTGGCGGAACGGCCCCGCGGCGAGCCCAGCAACGCGGAAGCGTTTCAGTGGACCCCGCCCCCGGACGACGTCGCTGTCACGGTTCCCTGGCCGGCCCTTCCCCGGGTCGGCGTGGCCGACTCCGAATCCTCCCGGCTGCAGGCGCGCTTGCTCAGGCCGGAGGAGTTCACCGGGCCCATGATCGGCGCCGGCGTCCGCATCGGGGAATTCCGCTTTATCCATGATGGAGAGCCGGCGCCCATGCCCGACACGTTTCCCTACCCGTTGCCTTATGGGTTCAATCCTGCCGACGGCGTTTTCACCCCCAATGCCCGGGACCGCGTCTCCGACGACCCCTCCACGGACCGGTCGCTGCTGCCCGCCGTCCTCTACCGTTACCAAGTGCCGAGCGCCTTATTCCCCGAGGTATCCGGGGATTTGGTGCAAGTCTCGCCGCTGATCCGGGAAATCGCCTACCAGAGCGTTGATATGGGCGACCGGGCACCCAATTTCAATGCCCTGCAGGACCCCTTCATCGCCGTCCGCGTCAAAGAAGAGGACGAAATCATATCGGATCTGGATTTCACCCACGATCTTTTCCTCATGGACAACCAATCCATCGTCCTCGGCGCCACCTACCGCTACCTCCTGGTCTCCGTCCGGGACGACGGCGAAATCGGCAGGGTCTATCCCGTCCCGCCCATGGAAACCATTCCGGAATTGGAAACGCCTTCCCCAGGCGAACCGATTGAACCCGAAACGCCATCCCCAGGCGAACTCATTGAACCCGAATGACACGGCAACCAAAGTGAATACGCAGGGATTCAGTAGTCAGAATCCAGGAGCCAGAATGAGAGATCCGGCGATGACATTCGAAGATTTGGTAGGTTGGCAGAAGGCCCATGCTCCTGACTCCTGAACCCCACCCAACAGAACTTCCCATGAACCTGTCCAGAACCTTTCCCGCCTCCCTTCTCGCGCTCCTTTTTTGGGCGGGGGCGCCCGCTTGGATTCCCGCCCAGGAACTCTCCCAACCCGGCCAGGCCCACTTCACGGAACGGGAGATCTTCCTCCGGGGCGATTTTACAGGAGACGGCCGGGAGCATCCCGTCATCGTGGACCGCTCCACGGGCCTTTACCGCCAGGCCTTCCGCGGGGCCGACGGCGCCCCCGAATGGGAGATGGAGAGCCGGAGGACCGGATTGCCCGGGGCGGACGGCGCCACGGCGGGTTATTTTCGCTCCGTCGATCACCAGGAAATAGTCGTGGTCCACCGCGAAGCCAATTTATTGACCCTGGTCGCCCCCGTGCCGAGCCCCGGGAACCATCCCCGCAGGCTGGATTCGCCCCGGCCCGGGCCCGCCCGGATCGCCTCCGGGGTGTTCGATTCCGCCGACTCCGGGGAAGCCGACCACCTTGCCCTCATTACCGCCTTCAACGCCACCGGCCCCGGCACGCCCTCCCACTGGATCGATTTCCTCGCCTTCGATCCCGGAAACGGAGGGTCGATCGACGGCCTCGCCGACCAAAGTCTCTCGATGGACCAGGTCCGGACCCTGGGCGCGGTGCGTCACCCCGATCTGGCCGGCGACCTCAGCCTGCACTCCGGGGAAACCACCGACGGCGCGTTTTTCCTGGCGCACAACACCGGAGGAGGCAGCGTGTTCGAAGTCGCCGCCTCCGGGGCGGGCGGGCACCCGCGCTTCGAACCCGGGGTCTTCCTGCCCTCGCAAGACACCTCTCTCCTGACGTGGCGGAAGGGGGACAACCGGCTCTACCATATCGTGTTGGAACCACCCCCGCCTCCCGCCGACCACCCCCTGTACTTCCACCTCGCGGACGACCGGGGTTGCACCTTTTCCGAGGGGATTGCCATGGTGCAAACCCTGGAGGACCGAAGCGGACCGGATGAGCCCGGACGCATCCTCATCCTTTTCTCGGACAGCCCGGAGGCCGCCATCCACGCCGTCGAGGACCCGGAGGGTTGCCCGGTGCAGCTGGAGACCGTCGCCGCGCCCTCCGGCGAGGTTTTCCTCGGCGCGCTGCCTGACGGAGAAGGCGGCTTCACGCTCTTTACCGGACCCTCCGGCGGCCCGGCTGTGGGCTTCCAGGATTACCGGCGGGAATCCGACGGCAGCTACTCCCTCCGGGCGGAAGGGGACCTCCCCGGCTTGGACGAAACCCAGCGTTTCCCCAACCTCATCGGCTACGACAACCACCCCTTCACCGATCCCATGGCCGCGCCCCTCGAATACTACCGCTACCGGGATTGGACGATCGACGGCACCCTTCAGGCGGGCGCCGTGGAAGCGGCAGGCGAGGAATTTCTAGGGGAACACGCAGGCCTGGGCGCCCCGACGACCGAAACGGTGGGCGATGCCCCGTCGGCGGTCGGATTCTTCCTCCCCAATCAAATCGCCCCGGATATGTCCGTCGCCCACCTCGCCCCAACGGGCGCCCGCAAACCCGATTCCGTGTTGATCGAACCGCCCGCCGGCGCCTACCACGAGCCCGTTCGCCTCTCGTTTTCCACCACCATCCCGGAAGCGGAGAGCGCAATCCGCTACCAGCGCGAACCCGGAGACGCATGGAAGGTTTACGATCCGGCCCGCCCGCCCACCGTCTTCCGCGACACCGAAGTGCGCTATTTTGCCCTGTCGACATCCGACCCCGGGCGCATGACCGCCGTGAAAGCGGCCGCCTACACGTTCAGCGGGGATTTCCACGAATTCGACTCCAACCGGGACGGGGTGCCCGACTTCGTGCGCGACCATTACGGACTCGACCCCTTCGGTCAGCCCGACACCACCGCCAGCGGACACAGCGATCTGGAAGAAATCCTGCGCGGCAGCGACCCGCTCGATCCCGACGACACCCCCGGGGGGGAACGCATCGACACGGGAGCGGTTTTCGACGCCCGCGCGTATCCGGTTTTCCCCGACGCGGAGGAACTCCCCTCTCTGGACATGGCCGGCGCGGCCACGGGAGAGGAAATCCGTGTCCATGATCTCCGCGGCAATTCCTACACGGGCGCGGCAATCCACCCGACTGTCCCGACCGGCCCGCACGGCGTCGCCGGCGCACGGCTTTCCCGGATCGACCCCGCCGGAGTCCTGTTTTTCTTCAACGCATCGACGCCCTCGGTTTTCGAAACCGACCCGGCCGCGGAAGGGTGGCGGGGCCATGAAATGACCGGGCTCTTTCCACCGCCAGCCCTCGACCTCCCGGAGGTCGATTACGCCCCCTCGGGTGGTTCCCTCGCCGAAGAGGCTGAAGCCTGGCGTCAGGCCGCCCTCCAGACCCTGGACGAACACCGGCGGAAGGTCGTTGATTGGAATTTGTCCTGGGAAAGCACGTTTGTCACGGCCCTCTTCGAACACGAACTCGCCACCCTCCTGGAGGAACGGAACGGCGGGGAAGCCTCCGCCCCGCGCACCGCGACTCCCCACCGGCTCGGCGACTCCGGCCGCTCTCCCTTCACCCGTGACGAACTGCACGCCCTCTCCCGGCCTCGCGCCGGGGACGACCTCCTGGAAACAGCCTACTACCACTTGCCCGACGCCCATGCCGCCCTCCTCGACGCCGTTGAGAACGGCAACGGCCCCGATGAGCAGGCCGTCCGGGATTTGATTCGCGACATTTATCGCACACGGGCATTGCAGTACCAGCCAGAGCAATCGACCCCGCCCCGGCCCCTGGACGCCTTCCGGCACTTCCTGGAAAGAGGAGGGGAGCTTCCCGATCCCTACCCGGAGCACACCGGCCTGGACGAAGCCCAACTCCAGGAGGCTTGGGAGGGAGCGCTCTCCCTCGCGGAAGAAGCCTTTACCGAACGAATCGCCACCGAGCATGAAGCGCTCGTGCTCGCCGACACCTTCGAGGAACCGTGCCGCAATGTCGAGGACGCCGTCACCGGTGCCGCCTTGCAACTCATCGACGATCGCGGCCGTCCCTACCGTTTCGACCGCACGCTCCGCCTGCCCCCCGGCGCCGAGCTGCACATCACCGGCTTTGCCGACGTGGACGCCCCCGCAAATTGCGGGCAAGGGGAGGCCGTGGAAGTGCTCGCCCTCCACCTCGTTATTCTCCCCACGACCCCTGGCGAGGACGGCGCCGGAAATTTCCTCCCCGACGAATGGGAAAAGCTGTACTTCGGCGAGCGCGGTATCGATCCCTTCGCTGACCCCGGTCACAATGGATACTCCAACCTGCAGAGCTACCTCCACGGCGCTGACCCGCGCACCGGAGCGCCCATCCCAGGGGTTGAGCCCGTCGATCTCTCCCCGCCCTCGATCGAAGTGGCACAACGACCCGACGGCAAAATCGCTCTCCAATGGGAATACCCCTCCGATTACGCCGACCTGTTCGCATTCCAGCTCGAGGAAAGCACCGACCTGGATGATTGGGCGCCCGCCTCTCCGCTTGAAGAAAACCAGGACGGCCAAGGCGTCCACTCCGCCGTCTTTTCCGCCCCCGAAGACACCGGCGAAGAGACTCGCTTTTTCCGCCTCCGTATGTCGCAGGAGTGAGCATACATCCACCCTTCGTCGACCTGTACCACCGGGCCCAAGTGCTCGCGGTACGTGACGTGATTGGATCCATCGGCTGCGGCGATAGGGGTAGCCGAGATAAGCCGGCTCTGGGATACCCATGTCGGCTCTGGGACCCCCAAAGATCGTCCGGCCGGAACGACGCTCGCCGGTCGAACATAAGATATTAATTCACAATAAGATGGGGTTAATATCAGGCAATTCCGGAAAGAAGTGTGTTCAAAAGCAAATGCTTTTGACATTTTCAACGCCCAGGCCGCAAAAGATGACATGGGAGTTGTCAGGCGGGAATGATCCGCAGACCCTGACGGCTGATGAAAAAAACAACCATACCTCCCACGTCGAATGAACAGACTGACGCGAAAGCCGAAGTCATCAAGC
>SLNJ01000100.1 GCA_007133065.1 Opitutales bacterium
ACGATACAAGCCTTCAGGTTCGTGTTTCGGACGTGGACTCCGGAGGATTCACGACGACGGAATTGTGCCGAGTCCGAACCAAGTCATGAGTGCCACAGGGATCGGGACTCCAGGGATAACAACAAAGGGAAACGGGATGAGCAACAAGACAGACAGAATCAAGATCACGATCATCGGCGCCGGCAGCATCTGCTTTTGCCCCGCGACTGTGGCTGACATCCTGTTGAGCGAGAAACTCGCGCAGGTTGAGATCAATCTGGTCCTCATGGACATCTCCGCCGACGCCCTGGCGGTGAGCGCGAGCTTTGCACGCAATGCGGTTGAGCGATTGAACCGTAACGTAAAGGTTTCGGAGACCACGGACCTGGGTGCTTCGGTGGAGGGGGCCGACTATGTGATCACCGCGATTGAGAAGAAGCGTTACCACTACTGGTCACAGGATTTTCATGTGCCCCGTCGCTACGGCTTTCGTCAGGTCTATGGCGAAAACGGCGGTCCCGGCGGCATGTTTCACTTCCTGCGCAACGTCGGGCCAATGCTTGAGGTCGCCCACGCAATGGAGGCGGGTTGCCCCGAGGCGTGGTTGCTCAACTACACGAATCCCGAAGCGAAACTCATCGAGGCCATAACGAAGCTGTCGAAGGTGAACGTCGTGGGTTTGTGTCACGGCGAGCAGATGGGCATCGACCAATTGGCGAAGTTTCTGGAGATCCCCAGGGAGCAGATCTCCGTCGAAGCCACCGGCCTGAACCACTTTGGATGGTTCACCAGGATCCGCCATCGGGAGACCGGCGAAGACCTCTATCCGCTGCTTCGCGATAAGGAGCGCAAGGCCGACTGGCTCGCCGGTTGGGATGAGTTCGCCCTCACCCGGATCATGTTCCGCACATATGGGCTGTGGTCATACCCCGGCACCAACCACATCGGCGAATACATCGCCTGGAGCGACGCCTATCTCGCCAGCGCCCTCATTCAGTATTTTCATGACCCGGTGCATGACAAACCGTGGACGGGCGGCGAGACCCCGGAGTTCGTCTACTCTTTTGGCCGCAACCCGACCGCGCGCAAGCTGTTCCCGCCGGACGCCAACCCCACGGCAGGGGATCCGGCGTACACCGCGAGGTTCGATCCTGAAAAGCAACTCACGCGCTCGCGCGAGTTTGGAGTCAACATCATCGAGGCGATGCTGTTCAACGAGCCGGTTCGCATCGGCGCGGTCAACGTAGCCAACAAGGGGTATGCCCCCGGGCTGCTCCCCGACATGGCGGTCGAAGTGCCGGCGATGGTCGACGGGCAAGGGCTCCACCCCTGCACGACCGAGGCGCTGCCCACCGCGATTCGCGCCATGATCAACCAACAGGGGGCGATTCACGACCTGCTGATCCAGGCCTATCACGAGAAGTCCCGCATGAAGCTCCTGCAGGCTCTCCTGCTCGACCCGACCGTGTCCAGTTACAACAACGCCGTGGCGCTGATCGACGAGATGTGGAGGATCCAGTCCGACATACTTCCTGAGTTGACGTGGTGATTCCAGACCATGGGATCGGCGCTCATGAGGTTTCACGTCCACGACGATCACAGCACGTTGTCTGAGGCGGTTGCTTCGAGTATCGCGACCTGGATCAACGGGAACCCTGGAGCCCTGCTCTGTCTCGCGGCCGGCGACACGCCGCTCGACGCGTACCGCCGCCTGATCGAGATGCAGCAACAACGGTTGGTCAACCTCGCTTCAGTTTACTATGTGGGTCTCGATGAGTGGGTCGGTCTCGGCTACGATGACCGCGGGTCGTGCATCCAGGTCATGCGGGATGCATTCTACGCTCCCGCCGGTATCCCCGGACAGCGCATCGTCGTGTTCGACGGCTTCGGCGATCCCGGGCGGGAGTGCGCCCGTGTTGGGGAATGGATCGCCCGCCACGGCGGGATCGACTTGACCGTTCTCGGCGTTGGTATGAATGGACATATCGGGTTCAACGAACCTGACGACATCGGTTCCGAGGACGCTCCATGCCATGTCGCGCAACTCGACGAGACGACCCGCCGGGTCAGCGCAAAGTATTTTGGCGAGCCCCGCGCCGTGGCCCAGGGCATGACGGTCAGCATCTCTGCCCTGAAACAAACCGCAAAGGTTATCCTGATGGCCGGCGCCCGGGAAACGGCGCCGATCACCGCGCGCTTGTCTTCAACCGTGCCAACTCCCGCCCTGCCGGTCTCCCTGCTCCGCGATCACCCGGATATTGAGGTCCTCCTCGACCGCGCCGCGGCAGGCCGATGACGAAAGCGGAGGGCGGATGACGGCGGAGTGAAAGTGGGGAGGGGAGCGGGAGACAGAGTGAGAGGGGCGGGGGCGGATGACAGGGGACCCTGGAGTGCTGCGACATGTCGCAGCTTTGGACCGGGGTGACCCCGCAGGGCGGGACTCAGAAGCATGTCACCCCAAACGGAAAGCGGTGGGGACGGCTGTTGAGTTTTCTCGGCGGGGGAGTTTTGAACCGTTGACGGATCTGGAGACTTCGAAGTTCTTCACTCCGTACCGCGAATCAGGTCAAGAATCCGCCGGTCCCGTTTCGTGGGGCGGCCTTCGCCTTTGGCCCGGCGGTAGGGATTGGCCGCTACTTCTTCGTCCCGCCGTTCGTACTCCGAAACGGGGGTGAGATCCTCCATATAGTCCGGCGTCCGGGCGGCGCCCATTCGCCGGTCGGTCAGCGCTTTGACTCGAAACGTCCGGGTCAATCCATTGCCTCGAATCAGGATCACTTCGCCACCCGTCAACCCGCGCGATGCCTTCGCACGGGTTCCCTCGATCGTCACATTCCCCGACGAGCAGGCGGCAGCGGCAAGGGAGCGCGTCTTGTAAAGCCGCACCGCCCAGAGCCACTTGTCGATCCGTACTTTATTCTCACCCGTCACCTGATCTTCGCTCATTTGCACTGATTTGTTCAGTGGTTTGATTGTACCTGTAGTACTGCCAACACGTGCAGGTGTAACCTGTTCGATTATCAGAGAAATTGCAATTCATTTAAGGGCGGAAGGCGGAGGGACGGAAGACGGGACTTCGGTTCGCTCATTAGTCGGCGGCTTGTTGCCCTTCCGGGGCACAGGAGGATTGCTACCTCGCCCTTCCGCGCGGGGTTTTCGCAGCATGCTGCGGATTGGAAAGCGGCATCAGGCTGCCTCAGTCCAAGAGCAACGGATAAGACTTTCTGAGGGGTGGGCCGGAGTTAATAAGCGTGGCGAGCTATGGGTGAACCCGCGGTTCTCCGGTGCGAACCAGCTCTTTCACCCAACCTCACTTCACTGGGACCGTTATGGAACGAGAATTCTATTTAGACCTTGCCGAGCGTGGTGTTCGATTGCCGATCGCCGCGCACCTGATTCTGCATCAGAGAGAGAATCCGGCCGCCTGCCGCCTCAACGGCGACTGTCTCGGACGGGTCAATGCCGGACGATCGGGAATTGGTGCTCGCGAGCGGGTGCAGGCCGGTCTATCTACCGGTATATGGCTCAAGTTGTGACATACGAAGAATTCGGAGCAACCGGGGATGGTGTAACCGATGACCTGGACGCGATCTGCGCGGCTCACGAGCACGCTAACGCTCGGGGCTTGCGTGTGCGCTCGCATCCCCAGGCAACCTATCACCTCGGCCGCCGGGCTTTGACCGTTAAAATCGCGACCGATACGGATTGGAATACATCCCGTTTCACCATCGACGACACGGATGTGGAGGACCACAAGGCCTCCATTTTCGAAGTGTGTTCGTTGCTTGATGCGGAGTCTGTCCCGATTGACCGACTGAGACGCGACCAGGCGCAGGTGCCAGTGCGGCCCCGGCGGGACTGCTATGTCGCGGTCAGAAACGATCGTGTCCGGCGCTACATCCGCCGCGGTCTGAATCAAAACCGTGGGGTGCCCCAGCGGGATTGTTTTGTTCTTCGTCAGAACGGGTCGGTGGAAGGTGCGATCGACTGGAACTACGAGACGATCACAGAGATTATTGTCCGGCCCGTCGATGCAACAACACTTTTCCTACGGGGGGGCGTTTTCACCACCGTCGCGAACAGCATGAAGCAGGAAACCGGCTACAACTATTGGGCGCGGAACATTCGGATCACCCGCTCCAACACAGAAGTCGCCGGGCTGACCCACTATGTGGTCGGTGAAACGGCCGTGGGGCATCCATATCGCGGCTTCCTCGACATAGCGCAATGCGCCGATATCACACTGCGTGATTGTTTCGTTTCGGGACACAAAACCTACATGACTATCGGAAGCGCCGGAAAACCGGTGAGCATGGGAACGTACGATCTCCATGCCAACGAGGTCGTAAACCTCAGGCTCGTTGGTTGCCGGATGAATCACATTCTGGACCGCACCCGGTGGGGCGTGATGGCGACGAACTTCTGCAAGAATATCCTCCTGGAGGAGTGCGTCCTTTCCCGAATGGATTCGCACATGGGCGTTTCCGGCTCCTACATCATCCGCCGATCAACCCTCGGGCACGCCGGATTGAACGCGATCGGACGCGGCACGTTGCTTGTCGAGAATTCCACGCTTTACGGAAGGGCGCTGGTCAGCTTGCGCGGTGACTATGGCAGCACCTGGGAGGGCGAGGTCGCTATCCGCAATAGCCGATGGATTCCTGCGTGTGGTGAGCCCTGCCAGCCGTATCTGATAGCGGCCGTCAACGACGGCATGCATGATTTCGGCTACCCATGTTACCTGCCGAGCTCGGTTTCCATCGATCGGCTCTTTGTCGACGATCGAAACCATATCGACGGCTACGAAGGAATGTACCTTTTCTCCGATCCAGATGGGGATCCTGCTCGCGACACAGAGCTCCCCCCGCCCCCGGAACGGCCACACGCACTGGCGCCCTGCCGGGTGGTCACGCTGGGTCGGCTGACAACCGCCAGCGGAAAGAGGGCACGCCTCTCCCCGAACGAGCAGATGCGAAAGCACACCAGGATTATCGAAGAGGGAAACGCCAAATCGTCCGATTGCTGACGCGCATCGAGTCGGGTGTCGGTATGTGGCATCGGGCGCTGTCGGGAATGAAATCTTCTTGTGATGGCGGTTCATCCATTCAGGGTCGATGATATGAAATACAGAATCAGAACCCGAGGGGGGTGGTTCACGATCACGATCCCCGTGATGGCCTTGGTTTTCGGGGCGCTCACCGGGGGGCTTGCGAGCGCTGCGGGACCGTCGAGCGAACAGGTGCCCGATGATCCTGCTTCGAATCATGCACCTGGAAGCGCCGGCGTTTCGGATACGCGGGAAAACCGGGCGCTTGATTTCGAAGAGCGGACGGTAGAGCTCAATCAACCCTTTGCGGAGTGGGGCCTTCGAGCCCCCGATGCCGGCGGTAATCGTTTCGATATCGTCGCGCATGCGATCGACAAACCGCAGTTCCAGGAGGATCGCTTCCGAATTCGCGAGCACCCGGTGTTTCAGAATAAAGACTACACACCCGAGATGACAATCCGCGGGCTCTGGCATTCCACAATGCCGGGTGGCGTTGCGAATATCTGGGGGAACTTGCTCCCGGCTCGCGACGTTCAGGCTTCGAGGCCATATGATAACGGGGCTCAGGGCGTGATTCAGGACGTTGCTTTTACCGTCGATATCCAGGAGGCGATCGCTACGTATCGCCGATTCTGGTTCGGCGAGTCCCGTTTCTCGTATCAGCTTGTCCGTGAGAATGGGTTGACCGGCAACGAAGTTGGCGATTTGTTTCTCGCTCCCGAGGGCGGGACTCCGATCAACGTCTGCGTCAGAAATGGAGCCCACACATTCTACGTGTTCTACATCGAGGACAACGATTCGATCCGAATGGACCTGAGCGAGATGAACGCGCCGAGGCAGGCATACGCCGTTGACACCCGGTCACAATACAGCGAGCACGCACTCGGATTGCTGAACCCGGATCTACACGTGTCCCTCGAATTGCCCCACCGCTCGGACTGGGCGATCGTCGTAGGGGAGCCCGACTAGTTGAAGAAGATTATACGCTCGCTTTGAACAAGATTAACCACACTCAATCCGGCCGTGCCGATTTCTGGCAGCCTGGAGGGTGCACTGAGGGACGCGGTGGGGTCCACCCTTTTCCCTTGTCGGAAGCGTGTGGGCGAATAGAGTTTCGGACCATGGACAAGGCATCACAGGAGAGCTTCCGCCCGATCATCCTGGAGCGCATGGAGGAGATAGAGAAGGGCCTTGAAAAATCCTCCAGCGAGGACACCAAAGCGGTCTCGCCCGATGTTGCGATTGGTCGCCTTTCCCGACTCGATTCGATGCAGATGCAGCAGATGTCCCTTGCCGCCCAGCGTCGGCTCCGGGAGGAAATGGAAAACCTGCGCATGGCCCTCGGCAGAATCGACGCCGGTCGTTACGGCAGCTGTGAGCTGTGCGGAAAAGATATTTCCCGCGAACGACTGGAATACCAGCCTGCCGCGGTTAGCTGCGTCCCCTGTTTGAACCGATACGCCTGAGCTTGGCCCACCGGCAGGGACGGCGTGCACGCGTGATCGGCGGTTCCCTGTGTTCCGCGTAGTCGACGGCCCACGGTCAGAACCATTTCCAGGCAGCGTAGCGCGTCGAGATACACAGGAAATTCGGCTGCCGGCGGATGTGGGAAGCGTGGGTGTCTGCAACACGGGCGTTTACACGGTGACAGGGATGGCGGCCGAAGCAGCGGAAATCGCCGGGACCGGAGCGCGTGTGCGCCTCCGGCGGTTTTGATGACCGGTTTGTCTTGATTTACTGCTGGAAGGAGTTCCTGATTGCGCTCATGATGTGGTGTCTGTCAGGCCGATTGCCGGAGGCGAAGGCATCTGAAGTGGTGTGGGTGTCGTACGGGGGTGCCGAGGCTCTGTATTGGGTTTGGGCGCTCAGGAGTGAGCCTGGGTTGCAGCGCTTGGTAGGAGGGGCTCCGAGATGAGGGTGTTTCGGCACAGGCATGAGCATTTGCCTGAACTGGTACGGTTGGTGCGCCCGCCGCGGCAGTGGCTTCTGCCGGTGCTGTTGGTGTTGGGGGTCCTGGTCGGGCTGGTGGCGATGACGCTTCATATTTCCCGGGCTACGAGTTACCTGACCGAAGACCCGTCCGCTTGCGTGAACTGCCACATTATGGCCCCGCAATACGCGTCGTGGGAAAAGGGCAGCCACGGCCGGGTGGCAACGTGCAATGATTGCCATGTGCCACAGGACCTTATGCGCAAATATGCCTACAAGGCGTATGACGGCACACGGCACGCATTCATGTTTACTTTCCGGATGGAGCCGCAGGTAATCCGGATGCATTCCACCGGGGAGCGGGTGGTGCAGGAGAACTGTGTACGCTGCCACGGGGAGATGATGGAGACGAGCCTGGCCGTAGCGGGGAGCGCGCACACGCAGGAGCGGAGGTGCTGGGACTGTCACCGGGGGGTGCCGCATGGGCGCGTGAACAGCCTCGCGTCAGCCCCGCACGCCCGAGTGCCCGCTCCGGACCCGCTTCGGATGCCGGAGTGGTTGCAGCAACGTTTGGAATCGAGCAGCGCGTCACGCGAGAATGAGGGCGGCGGCGCGCACAAGTAATAATCCGCTTATCAGATACCGAAGAGGAGTCGCATATGAAATCGATCGTCGAATTGGTGAATCAACGTCCGTGGGCGGGGTGGATGCTGTTCGCGGGCACGGTGGCCGTGGTGTTTGGGCTGGGGCTGCTGGCAGCATCGATTATCGAACGCCGCCAGGAGACCTTCCGGGTGGACCTGGTTCAACCGATCGCGGACTGGGAACCCCGCAATGCCGTATGGGGCGTCAATTTTCCCCGGCAATACGAGAGCTACCTGCGCACGCGCGAAACGAACCTGCGCACACTGCACGCCGGTTCCGCGGAGATTGATTACCTGGAACGTTATCCGTATCGCGCGGTGCTGTGGGCGGGTTACCCGTTCTCGCGCGACTACAAGCAGGGGCGCGGTCACTACTACGCCGTGCAGGACGTGCGGGAATCCCTCCGAACGACCGTGGAAACGCTCCCGGGAACATGCTGGACCTGCAAGTCCACCGACGTTCCCCGCGTAATGGCGGAGATCGGACCCGCGCAGTTCTACGCGAGCAACATCATGGAAATGGGGCCCGAGATCGCGAATCACATTGGCTGTCAGGATTGTCACGACCCGCGCAGCATGGATTTGCGAATCACCCGCCCGGCACTGACGGAGGCCTTTACACGCCGCGGCAAAGACATCAATGAGGCCTCCCACCAGGAGATGCGATCACTTGTGTGCGCCCAGTGCCACGTGGAATACTACTTCGCGGGAGAAGGGAGTTACCTCGTATTCCCGTGGGACAAGGGGTACAGCGCCGAGGAAATGGAAGCGTATTTTGACGAGCGGGAGTTTGCCGATTGGATCCATCCGCTCAGCCGTGCGCCGATGCTCAAGGCGCAACATCCCGATTATGAATTGTACCGCACGGGCGTGCATGCCGAACGCGGAGTCTCGTGCGCGGATTGTCACATGCCCTATAAGAGCGAGGGGGGCAAGAAGTTCACCGACCACCACTTGCGCAGCCCTCTTGCGGATGTGGCGAACTCGTGCGGGGTCTGCCACCGCGAGAGCGAAGAAACGCTCATTCGTGATGTCTACACGCGACAAAACAAGCTCAAGGAACTGATGGTCATGCTCGAAAAATCGCTCGCCCATGCCCATGTTGAAGCAAAGGCTGCGTGGGACGCCGGGGCGACCGAAGAGGAGATGGCGCCGATCCTGTCGAAAATCCGGCATGCGCAGTGGCGTTGGGACTGGGTAGCCGCCGCGAACAGCGTAGGGTTTCATGCGCCTGTGGAGGCATTTCGAGTGCTGGGGTCATCGATCCAGAAGACGGAGTCGGCCCGCCACGCGATCACCCGGGTGTTGTTCACCCATGGGGTGATCGAACCGGTTCCGCTGCCCGACCTGTCGACCAAAGCGAAAGCGCAGGCTTATGTTGGTCTGGACATAGATGAAATCCGGACGATCAAGGACCGGCAACGGGAGACGGTGTTTCCGGAGTGGGACAAAGCGGCGGCGGAACGGGAAGCGGAGCTTCCGGACGCGCTCAAAGCGGACGCACCCCGCTATCGCCGGTGATGGCAATGGCGAGACCGTTTCGCGGTGGAGCAATGGATCGATGAAACTCCCCTTGGGCAACACCTGGGGTTTCGCGCTTCTTGCAACCGGCGCCGCCATGGTCGCGGGTTTCGGCGTGGATGCGGTGCTGGGCGGGCGCGGATTTCCGGCTCCTGTGTGGCCGGACAACCTCATGCTGCTTGCGGCATTTCTCGTATTCCAGGGGGCGGTTTGGTTCGGGACACGCGGGAGGCGGTTGATGGACGCGCTGGGCGGCGGCCGGCTGGCGGTGGTTACTCTCGGGATGATCTGCCTGTGGGCGGTGTTCCTCGGAAGCCTGCCGCAAATTGGCAGGGGCGAAGATGCGGCGATTTTGCAGCGAGTGATGCACGCACCTCCGTTTGTCTTCCTCATGCTGCTCCTGCTGGCGAACCTTGGCTGGGGTATACTGAGGCACCTCTCGGCGGGCCTGCGCGGTTCTTCTTTGTTCCTGTTCAACCACGTGGGAGTGTACGTGGTGGCCGCGAGCGCACTGTTCGGAAGCGGGGACGTCACACGCCTGGACATATGGGTACGCGAGGGCGAACTTGCGTGGACAGGCACGGAGGGGCGAAACCGCTACGAAATGCCGTTTGCAGTCCATTTGCACCGGTTCACAATCGAGTACTTTCCGGCGCAGTTGACGCTCATCGATTCGAGAAACGGGGAGGTTCTGCTGCCTGCGGGGACGGACCCGCTCACTCTTCGGCAAGGGAAGGGTGCAATGCTTGACGGCTACCGCGTGGTTGTTCGTGAGGCAACCTCGGCAGCTCCATGGTCCGTCCCGGGCGACGACCCCATCCCCGCAGCGAACATCCACGTCACCGCACCAGATGGAAACACGGGTGAAGGGTGGGTTTCCTGCGGCAGTTCCGTCATGCCTCCGGTCTTTGTGAGCGTGGGAGAGGTGGCATTCGCCATGCCGGTGCCACGAGTTCGGTTGTATGAATCCCGGTTCACGCTCGTGCCCCCCGCCGGGGAGCCCATTGAGACCTCCGTGCGCGTGAATGCCCCTTACAAATTCGAGGGGTGGTGGCTGTACCAGAAGGGGTACAACGTGGAGGGAGGCCCCGGCGCACGCTACTCACAGATTGAAGCGGTGCGCGACCCGTGGTTGCCGGCGGTGTATGCCGGACTGGCATTGATGGCGGTCGGCAGCGTGCTCGCGATCGGGCGGGCCGGCGTGCTGGTGCGTCAATTGCAGAATCCAAAAACCCCGCAAGATCGATGACGTGGCACGCATTTCCATGGATCCTCGGCGGGACGGGACTGCTTTGGATGCTCTCCTTTTTCCCACAGGTCCGCCGCCCGCAGTGGTGGGTGCTCGCGGGCGCGGCGTTGATTGTGGTGTTCATTGGAGGACTGTGGCTCGAGCTGGGTCGTCCCCCGATGCGCACCCTTGGTGAGACGCGGCTGTGGTTCGGGCTGTTGCTGCCACTCTCGGCGCTGGCGGTATACTGGTTCGTGCCGTGGCGTTGGCCTCTTCTCTACGCGACGGCGATCGGCTTCCTGTTTCTGCTTGTCACAATGCTTCGTCCGGAGACCCATGACCGCACCCTGATGCCGGCGCTGCAGAGTCCGTGGTTTGTCCCGCACGTGGTGCTGTACCTGGTTGCCTACGCGTTCCTTGTTTACGCGGCGGCGATCGCGGTGTTCGGGACATGGAACGCGCGCCGGGAAGAAGAACGGGCACGTCCGTATCTTGGACTGGCGGAGGTTTCATTGTGGATCGGGTTCGGGTTTCTCACCCTGGGATTACTTGCCGGAGCTGTCTGGGCAAAGGAAGCGTGGGGACACTACTGGACATGGGACCCAAAGGAGACATGGGCCTTCCTGACCTGGGCGGTCTACCTCGGTTACTTCCACCTGCGCCGGGAATGGAGTGATCACCCCCGGCGTGCCCTGCTCTATCTTGCCGCCGCCAGCGTTGTTATCTTTGTCTGCTGGTTTGGCGTGAATTACCTGCCATCCGCCGCGCAAAGCGTGCATACCTACACGAACTGAGGTAGCGATGGCGATTTCGTGGCAACAAACCCGCAGGCCCCCACAAAACCCGTCATCCCAACCGAACCGCGAGGCCAACGGCCTCACTTCTGGAAACCGGGGACAAGTCGAGAAACGCTATTGATATCCAACGACTGGCGGTGATCTAGCATCTGCGATTGCGCCCGTGGCGCGTCGCCCAAACAATGGGTATCCTGGATTGCACAGGGTTTCCGCAGCAGGCTGCGGATTGGAAAGCGGCAGCAGGGCTGCGCGCAGTCCAAGGTAGGCGATATGTCGCCCCAAACCGTAGCGCGAATGGATTGCCTCCCAGCCGCAAGAAGCGTCAGGTTGTTGGTCATTTTCCGCATAACCTGACGAACAACGCGTTTTGACGTTCACGCACGCATGTCAAAGCGACTTGTTTATCAAGTTTCGACCAAAGTGAGGGACAATTTGCTTTGTCTATCATCCGTGGGCGTCAACAGCGATTGTCGGTCACAACATAGGGGTTTTGATTGACAAAACGGGTTTTTGATCAAAATATTCTGGAAATGGAAGTCGATTTGAGCCAAGCGGTCTTTTACCATGACAGGAAGTTCCCGCCGTCTGCGCTGGACTATGAACGTCTGCTGCCTTCGCTGCTCGCCGCGACAGATGCTTTAGCCCGATACGACCAAATGCTCCAGAGCATGCATAACAACGAGATCTTCCTGGCTCCCTTGCGCAACCAGGAGGCGGTTCTCTCCTCGCGAATGGAGGGGACGATCAGCACCATGGACGAGGTGATGCAGCTCGAGGCCGAGTATGCGGACCCCGTTGCCGAAGCCGATGACGAGCGCCGTTCTGAGACCTTGGAGACCTTTCTCTACCAACTTGCCCTGCGAACCGCCCAGGCGCAGATGGGCGACGGGCGCCCGCTCTCGGTATCGCTCCTCCGCAGCATCCATCAGCAATTGCTCCAGTTCGGACGCGGCGCGGCCAAGGCTCCCGGCTCCTTCAAGACAGAGCAAAACTACATTGGCGAGCGCGGCAGCCGCGCGATTGCCTTTGTGCCCATCGCCCCCGAGAAGCTCGACTGCGCTATGGAGACGCTCTTCGCGTTCATCGCCGACAAGTCGCGTCCCATCCTGCTGCGCACCGCCCTCGCCCACGTGGAGTTTGAGGCACTGCACCCGTTCAAGGATGGCAATGGCCGCGTGGGGCGGATGTTGATTACCCTCATGCTCTGGTCCGAGGGGGCGATATCCGCGCCGCATTTTTACATCAGCAGATACTTTGCCGACCACAAGGCGGACTACCTCACCACCATGCGCGAGGTCTCTGCCTCCGGCGACTGGGACGCGTGGTGCGAGTTTTTCCTGGTTGCGGTGGCGGAGCAGGCGGTCCACAACCTGACGGTGGCTAACCGTATCCGCGACCTCTACGAGACCATGAAGCCCCATTTTGCCGAGGTGCTCTCCTCAAAGTGGTCGGTTCAGGCTCTTGACTATGTGTTCACTCACCCGGTTTTCCTGAATAGCCGGTTCACCAGCCGGGCCGGAATCTCCGCCCCCACGGCCATGCGCTTCACACGGCTGCTTCTCGAGGCTGGCTTGCTGCAAACCGTGCGCGAAGCCTCCGGCCGTCAATCGGCGATTTACCGATTCGAGCCCCTGATGGAACTCGTTCGCGTTTGAATCGAGAAATGCAAGCATGCCAGAGTTGCAGGCAGTGGCGTCGGGGTTGTGGGTTCTTGATGGAAGTCATTCTCTTCTGGGCGTGGAGATTGGCCGGAGGATGGTTGTTGTTGAGCTGTCGGACGGATCGTTGCAGCTTCATTCTCCGGTGCCGATTGGGGCGGGTTTGCAGGAATCGCTGGCGCGGCTCGGGAGGCTGACACGATCCGGGATTCGGTGAGGAGTTCCAGCCAGTAGCTCGTCTCCTCCAATTCTTTGAGGAGAAAACCGGACACCCACTTTTCAGGGAAAGGGATCATCAACAAAAAGTGGATCTCTGATATTCCCTCTGAGGCGAAGGTATTGATCCTGGTAAGAATTCGGGCCCGATATGCACCTTGCCGGCGGGTCGGCGGACTGATAGAGTTGCTTTATTCAATTCCAAGACAAATGGAGATTCCCGTCGGTTCCGTGGCTGCTCGGCGGGGGAAGTCGGACAGGTAGGAGTGTCGGGTCGCGGGCGGAGGAGGCACCGTTGCGGGCGGAGCTGTTCGGTCCCGAGCAACTGGGTCAACACGCGCTCGGTCTGGCGGAGCAGCAGATTGTCGGCGGCATGCCGGCGCGTTACGGGCTTTTGGCCCGGTTGGATGAGAACGAGAAGAGGCTTCGGGCTTTTAATCGTTCGTCGGTGGAGGTGGATTCCGGTCCGGGGCGCATCACGCCCGCCGCCGAATGGCTGTTGGACAACTTTCATCTGATCGAAGAACAGGTTCAGATGGCCCGGCGGCACTTGCCGTCCGGTTACAGTCGGGGGCTCCCGTGCCTGGCCG
>SLNJ01000121.1 GCA_007133065.1 Opitutales bacterium
CGGGAGTACGAGGAGAGTGGCGATGAACAGGTGATCCGTCCGCGTCCCTATTTCACGCTCTCGGGGAAGCTGCTTGAAGATCGGGCGCGTGCAGGCCGCACCCGCCAGGTCACGTACACCTTCCAGCTCGCGCTGACCGAAGTCGATACCGGCCTTGCCGTCTGGGAGGATGTGAAGGACATCACCAAGCAGGGACGCCGTCCATCCGTGGGTTGGTGAGCGATCCGAGCGGTGCCCTTTGAGAAGGCGAAAGCGCCGGCGCCGATGTCGCGCGCGGGTCATCGCTCCGGCGGTGGATTTGCCTCGGCCAGCGCGGCGCCGAGTTTGTCCAGGAGGTTTTCGCGCTCCGGGGCGAAGAGGAAGCGGTCGCTGGAGAGTTCCCGGTATGCCCGGCGCAGGAGGTCGTATGAGGGGCGCCGCAAGAGTAGGAGTTCGCGCAGATTGTGCGCCAGCTCCCGGGACTCGCCCTGTTCGAGGTCGAGCTCGACGATTGCGCTGAGTGCCGCCTGGTTGGATGGTTCCATCCGATGCCCGTGTGAGAGCACCCGGCGTGCGACTCGGGGTAGGTCGAGGTTACGGAGGTATCGCGATACCGCGAGGAGACCGTTGACGCGCAGCGTCCCCGACTGGAGATAACGATCGAGATAGTGAGCCCCCAAATCGCGGTTGCCGGCACCGTAGTAGGCAATGGACCGGAGGCTGTGGAAGCTCGGCATGTGTTGTTCCAGCCATTCCGGATTTTGCTGCAGCAGTTCATTGCAGGCTTGAATGACCGATTCGAACGCTCCCGCAACGATGTGGGATTCGAGGTGCAGCAGCTTGAAAACGGCGGGATCAAACTCCGAATTTCGCGCTTGTTCGAAGATACGGCCCGCAAGTTTCGTATTCCCGGAATCCTTGGCGAATACGGCGAGCGCCCGGAGGGCGGCCTGATCACGGGGGAACTGCGCCAGGATTTCAGCGGCTTCCCGTTCCACGCGCTCATGCTCCCCGGCCCGCTGCGCGAGGTAGAGCAGGTCGATCCGTGGATGGGCGGAGTGCGGGTTGTGGAGCGATCGAATGATCCCGAATCGCCGGGCCGAGTCCAACCGGTCCATCTCGCGATAGTATCGGGTGATCAGAGCATAGACCGGATCCATCTCCGGGCCGGGTGCACGCTGTGAGAACCGCTCGAGACGATGAACGGCGCTTTCACGCTGCCCGCGGTTCCAATCAATGCGGCTCAAAAGCACGGTCCCCTCCGCTGTGGTATCCAGGCGAAACCGGGTCACCAGTTCCTCGGCCCGGTCGTACGCGCCTCTATGGAAGTTTGCCTGCGCCGCGGCAAGCGCCAGCATCCGGTTGTACAACGTTAGCTCCGGTTCCAATGGCAGCCGTTCCGCTGCGACCGCCCGCACCTTGTCGTCCATCTCAAGGTGAAGCAGCAATCGCAAGAAGGTGCGCAGGTAGTCGACATTCTCGCCCGCGTAGTCCAGGCCCTCCTCCAGGACCCGTACGGCGAGATCGGGACGCGTGAACGCGGAAAACTGAGCGACCAGGAGCCGTCCGTCTACATTCCCCGGACTGCGCACCAGTCCAAGGCGTGCGTAGTAGTTGGCCGATCGGTAATCCCCTGCTTCAAGGTGGTTGTGAGCCATCTCGATATGGTGGTTACCCAGGCGCTCGCGGACGGTCGCCCGGTTGAGGGGAAAGCGCACCACCTCGGCAATCCGAATGTCGTCAAACCCCCGCTGCCACTTGAACACATAGTACAACGCGGCGGATTTCGCCGTCCATCCCAACACGGCCAGCGCGATGAGTATGAGCGCAACCCGGCCCCAGCGGACGTGCAGCCTCCAGCGACCCGCCGGAGTGCGCCGCCGCTCCGCAATCCCTCCGATCGAGAGGAATCGTACCGGCCGTGTGGGTTGCTGGGGAAGGGTCATGGACGATGCGTGTGCCTTCCGGCCCGCCGTTCTCCGAGTGCTTCCCGGCCACCGTGACGTGAACGGGTTGAAGGGCTGGGATGAAAAGCTTGCAAGAGGGCGAATTCCCGTGCAATTCAAATCCATCGCGATCAACGACTGAATTGGTTTGCCATGAAGCATATCTCCGTTATGAGTGGATATCCTCTCTCACACTACGGTCAGCCGTATCGCCAGGGCTTGCGATGGGCGACAATCTATCTGCTGGAGCTATGAAACTACGATTCGCCGCCTGCATTGGGCTGATGTTCTGCATGCTATTCGCCCTGTCGGGAAGCTTGCATTCAGCGCCGTTGATCTCGATCACCGAAGGGATGGATCTCCGTGTCAATTCCAGCGCTTCAACGATTTATGAATCCAATCTCTTCTACGCGGAAAGCGATGTCGAGTCGGACACGAAACTCGTTCTCTCGCCGGGCTTGGAATTGAATCTGGGGCGCAGGGAGACGGAGATTTTCGGGCGATTGCGCCTGCAGGGGCACCTCAACTATTACGCGGACAACAGCAACCTGGATAACGAGCTCGCGGACGTCCGCTTTGACTCCCACTACGACTCCCGTGTGTTCCGGGCGGAAGTCGATCTGCACTGGTACCAGACCGATCAGAACACGCAGGATATTCGGCCGGATTTCACGCTCGAGGAGGTCCTGGTGGAGCGTGAGGTGACGAACCTCTTCGCCCAAACCGAGTATCGATTGAGCGAGAAGTCCTCCTTGGGTGCCGGGGGGCGGATCAACCACGTGAACTACCGGACCCACCGGCGGGACGCGCTCTCGGGCGGGCGCGGCTTCGTGGACCGGACGACCTACGAGGCGCCGCTCGACCTCTACTACACCTACTCCCAGAAGCTGGACTTCAGCACCGGCTACCGCTACCGGGAGACCGATGTGGGGATCGGGTCGAATTTTCGTGATCATTTTATCAACATCGGCGCGCGGGGGGAACTGCTTCCGCGGGTGGATGGTCAGGTTCGAATCGGGATGCAGGAGCGCAGGATCGCGGGCGGGCCGCGCACCGGTTCGATGGGGGTGGATACGGAACTGAACTGGCGCGCCGGCGGCAAGACCCTCGTCGGGATGAACGCAACTCGCGACTTCACCACTTCTGGGACCGGTGTCGGAGTCCGGCGCACGGGAGGGGGCGCCGAGGTGACCTACGTGTTGACCCCGCTGGTCCTGGGGAATGCCGGCGTGACCTTCACGAATTCCAGCTATCAGGGTTCGACGCGCGTTGACGACACCTGGAACCTGCAGCTTGGCATGATCTACCGTCCCAAAGAGTACGTCCGCCTTTCGGCGGGTTACGTGTACATGGACAATGACTCGAGCGAGCCCGGTCTCAGTTTTTCGAACAATATCGTCAACGTCACCGCATCGCTGAGGTATTGACGAGCGCGTCGGCAGAGCCTCCGGCGTGACCGCGTGTCACACACACTGGAGGGTCAGACGCCGTCCTGACCCCGGGAGGATCCGGAGGTTGCACACCCGATTGCTGCGGGCAGTCGGACAGTCGGACGGTCGGACGGTCGGACGGTCGGACAGTCGGACTGCTAAACGGGGGATCCGGAGGTTGTACACCCGATTGCAGAACGGACAGGCGCGGACGCTGTCCCTCCAGATTTGCATTCGTACCGACCGC
>SLNJ01000015.1 GCA_007133065.1 Opitutales bacterium
AGCCGCCGCAGCAGGCGGAGGGCGGCGACCGACCGCCGTCCAGGAACCGCCGAGCCCGCCGGCCCACTTGCTCAGGTAGGCGTTGTCCGCGATGCCGCGCTGCATGATGGATTCGATGGAATCGTCGACTTTGTAAAGGTAGCAGCTTGACAACTGGCTGTGCGGAGTTCCGGAGTTGAAGAGCGTTGGGGTGCTGGAGCAGAATCTGCGGCTCTTGTAGAGCGTGTACAGGGAGGTGACTCGCGCCTCGCGGTCGCACTCCTCGCTCTGGAAGAGGCCCATCGCCACTCGCATCCAGAAGAACTGGGGCGTCTCGAGCCGTCGCTGCCGTGCGCCGGTCTTGTCCACGGTCAGGTAGCGGTCGTACAGCGTCTGGAGCCCGAGGTAGTCGAAGTCCAGGTCGGCGCCGGGGTCGAGCGCTTCAGCCAGGCGGTTTAGATCGTAGTCGAGCAGAACCGGTGAGAAGCGTCCGATTTCAACCCCGTGTTCGAGATGACGCCGAAAGCGGGCACGGTGGAAATCCTTGATCCGTCCAATCCCGTCCTTCAGCACGTCCCAGCCGAGCACTTCCTCGTAGATATAGGTGAGGAGCATGCGTCCCGCGAACCTGGAGAAATCGGCGTCGCGCTCGATCAGGGCCTTGGCGTTGAGAATTACTGTCTTGCGCAGATCTTCCAGTGTCATCTCCGCATAGAGGCTGCGTCGGAGTTCCGTTTCGATCTCATCCTTGGTCAGGTTTAACTCCAGGCCGATGACTGCGAAATCGATCCGGCGCTTGAGATCTGCGCCGTCCCAGAACTCGGTGTTTCCGTTCGGAAGCGTGATGACGATCATGGAGTCCTGTCGATCGTCCGACGCGCCATCGGCCTCCTCTTCGCGCAGTCGTGTACGGTGCGCCCGGTAGAGGATATAGGCCTCCGCCGCTTTGTAGTGGCCGAGGCGCATCAGCTCCTCCTGGACGATATCCTGGACCTCTTCGATGTGAATCCGTCGGGCCCCGAGGTTCCCGACGCGATCGGAGACCGCCTGGGCGACCGGAACCGCGTCGTCCGAGTCCCGCTCGAGGGAGAGGAATGCTTTGCGGATCGCGATCTCGATCTTGTTCCGGTCCCATGGCACCTCCTGGTTGTTGCGCCGGATCACGCGGACTGTCACCTGCGAGCTCTCGTGCGGCAGGTCGGGTGTGCGCTGGGCGAGCAGGCTTTTTGCGACGTCGTGGGCGTTGTGGTCGATCAGCGTTTTCTCAATCAGCAGATGTAAATCCAGCGGGCTCAACTCGAGCCTGCGGCCCTCCGTCGTTTGTTCGGCCAGTCGCCTGGCGACCACCCGGGCGACTTCCGCCACGAACTCGCGGTTCTGGTCGGTGAAGATGTCCGTCTCATTGCGCGAGAGAAGAAGGTTGGTGAGGGCGCTTCCAATGGTCTCCGCAACCTCTGCGGCTTCAAGGGAGCGCGTTTCGCCGTTGGAACGGATCCGAACGGGGCTTTCGTCGGATCCCGAGAGATCGCCTTCGGCCACCGCATCGCTCCAGTCGAAACGGGGTTTCTGGTCGGCGGGCGTTGCCGCGTAGCGCTTCAGCGCGAGATCCTCTTCATACGACAGTCTGGTGATCATGATGGTTGAGTGGTTGAGTGGTGGAGGGGTTGAGTCGTGGAGTCGTGGGGCGGCCTGGATTATTCATGAAGACCGTGGCGAAAACCGCCCGGATCGTTTAATTACGAGGTTTCGTGGAAGAAAACGGATGGAAGCAAACCGAGATTTGTTGGAGTCGTTTTGTCCGCTAAACGCAGCAGGCGAGCGGTCCGGGCGGTTTTCAGCTGGTTGCTCATGAATGATGCAGGCTAGAGTTCGTCGTCGTCGACTGAGAGGAGGGAGCTGGCTTTCTGGTATTCGGTGACGCGCCCTTCGAAGAAGTTCTGTTCTTTGCGGATATCCATCATCTCCGCCAGCCATGGGAAGGGATTTTTGGTGCTGGGGTGGAGGGCTTCCAGTCCGACCCCTTCGAGCCGGCGGTCCGCGATGTAGTCGATATAGAGTTGGAACTCCTCTGCGCTCAGGCCTACGGCGTTGACCGGGAGGCAATCGCGGATAAACTCCTTTTCCAGGGCGACCGCTTCCTTCATCAGTTCGGTCAGTTCATCCCGGAATGCATTCGTCCAGACATCAGGGTTTTCTTCTACGAGGTCCATCAGGAGGTTGCGGAAGAGCTCGATGTGATTCGATTCGTCCCGCAGGGTGTAGCGGAACATCTGGCCGATCCCGGGGAATTTGTTCTGCCGGTAGAGCGAGAGAATCATCCCGAAGAGCCCGTAAAACTGGGTACCTTCCATGCACTGCCCGAACAGGAAAATATTGCGCGCCAGGGCCTGCTTGTTCTCCGTCCGGGTCAAGTCGATTTCGCGCCGGAGAGCCCGCGAATTGCTCACGACGAACGCGTTTTTCTTTCGGATGGTCGGGATGTCGTCGAACATCGCCTCGCACTCGTGCGGATTCAGTCCGAGCGAACTGATCATGTAGACCAGGCTGTCGGCATGGATGTTCTCCTCGTGCGCGTGGCGCCCGAGCACCAACTTGAGCTCCGGCGCCGTGACCAGTTCGCGGACGACGTGGATGATGTTATCGCCCACGATCCCCTCAGCGGCGCTGAAATATCCGATGCCCATCTTGATGATCCACTGCTCGATCTCAGAGACCTCCGCGCTGTTCCACTGCTCGCAATCCTTCTGCATCGGAATGTCCTCCGGCTCCCAGTGGTTCGCCTTCATACTCTTGTACAGCTCGTAGGCCCAGTGATACTTGATCGGAAGGATATTGAAAAACATCGTGTCCTTCCCGTTGATGATGCGCTTGGCTTCGAATGCGGCTTCCGCCTTTTGCTTATCCAGGGTGAAGGTCTTGCCTCCGATCGTGTAGGTCTTGGTTTCCATTGATTACAGGGTCGCTTGGTTCGGGTTCGAATGACGGGGTTTTCGCGCGACGGCGAAACAAGGGGGTTCCGCTCGCGGTTCGCCGGCTGGACGGTGACGGAAGACGCGTGCGCCGAAACGTGGCGGGAGGGGGAAGAGGAGTCTGTCGCAATCGGGATCTCTCATGATGTCCGCTCTGGTTTCAGTCCGATTATTCATCCTCATTACCACTAGATATTGTGGAGGCTTGATTTAATCCGCACTATATCTAGTGTCAACGTGTTTTGTTGAGATTTCTTCGAATTCGATGAATTCGGCTCCATCAGCCTGTCCGGAAGCGCCGCGTCTTCAAGCGCAAGTTACTCGCAGTTATTCTCCGGATTATCCACTCCGGCAGGTGCGCTCCGGACCGGTTATTCACGCTATTCACAAGTTGTGCGCAGCCCCGCTGCCCGAAGGGCTTGTGTTTTGCAACGCGGTTCCCTATCGTTCCGCTGGTTTCGTTTTCGCACCAAACTCATGTCGGCCATGATTCTGATCGTGGTGGCCGTCGCCGTCGCTTCCCTCGATGGCGCTCGGTTAAGGGATGCATCGCAATCGGGATCGAAATCGCTATCGCTATCGATCATATTTATCTGCAAGGCGTTGTGGCTCTTCGATCCCGATTTCGATAGCGATTTCGATCCCGA
>SLNJ01000158.1 GCA_007133065.1 Opitutales bacterium
CCACCATCTCTGGAGGGTCAGACGCCGTCCTGACCCAAACCGATCCGCGTGTCATACTCCCACCTGCAACACGGACAGGCGAGGACGCTGTCCCTCCAGATGATTTACATCCGCCTGCAACACGGACAGGCGGGGACGCTGTCCCTCCAGATGATTTACATCCGCCTGCAACACGGACAGGCGAGGACGCTGTCCCTCCAGATTTGCATTCGTAATCAGTCCGAAGAACGTGCCGATAAAGAGCGCGAACCCGGCCAACACGACAATGTGCCCAATCGTCATCGGGCCGTGGACCACTTCGTCGGCACCGGCATACGGTTCGGGTTGGCAGGCTGCTAGAGTCCGGCGGCGTGGCGGCCGGTTCGCGGATCTCCCGCCGCGCGCAATACCCCGGAATCCCGATCGACGTGCAGCATCACCGGAACGGCAAACCCGGTTGCATCGACCGTGACCGCGTGCCCGCGGCGCTCCAGCGCGGCGGCGGTCTCCCCGTCGATATCCGAATGCAGGCGCAGGGATCCGGGGCCGAGGAAGGTCTTGCTGCGATCCGGATCGGGATCGAAGGAATCCTCGTGGTGCGCGGTGACGAACCGGGGCGCGGTGACCGCCTCGTCCGGACCCATCCCGAAGTGGAGAAAATCGAGCAACAGATTCAGCGTGGCCTGGTCCTGCAGATCGCCTCCCGCAACACTGACCGCCAGGACCGGCCGCCCCTCCTTGAGAACGAGCGTGGGGGTCAGGGTGATGCGCGGGCGCTTCCCGGGCTCAATGCAGTTCGGGTGCCCGGGCACCGTGTTGAAGCTGCGCAACCGGTTGCCGTATGTCACCCCCGCAGGTCCGCCGTCCACGCGTTCCGGAAACACATTCGCACTGGGCGTGGCCGCCACGACGTTCCCCCATCGGTCCGCGACAACACAGGTTGTGGTGCCGCCGGTGGCCGGGCGGAATGCACCGTTCCCGATCAGCGGCCGCATGCGGACCGGGTCGCCGGGACGCGCCTCCAACGATGCGCGCTCCATGTCGATGAGGGGCCTCCGCATCGCCGTGTACCGATCGGACAGGAGCGCCGCCATGGGAACGCCGGCAAACGCCGGGTCGGCGTAGTAGGCGTCGCGATCGGCCAGCCCGAGTTTCATCGCCTCCGTCGCAGAATGTATGTAGTCGGGCGAGAGGCGCCCCATCGCATCGAGATCGAATCCCTCGAGAAGCCGGAGGGTCTGGAGCAGGAACGGTCCCTGTGTCCAGGGGCCGCACTTGCAGATGGTATGCCCCCGGTACGAGATCGTCACCGGGTCCTCGACCGTCGTCACGTGGGCGGCCAAATCCGCGCGCCGCAGGAAGCCACCCTTCTCAATGTAGAACGCCTCCAGTGATTCGGCGACGTCATTGCGGTGCGCGTTGCGTCCGTAAAACCGATCGGTCACGGCCTGGAGTTTCTCGACTCGGCCGCCCTCCGCCAGATGCTCCTCCTCGACGAGCTTGCGCAGGGTCGCCGCCAATCGCGGATGCCATTCCTCCGACCCGCGGTCGAGCAGCGCGAGCGTCGGGTCGATCACCTCCTCGAACGTCCGCGACCCGTACCGGATCAACGTCGTCACGCAGAGGTCGACCACCGACGGGACCGGCGCCATCTTCATGTCCCCTTCTCCCGGAATCCCGTGCTCCATGTACCACGCGATCGCCTCCTCCGAGAGCGGCGCCCTCCCCTGCCCGCTGAGCGCCCGAACCCGCGCGCTGGAAGCGTCATAGATCAACAGCGGCACCTCCCCGCCGATCGAACAGGCGAGGTGATCCGTCACGTTCAAGGCGAATATCGTCCCCACCGCGGCGTCGGCCGCATTTCCGCCGGCTCGCAGGATCCGGATCCCTGCGTCGACCGCTTCCGCCGCACCGGCCGCCACCACACCCTCCGCACTCTCCGCTCTCCAATCCATCTGCAATACGCTATCTGATGTCATGCGCCGATTTGTATTCGGGTCGCCCCGCCGTGGCAAGCGCGCACGCCCCCGATCCGCCATCCCGGCGCACGCCGGACGACGACGTACGGTACCCGGAGTCCGGATGCCGGACACCGGCAATTCGCGTCCTGGGCGCCGCATCTGCGCAAGGAGGATAACGTTGCGCTCGGGAGAGGCAGGGTCTATCTGTCATCGGACCCTTACGCGAGTTCCTCCGAGCGATCCGTTGCCGGGGGCGGCTGGTATGAGAGGGCCGCGATTTCGCGCCGCCATTCGGACGTCATATCGACGTCCAGGGACGCCAGTGAAGATTCCAGCTGCTCCAGGTTCCGGGCCCCGATGATCGGCGCCGTCACCGCCGGGTGCGCCATCACCCAGGCGACCGCCAGGGTCGCGGGGTGTAGGCCGCGCTCGCGCGCGTGCTCGGTGAACCGGTCGGCGATCTCGTAATACAGCGGCTCACCGTACCGTTTCGTGTAATTCTTGTTCTGGAGCAATCGCCCCGCCTCCGGCCGTCTCTCCCGCCCGTATTTGCCGGAGAGCAGTCCGCCGCCCATCGGGCTGTAGGGGATGACGCCGAGGCCTTCAGACTCGGCGAGCGGCAGAATCTCCACCTCGGCCTGGCGCTTGGCCAGGTTGTACATCGGCTGGATGCACTCGAAGCGGGCCAACTCCCGCCGCGCCGCGATCCCCAACGCCTTCGCGATCTGCCATGCCGCCCAGTTGCTGACGGCCGGGTAGACGATCTTGCCCTGGCGCACGAGGTCGTCCAACGCGCCCACGGTCTCCTCGATCGGCGTATCCGTATCGAACTGGTGCACGAAGTACAGGTCGAGCCGGTCCGTCCCGAGGCGGCGCAGGCTGTCCTCGATCGCCCGCGTGATATGGCGCCGCGACAGCCCCCGCGCGTTGAGCCCTTCGCCGCTCTGGCCGTACACCTTCGACGTGATAACCAGTTCCTCCCGCCGGCCCTGGATCAACCGGCCCAGGATCTCCTCCGAGCGCCCGCCCGCATAGACGTTCGCACAATCGAAGAAGTTGATTCCGGTGTCCAGGCAACGCTCGAACATCGCCTTCGCCGTCTCCTCGTCCGCGTCCCCGCCAAACGACATCGTTCCAAAACAAAGCTGCGACACCCGCACACCCGTACGTCCAAGCAATCGATATTCCATGCTCAGGATCCTGATCCGATTCGCCCACAAACGTCAATTCCGCAAGCACACAGACCGGCAGCGGAAACGGGGCGCACTTCCGGCTTCCCGAGCGTTGACACACCGGGCGTTCATCCGTAGGGCTACGGCTTTAGATGAAGCGTCGCACACGAGCCCGCAAAGCCGGGCTTCCGCCTGGAAGTCTTGTCCACATCGGCGAGCGCCAGGTTGATGGCGCCCGGCTGTCGTCAATTGATTATTCGCCGGACCGTTTCGTTACCCGCACGATTGCAGATCTCGGTGAACTCGATGCATGCTTGGGCACGGACACGGTCTCCTGGATCGATCTGGTCGGGCTCCACGATATTCCCCTCATCGAGGGGATTGGCAAGACCTTCGGCATTCACGCGCTCGTTCTTGAGGACATTCTGAACACCGATCAACGACCCAAGGTCGAGGTGTTCGACGAGTATGTTTTTCTCGTGGCGAAGATGATTCGGCCGGGCGAAGGCGATCGTGCCGGGAGCATCGAGATCGAACAGGTCAGCTTCATTTTGGGAAAGTCGTTCCTGATCACGTTTCAAGAGCGCCCGGGTGATGTCTTCGGCTCGGTCCGGGAGCGACTGAAGGCGGGGAAAGGCCGTCTGCGAAGGAGCGGTCCCGACTACCTCGGATACGCCCTGTTGGACGGCATTGTAGACAACTATTTTGTCGTCCTCGATCACCTGTCTACGAAGATGGATTCCATCGAATCAGCGGTGCTCGATCAGTCGGACTCCCTTGTCAACCACAGGATCCATCGGCTCAAACATGATTTGCTTATGCTTCGCAAGGCCACCTGGCCGCTGCGCGAAATCGTCTCCGCTTTGATACGGGACGAGCCCCCTCAGGTCGCGGCAGAGAGCCGTCCTTACCTGCACGATCTATACGATCACACAGCGCATGTTGCCGACACCCTCGATACATACCGTGAGATGCTTTCCGGTTTGCTTGAGGTCCACTTCTCACTTGTGAACACGCGTATGGGCGAAGTGATGAAGGTCCTGACCATCATCGCGACAATCTTCATTCCACTCACTTTCGTTGCCGGCGTTTACGGGATGAATTTCGAGCACATGCCGGAACTCGCCTGGAAGTGGGCCTACCCTGCCATCCTCGCCATCATGTTTTCCATCGCCGCCTCCCTGCTCGTCTTCTTCCGCCTCAAGCACTGGATCTGAATTGCCCTCGCAGGGGCCGTTGCGGCTGACGCCTCCTCGGGGCAACCGCTCTCGGAAGGCGACCTTCTGCCCTTACGCGGGCTTTCCGTCGGGTCGCTCACCGTTTGTCGCGTGCCTCGGATTCCCGGGTCCGAATCTTGATCTCGCCCTCCAGTGTCCGGTGTACCGGGCAGCGATCGGCGATCTCGAGCATGCGCCGGCGTTGCGCTGAATCGATCTCTCCTTCGATGCAAATCTCGCGCGTCAGCACGTCGACCTTGCCGGTGGAGGTCTCGCAATCGGCGCAATCTTCGGCATGAACCTTCTCGTGGAAAACCCGGCATTGCACGCGACTCACCGGCAATTTCTTGTGCCGCGCATACATGTTGAGCGTCATCACGGTACACGATCCCAAGGCAGCCGCCAGGTAATCGTATGGCGTCGGCCCCTGATCGCCGCCGCCCGCCGACTCCGGTTCATCGGCGACGAGTCGATGTGAGTCGCTCTGGAGGCCGCACAGAAATCCGTCATCGGTGAGCCCGGACACCCGGACCCCCGTTTCGAGTTCAGGTTGATCGATTGACAGGAACCGCGCCGCCCAGGATGCAATCACCCGGCCGGCGTAGCGGGAATCGGCTTCACGCGAGAGCAGGTGATCGGCGTCATCCAGGCTGACGAAACTCTTCGGATGCAACGCGGCTGTGAATATCTGCTGCGCGTTCTCCACCGGCACGATTTCATCGGTGGGGCCGTGGAGCACCAGCAGGGCTCGACGAAGCTTGCGCAACCGCTCATCAAGGCGGTGGCTCCGGGCGTCTTCGATGAAGTCGCGACGGATTCGAAACGGCCTGCCGGCAAGGCGTACTTCCGCGCTGCCCTGTTTCTCAATGGTTTCGAGTTGGTCGCTGAAGTGCTCGATAACGCGATCCGGGGTTGAGGGAGAGCCGATGGTGGCCACGGCATGCACACTGTCGAGGCGTTCGGCAACCGCCAGAGCGGCGGTTCCGCCGAGCGAATGGCCTACCAGCACCTGAGGCGGGCGGAGGTGCGCTTCCATCCATCGAGCGGCATCCTCCAGATCATCAAGGTTGGATGAAAAAGTGGTATCGCTGAAATCACCCTCGCTTTGCCCGAGGCCGGTGAAGTCAAAGCGCAGCACGGCGAAGCCCAGCACCGCCAGTTCCCGGGAGATGTTACGCACCGCCTTGTAGTTGCGATTGCAGGTGAAGCAATGCGCGAACAACACGGCCGCGCGGTAGTCGCCCCCGGGCGGCAGCTCCATGTCCCCGACAAGCGCGAGACCCGACCGACTGGTGAAACGAATTCGAGACATAGACCTACCTCCTATCATTCATCCGGGCGCGATTGCGCTTCGGTGGTTCATACGGTTTCATCCACCAGCTGCGCGACAACGGGGAGGTGGTCGGAATGGGACCAGGCCCCGGTCTCCTGAGGACCGTCGTGGCGAAACCCGGGATCGCGGACGACGCTGGCGCTTTCCAGGTGTGGAGCGACGGAAGGGCTGCAATAAATATGGTCGACGCAGTGCGGATCCAGGCCCGCGGTGTCGATGGTCGCCTGAATACCGCCACCCACCGACTCCATCGCGTTGCTGTATCCCATCCCCTTCAGGTTCCGGTGAACCCGCTCGTCGACCTGGCTGTTGAAGTCGCCCATGACGATGACATCCTTGGTTACCGCCTGAAGCTCCTGCAGGCGTTCCTTCAGGATATCGGCTTCCCGGCCACGGAACTCGGGATCGTGCGGATGCAGATGGAGACCCACCACCCAGAGCGCGGCACCGGGCTCCAGTTCCAACAAAGCGGCCCCGCAACAACGACTGAACGGGGGTGTCTCCTCTGATGGATCAGCGTGGCTGAACACGCGTGATTCGAGGATGGGGTAGCGCGAGAGGACGTGACCGGGCCAGTTCAGAGGCGAGGGAAACGTGGCCAGGCCGAAGTTGATGGCCCGGGCGATGGCCTGCATCGCACGCACGGGAACCCCTTCCTGGAGCGCGAGGATATCACACTCCAGGCCAGCGAAAACACGCGTGAAATGGTCGCGATTGGACGCTGCTCCCGGAGGCCCGATGCAGGCCTCCGCCTCCATGGGTGGATACCCGGTCAAGCCGAGAACGTTGTACGTGCCGATCTTCATCATCGTGGCGCGGCCGGTTCCCATCACGCTCTGTGTTCTCGATCGCGGTACGAGCGCCCGGCGCCGCGTTACATCTCCCGCTCCGGCTGGGAATGCGCTTCCCCGCTGTCGGCTGCCGGCGCCGATTCATCTTCCTCATCCGTATCGGCGGCCGTTTCCCCGTCCAACCAGCTCACCGCATGAAACGTCTCACGAAGCTTGTTGATTGACTCGACCACCGAGCCGGAATGCGTCGCCAGCGTGTCGAAACGCTCCTGAATACGTCCGTTATCCTCAAGGCGTCGTTCGAGCTCCTTCTTTTTCGCGCCGTACTCGGATTTGCTCGTGTTCAACGCTTCTTGAAGCTTCCCGCTCAGCGCGTCGAAATACACAGAAAGCAGTTTGTCGGAATTCTCTTCCGCCGCGCGCGGGAACATATCCGAGAGCTGGTCGCCGATCCCCTTGCGCACGGCGTCCTTTCCCGACTCGTCGAACCGCTTCTGTTTGACCGCAACGGGGACCGGCGCATCCGCGACATCGTCGGGGCCAAACAACCGCCGTCGAATCGCCGATTGGCTGCGAAACAGCACCCAGTCCCAGAACCCCTTCTTCACCTTGAACGCATCGGACGATACCTGCAGAGAACACTGGGGAATCGATCCCTCGGCACGATCGACGGCATCCTTTGCTGTTTCGAGCGCCGGTTCGAGATTGGGGTTCAGACGCCGCAGGGCGTCTCTCAGCTCCCGGCTCATCTCCATTCGATCCAACGCCTCGGCAACCAGGCGGCGGGCTCGGTCTGCGCTGTCCTTCTCGATTTCCCTGCGGCGGCTTTCGAGTAGCTCGTTACACGCGTTCCGCAGCTCAGCCAGGCTATCGTCAGAATCGAACCACCGGTCCAGCCGCTCAAAAACGTCGCGTTCGGTATCCTCCTGGATCTTCTGCGCGAACTCGCGGGCGCCCCGATTACTCTCGGACCGCAGTTTCCCGAACATCTCCGCCCAATCGACCTTTTCCAGTGCTTCTGTCGCCTCGAGGCACTCGGCGACTTCAGATACCTCCCGCCGCAGCTGCGTCTGCTGCTCGCGGAAGCGATCCATTTCCTCGCTCGAGCCAATCTCCTGAATCTCGGTGGCAAGCGTCTTGCCCCGATGCAGACTGTCGCCCATGAACTCGTGGAGATAATCGCTGCTGTTCAGGTAATCGGTGAGATCCTGAAGGAAACCGGAAAACGGCTCCTCGGGGTGCTTTGTGATGGAAGAATCCGCCTGATCGGCACCGGGCGGTGGCTCCTCGTCTGCAAATGCCGAGGCGGCATCGTCACGCGCCGTGCCGGCCTCGCCGCTTGCCTCGCCGGCCTCGTCCGGGAAAGCACCGGTAGGTTCCGCCGCCTTATGCTGACGCAACGCCGCGGCCGCGGCGTTGAGCAGGTCGATGGGATAGATCCGCAGGCGACCCTCCTCGGCTGCCTTGCGAAGCGGGGCACTCATCACGAGCGACTGGAATGCCTGAATGATCTCCTGCGGCGACTCACTCTCGAGACTCGGTTTGAGCGAACCGTCGGGCTCGAGATCCCGTTTGTTGGTATCGATGTTTACGATCAGGAAAATTCGGCTGAACAGATCCAGCAGCTCGTTGAACTCGTCAAAGACCTGCTCGAGAAAGAGGTTGTCGGTCTTGACGACAAAGACCGCGCAGGCCGCGCTGTTGCGAAACTCACGAGTCATCAGGTCGTACCCGAACTTCATCCGGGAGTAGAGTCCCGGGGTGTCGACCAGGACTGTCAGCGCCTCTCTGAGGTTGTCGGCCCGCACCTCCACATCGATCCGCCGTATGGCGTCGGGATAGTGCACCCCCGGGTCGAATTCCTCGCCGCCCTCCTCGACCTGCCGGATCCGATCCGCCAGAATCCTGTGACTCTCCTCAACCAGAGCTTTGAGCGACTGATTCTCGGTGTATTCAGCCTTCTCGCCGTTGTAGCGGGTGACCACGAACTTGTAATCCTCCCCGTATTTGACGTGAACGAGACAAGGATACGCGGGGAGCGACGTGACTTCACTCACGTACGTCGCGCTGATCGCATTCATCAGGGTCGACTTGCCGCTTTTCAACGGACCGAATATGATGACGTAGGCCTGCTGCTCCTTAACCTTGTTCAGCAGGGTTTCAACGCGATGGTGCACGTCGGACAAGCCCGCGAGCGAACGCTGCAGGGAGTCGCCGACCTCCTTCTCTTGTATATCTCGAAGACTGGTCTGGATTGAATCTTCGAACGGTTCGAGGACCTCCGCGAATTCCTGGCAGAAATCGGAAATGTCCGTCTTAATCGATGGAAAATGAGTCGGCTCGCTGGTCATGTATAATAAGGATTTTGGTGATTGGTGCGCTGTTCCCGGTCCGTGTTCCGCGTTATAGCGCGGCGCGTACGGTACGTTCACGAACGGATTATTTCAGGCTATGCGTGCACGATTTGTTTGTCAAAGACTCCTCACGAATCTGCAAGTTGCGCCAACAGGCTATTAAAAAACTCGGCCGATCGTGATGAGAGCGATTTTGGGCCTGAGCAGGGCGATCCGCTGATCAAGCGCGTAAATCGTCTCACCTGAGAAGGTTGCATCTGCCTGCTAGACCTGATGGAGCGGGTCGGTCTTCGGTTGCACCTGGCAGCGGGGACAGTGATCCCGGATCATCCGCGCGCGCACGTCGAAGATGTCGCGGGCGCGGGTCAGGGTGCAGTCGGCGTTGCCGACCCTCCCCTTCCGGCGCATACCGCGGCGGTCGAGCCATGTACCGATCGCGGCCGGATCGGAGGGGCACGCACCGTCGCGCCAGGCCAGGGTGGCCGTCTCGTTCACGCGGCCGTCCATCAGCACGACCCGCCCCGTGCTCCCCTTCGGATCGATGCAGTGCCCGAACGCCGTTTCGGCCAGGTGATAGTGGGTCGAGTACACCTGGTCGACGCCGAGGCAGAGCACCCACCCGCCGGCGTCCATGAGCCGTCCGAGCGGCGAATCGGGCGTCCACAACCCGTTCTTGAGGTGGTCCCGGGTAAACTCCTCCGCACGCTTTCCCACGGCGGCCACCGGGTGCGACGTGTGGTCGCTTCGAAATGCATCGGGACGTTGCCGCAGCGCCTCGCCGATCGCGCCGCTGATCCCGGGTGTCGTTGCGGGGTTGTACACGGTGGCACCCTTGTGATTAAAGGTGGGAACCATGATGGTTCCCGTCCTGCCGACGGCCTCGACCAGCGCTCCGGCAACCGCCTCCACCCCGCCCTCGACGTGGCCGATCGCGGAGAGGGAACTGTGGACCATCAGGTTCATCCCCGGCTTGACTCCCAACCGCCTTAGATCCCGAACCAGTTGCCGCGGCGACACGAACGAATCCGGGCGGGCCATCGCCACGTACCCCAGCTTCTGGTGTGCCTCGAAGTATTCGATGACCTCCGGCAGCTCGACAATCCTGCCGTACTCGCTCGAAAGCCGCTCGGCAATCGCCGCCAGGTCGCGCCGGCCGTCGGCCCAGAAGTGCGCCCAATGCTTCAAACGGAGTTTTCGGAGCGTTTCGGCAAACCAGGGCGGAACATTTTCGGGTCCCGGCGCCGTCGGCGCCACTGGAACCCGCCGCAGGGGAACCGCGCGGGCTCCCGCGGGCACGCGACGCCGGCGCCACCGCTCCGGCAGTCGAATCCCACCGGCCGCCCCGGCGACCTCGGCCTCCATCTCGCCGATCCTCCGGGCGATCTCCCTGCTGTCGCCGCCCCAACACCAGCGCCGCAAGCGTTGCAGACTCGTGTGATGTACCTCGCGCACGGTGGCGGCCCGCCACGCACGCGGCGGCGGAGGAGGAGCGCCCTTCCGCGGTTCGGGAGCGCGGCGGAGGGAACGGAGTTCCGCCAGCGCGCCGTCGGTCTCGGAGCGGGCCATCCGGAGCAGTTCCGCATTGCCGGCATCGGCGAGGAAGTAGAGGTAGGCCGCCAATCCCGTCGCGCACGCGGCCAGTCCGGTTTCACTGAGCAGTTCGACCGTGTCGGCGGAACTGTGATACGCATCGAACGCGCGATCGGGTCCCTGGAAATGGGTGGTCAGCCACGGGCACGGAAAACCGTATTTCGGGTCGCCCACCAGGGTGTCCAAGGTGGAGACAAACCCGCCGTCAAATACGCGGTACGGCCGGTCGAACGCCTGCATCGCGGCCCGCATGACGCGCTTGCCGAGCCCGTTCACAAACCCGGCCGACATCGGCACGGTCCGCCGCCACTCCAGGCGCCCGCGGCAGACCTCCGGTTTGGACCCGACCGAGTCGACGCATACCCCGGCCAGCGGCGTTTGGAATCTCGGTTCGTATTCCAGGTAATGGAAGAAGCTGTAGCACTCGTAACCGCTGAGCAGGCGGATCGAACGCTTCGGCCTCTCGAGCGTCCCGGACCGGATGAGCGCGGCGAGGATGCGCCCCGCCTCGAGGCAGGCGGCCACGCCGGACGCGTTGTCGATCGCACCCGGCTCGGCGCTGTGGGAGATCGCCCAGATTTCCTGCTGCGGGTCCCCCGCCCCCTCGATCCGCCCCCAGGTCATATCATGCCGTCCGGTGTAGTGCCGCGCGTCCACAGTCATCCGAACCTCAACGCGTTCGCCCCGCTCGAGGATCCGGCGCAGCCGGTCGCCCTCCCGGGCGCTGACAACCATCCCGGGCATACGCACGGTTCCGTGGACGAGGTCGATGCCACCCCAGCCGAATTTTGTCCACTTGCGCGCGTCGGGGTTGTTCGGAACCTCCGAATCGACAATCACTCCAAGCGCTCCGCGCGACGCCAGCAACGGGAGCAGCGACCACTGAAAATTCCGGATCAGGGCAAACGCGCCGCCGAGAGCCCGGCCCCGCATGCGCTCGAGCTCCCCGCGCCCCTCAACCGCGAGCACACGGCCGACGAGCCCCTCCGGCGGCGTGGACGCGGTCCATTGAATCACGCTCCACGGGCATTGCGCGAAGTCGGCGAGCGTTCTCCGCTCCGGCGAGAGCATTTCCAGGGTCGCCCGTTCGACATCCGCGCACTGCTGGATGATCCACCGTCCCGAGCCAACCGGACCACCGGTCGGAATCTCGTACAACCCGGATTCCACTCCCGCCCGGCTGTATCTCTCCGCAAGGTTCCGGGTGGTCTCCCGGAATCCTGAAAAGTTGTTCCAGCGATCGGTCGATGCAAACGCGGATGCGTCACCAAGAATGCGGGCGCCGTCCGTTTCGCCTGCAACGGCCGCGACCAGGTCCCTAAGGAAGGATTGCATGAAACCTGAGCCTGTCGCTTCAGGAACGTTACGTCAATCTTCCCGCCCACCCGACCCGGCGTGGCCAATTCAGATCACCGCTCCGGCAACCGTTCCGCGACAAACCCGAGTTCTTCCGCGATCCGCCCGACGCCGAACACCGAATCATACTCGTGTCCGGGCTGCTCGAAATGCGTGAGATCGACGTCGTCCCCCCACCACCCGCGCAACACCTCGGCCACCGGCGCTGCCGTCCACGCCTTCGGCCCGGCTGCGTTCATCGTGCGGACGCCGGGCCGGAGGGGGGCCTCCGCGGCCATCGCGAACGCGCGAACCGCATCGCTGCGCGCCATGAGCGCAATGCTCCCGAGCGCCCACGGGCCGATGGGACCCGGTTCCTTGAGCGCCGGCATGGCATCGTCCGGGCACACGGTCGACAGGCGCAGGTTCGTGACGTCGATCTCCGGATTCTGGCGCCCGTAGTATTCCGTCACTTCCTCCATCATGTATTTCGAGAACCCGTACCCCTGGCGATCCAGGCACGGGTGATTGTCCGGGATCGGAATCTGGCGGGGCCGGAACGCCGGGTCCTGAAAGCCCACCGTCGCGATCGAACTCGCCATTACGAACTTCCGGCATCCCCGGTCGATCGCGTAGCGCATCAGGCAGCGCGTCCCCTCGACATTCACCAGCATTCCGTCCCGCTCGAGGCATCCACCGGTCACGCCGGCGAGATGAATGACCGCGTCGATTTGATGGGCGTCCAACTGCCGCAGATCCTCGAACGATGCGAAGTCGCCGCGGATCCATGACAACGCGGGATCGGGCCTGCGGCGGCTCATGCAGAGGATGTCATGGTCCCGGGACATGTTCCGGGCAAGCGCCTGCCCAATGAATCCGCTGGTTCCGGTTATGAGTACGGTGCTCATGTGTCTGCGATGTTATCGGTTGTGGGGGATCCCGGGGCGGCTCGATACGCGGCGATCGCCCTCAGCTCTCCCAGTTGATCACCACGCCGACGATATCCGGAGCGGATTGCTCGTTGATCCGCCGGAAGAAGGCCGGCGCCTCGTGGTACCCGATGCGGTGGCTGATGCACTGCTCCCATTTCAGCGTTCCGAGCGCCATGTTTTTGACGACCGCCCGCCGGCACGGGCGGAGGCCGTCGTCGCACGGGAAGAACATCTGCAACCGGCGGCCGTGGGCGGGGAGAAAGTCCATCGAAACCGGCTCCTGACCGTAGTTCCCCTGCCATACGAAACGGCCGTGCCGCCGGCAGAGGCTGATTGCCGGGTCGATGCACGCCGGGATCCCGGTACACTCAAAGACAACGTCGGCGCCGCCCGGAACCGCCTGCTTCACCGCCTTTTCCACGTCCGCGGAGCGGCCGTCCACCGCCAGGTCCGCACCGAGCGCGCGCGCGATTTCGAGTTGTCGGGCGTTGACGTCGACAGCGATCACGAAACAGCCGCGGTGCACGCACGCCGCCACCACGCCCAACCCGATCAGACCGGCGCCGTGCACAACCACCGTATCACCCATGCGCGGGTTCGCCATGTCGACGCCGTTTAACCCGACGGCCGGCATCACGAACATCGCCGCCACATCCATCGCCGCGCCGGGGGGCACCCGGTCCACGCCATAGTCCGTGTGCGGGCGCGTGACAATATGGCTGCAATGCGCCCCGGAGACGCAACTGACCGCTGTCCCGTCCGCCAGCGCGATCGCGTCGTTGCCGCGGAAATACACCGGGTCGCCGGTCTCGAGTCCCTCGACCCGGTCGCCGACCCATTCCACGATCCCCGTCCCCATGTATCCGGTACAAATAGGAAACGGGCCCCAGGAAACCTTCTTGCGAATCAGGGCGAACTCCGTCCCGATGCTCACCCCCGTGTGCAGCGTCCGAATCGCCACCTGGTCGGGGCCAGGGTCGGCCAGTGTTACGTCCTCGACGGAGAAACGCTCCTCCTCGGTGCAGATCAGTGCGCTTGCTTTCATCCTATAACTGCGGAGATTACTCTTGGCGATCGTGTCAACTGCGCGCCATCACGCGGGCCCTGCCCGCTTCTCACCGTTGGATTCGGACATCGCCCACCACATCTGTCAACTCCACCCGCACCCGGTCGCAGGGCCATTTCATCTGGGGGCGATCGTTGCTCCGCATCTATGCGGCCCACATTAGCTCCAAAACCGCCTGAAGCCGGGACCCCAACAGGGCACTTACCCCACGAGCCCCCAGATGGAATGGCCCAACACCCGGTCGCTCCGAATCGGACGCATTGTCGTTGCCATGCGGGAAATGCCCCATCAGCCTCACCGGCGAGATGCCGCGACCTCTGGCTGATCCTGCCGGTTTCCAGCGGATGCACAATGGCACGCTCGTTTTCATCCCAATCACCTGTAACCATGACTCTACCTCCTCACTTTCCCGTGCAACGGCTTCAACGGACAATGTCGCGGCGGCCTACCCTGCTGGCTCCCGCCCGCCTCGCGCGACTCTGTCCCCTCTTCGCGATCCTGGCCATCGCGTTCCCGCTTGCAGCCGAGGATGTAGACGGGGAGGCGCCGGTGACGGTCACTCCGGAAGAGGTTGACGCGATCGTGGCACGCGCGCCCGAGGTCCCGGTCGACCTCGACCTCGGCCTGCCGCTGCGGCTCGTCGACTTCATCGACTGCACCGACCCGGACGATCCGCACGACTTCTTCGACCGCGGGACATCGCGGGTTGTCGATGGACCGGCCGGAACGTACCGCGAGACCGCCGCCCATCGCCACGCGTTCTTCTCGTACCGATGGCGGCGCGGCGCCCAGGACCGCCCACACGTCCTCGTGATCGAGTACCCCGATGACGCGCCGCGGGAGATCGCATTCCTCACGCATGAATCACTCCTCACCGGACGGCGCAACGCCGACTGGTCACTGGAAACCGGCGTCTACTCGGGCAACCCCTTTCCGCTCACGAACCGGATGCAGTATCACACGCTCTTCTTCTGGCCCGCCGACGCATGGCCCGTCGTGATGGTGGGGAATTGGGCGCGCACGGGCGCCCCGGCCGCCGCGAGCCGGATCTGGGTGTTCGAAGTCGAGGGCGGCGAACTCCCTCCCCCGGCGGTCGACGATCCCGACCCGGAAAACCCGCGCCTCATCGGGAACCTCTACAACTGGGTCCGGGTGGCCGTGCGCGGGATCTACGGTCTGACGGACCGCCGCTCAGCGATGGAGCATATCGTGGACTACCACGCCTATCTCGGCCACAACGTGGTCAGTTGGCCGGTTGTGGCGAACAACACCTGGGGATTCACAGCCGTCATCCCGGCATGGGACGGCAGCGGTTCCGGCGGAGATCTGACCGTTCTCATCGATGAGTTTCTCGAAGTCTGCGACGACCGGGGCATGCAATTCATCGCGGTGTTCAACACCGGACACCGTTTCCAGATCGGCGGCGCGGGATACTCCGAGGAAAGGCACGACGCGTATGCTGCCGCTGTGCGGGAGGGATTCCGGCAGTTCGTCGCGCGTTACGGCAAACACCCGTCCCTGCACGGGATCGCGATGGACACACAGGACCTCTCCCCGCGATACGGGCAGGCGGCGCTCGACCTCTTTCGCGATCTCTGGGACGGCGACCTGAACCAGTTCACCGCGTTCATCCACGAACTCGATCCCGACCTGCAGGTCTACCACTTCCTCGGCAGCCCGCACATCCACGCCGAGTACTTCCCGGAGAGCGACCAGGTGATCGAGCGATGGGAAAAGTCCGGCGGCGACTGGAGCGAACACCTGGCGGAGGAACTGCGCGCGCAATGGATCGGATGGCAACGCGACCCGGATGAACTCAACAGCGCTGAGAACCTGACCACAATCCTGAGCTACCAGACCGACGATCACGTCGTCTACAACTGGTATGGAGCACAGAACCCGCGCTCGATGATCTACAACGACCTCGACGCCTCGCAGGCCCGATCCGACCTGATCGATTCGCGCGCGGCACTGGTCTGGAACACGTTCAACGAGGCCTGGCTCGGCCTCCAGGCCGATCCGGAAGCGGGATTCTGGTACCGCAAGGAGTGGCTCGCTCCCGACTTCTGCCCGGCCGCGCCGAGCGGTCTTGCGGGATGGGCGCGCGCCATGGCCCACCGCGATCGCGATCTCTTGCTCGCCGGCGCGTGGAACCGCAAGGGGGGCGGACACGAGGCCGCGCTGCGCCGGTTCTCGCAGGCGTTCCGCGCCCTGCCGCCGGTCGAGCTCGATCCGCATCCGATCGAAGGCGACTCCCCCGTGGTGCTTCGATCGGCCGTCTGGGAGGACCGGCGATACCTCTCGGCGGTCAACCCGACCCCCTTCGAAGCGGTGATCGCAGTCTCCACGGACACCCGCGAGCGGAAGGTCCGCATCGAACCCTTCGGGCTCGAAACCGTCGTGGTCGAGGACGCTTCACCCGTAACGGTTTCGGGCGGCGCCACTCCGGTCTACCAGGATTGGGTCACCGAGCGGGTCGCTGAATACAGCCGACTCCTCGATGCCGTGCGAACAATCAACCCTGAAGCAGCGCCACCAGCCTACACCCGGCACCTGGAGAGGGCCGAACAGCTCCGGGATGCCGGGAAATGGCGCAAACTCGATCTCGAGATTGGCACCGCACTCACGTCCGAGCTGGCGCTGCGCAAGCGCATCCTGGAGCCCCCGCAAACGCTCGTGCCGCACCTCGCGGAACCGCCGCCGCTTTCAGGCGACCTTGACGCGTGGCCAGCGACGGCCACCGACATTGAGGCGGGCGAACGCCATCTCGCCTCGCACATGTTCTTTCCGACCTCATGGACCGGACCCGACGACCTGTCGGCCCGTCTCAGGCTGGCGCATGACGGTGAACACCTCTACATGGGAATCCACGTCCGTGACGACGTGCTGGCCGACCGCGACGGGCTTCACGTCTACTTCTCACCCGAGAACTACCGGACCTGGGCACCCCAACGGCTCCCGTACGAGATCGCGATTCCCGTCAACCTGCCCCGCGAGGAGCCGGTCGCGGTCACCGATATCGAGACGCCCCATGCCAAGGCCAGGACCCGGCGCACAGACGACGGCTACGTCGCCGAGATCGCGCTCGCGCTCGCCGGCCTCGGCCTCGCTCCCGGCTCGTCGATCGGTTGGTCCGTGCACATCAGCGATGACGATGGCGACCCGGATGTCCGCGAAGCCGGTTGGGCCCGCAAACAGGTGCTGCTTATTCCGCACAGTCCCACCTTCTCCTACTGGGAGGACGCCCGCACGTGCGGTGAGTTCGTGTTGGAGCCTGCGCACTGAAACCGATGCCAGTCGACAACCCCGCACCCCAATACTCGGGTGATCTTAGGCATCCCCCCAAAAGGGATCGGCGATCATGAGCAACCCCACCGCCCCGACACTCACTTCGATGGCCGGGCTCCTACTCCTGGAGCAAATACCAACGCAACGGCAGCAGGGGTTCAGGTTTCTGGTTGCATGATCGAAGCGCCTGCGGCACGCTGCCAACATGGGTAGCACACCGACCAAACTCACGATCGCCGAATCCGGCCGTCACTTTCAAACCGCGGAGGGCAAACCGTTTGTCTGGGTCGCCGACACCGGATGGAACGCCGCCCTTCGGGGAGATCGACCCGCGTGGGAACGGTATCTGCGCACGAGGCGGGAGCAGGGATTCACGGTGATTCAGTTCGTCGCCACGCCGTGGCGCGGCTGCAAGGAGCCGCCTCACGGGCCCCTCTTCCGGGAGTCGGATAACGATGTCGAATTCGACGATGCCGCCTGGGAGAAGATGGAGGAGTGGCTGCAGCTCATCGTCGACCACGACATGGTTCCCGCGCCGGTGATGGTCTGGGACAACAACCCCGATGAGCCGTTCTTCAAGTTCCGGACAGATACGTGCATTGCCGCCGGGCGGCGCATGCTCGAGCGGTGGAAGGAGCGTTTCCAGCCGGTGTGGATTCTCGGCGGCGACGGAAATTACCGCCCGCGGCATCAGATCCGGAAATGGAAGGAGATCGGCCGCGCCGTCTTCGACGGGCACGACGACGTCCTGGCGACGATGCATCCCTGCGGCGTCTCGTGGGTCGGCGATATTTTCGCCGATGAGCCGTGGTACTCGTTCGTCGGGATCCAGAGCGGACACGGGAGCGATCCCGTCAGTCTGCGATTTCTGCTCAATGGGCCGTATACGACCCGCTGGGAGTCGATCCGCAAGCCGTTCGTCAACCTCGAACCCAATTACGAATTCGCCCAGTCGTACCAGGATCGCAGCCTTCATTACAACGCCTGCCACATCCGCCGCGCCACCTGGTGGTCGCTGCTCGGCGCTCCGCCCGCGGGTATCACGTACGGCAGCAATCCGATCTGGATCTGGCCGCTCGAACGCTACGAGTTCGCCGAGGGTCATGGCCGCTGGGGATCGGGCCGGTGGACGACGGGGCTCGAAACCGAGGGGATCGACCATCTCACCGTCGCGTTCGAATTGTTGAACGGGCTGCCCTGGACCGAGCTCCTGCCCGCCGATCATCTTCTGGCATCGCAACCCGGCTGGATTGAACCGGAGCACGCCTGCAAAGCCGCAGCGACTCCCGATCGGTCCACGGTTGTGGTATACACCCCCCTGCCCGGGAAAATCCGCCTGCTCGGGGAGGTCGCGGACGAATCGTACCGCGCCACATGGGCCAATCCCCGCAATGGCCAGATCGAGGCATGCCGGCTCTCGCTCGACTCCGGCCTCTGCGAAGCCGAGACGCCGGGGGATCCCCTGGACCACGACTGGCTCCTGATCCTGCGCAAGTAACAGGCAAGTCGCAAGAAGAACCACGTGCGCTTCCCCCGGGCCATCGAAAAGGCCTCCTGAATCTCCGGCAAGGGGGTCTTCCCCGCATCCTGATTGAAACCGACCCCCGGTCCATGCGGCCGTGTGTCACATCTGCGTGACTACAAACTCGTCTGCTAGTCGCCCCGGATCCAGGTACCGGCGTCGTCACCGGTCAGCGCGAAGTAGTAGGGATAGTGCGGGGACCCCGTGTACCCCCAGAACGCACCCCCGTACGCCCAGAAGTAGTAGCTGGTTTCGCATTCTCCAACAATGTAGATCCAATCGCTTCCCGAGTCGGTGTACACGTGAGGGTACTGCGCATCGTAAAAATACCCCAGGCTGTTCCACTTCCAGCCTGCACCCACATCGGAGGTGCCGGGGAACTGACCGAGTATCGACCCAGGCTCCCCGGGATTCTGCGGTTCGTAGTCCACATTGACATCCCGTTCCTCCAGGGCGGCGATCCCCTCGGATGCCGGTGATTCGTCGCCGAGGTCCAGGGAGTTGTGCTCGACAGTCAAACGCCGCAGCGCCTCCAGCCCGAGGATCGGCCCAATATCGGTTATCTCGTTCGCGTTGAGCTCCAGGTATTCGAGATTCACGAGCGCCCCAAGCGGCGCCACGTTGCGAATGGAGTTCCAGTCCAGGGTCAGTGCGCGCAATTTTACGAGTCCTGCGAGCGGGCCCACATCACAGATCGCGTTCTCGCCGAGGTGAAGATTCCGCAATTCAGACAGTCCCGCCAACGGTGTGAGATCTGAAATCCGCGTGTTAATAGATAAAGACAACGTCTCGAGCTTCACCAACCCTGCGAGCGGCACAATATCCTCGATCGAGTTCCCCCAGAGCCACAGGCTTTCCAGGTTCGCCAGGTTCGCCAGGGGCGAGAGATCGATGATTTCATTCATATGCAGGTGCAGATCGTAGAGCTCCGTCATCCCCGCGAGCGGAGTCAGATCGGAGATCCGGTTGTGCGCGAGCGAAAGGGTCTCCAGGTGCACCAGCTCGGAGAGCGGACCGATATCCACAATCCGGTCGTTTTGCTGGAGCGCGAGATTGCGAAGTTGCGGGAGTTGCGAGAGAGGACCGAGATCCGTGATCTTGTTCAGCTGGAGCCGCACTGCTTCGAGGCTGCTCAGCGCAGAGAGCGGAACGATATCCGAGATTTCGTTCGCGGTCAGGTTGAGCGATTTCAATCCGGTCAACGCCGCAAGCGGGGTGATATCCGAAATGCTGTTCGATTCGAGCGCCAACTCCTCCAACCCCGACAACCCGGCCAGCGGGCCGACGTCCTCGATCGCATTCCAGGTGAGGTCAAGCCTGCGGAGCCCGGTCAACCCCGCCAGCGGACCGAGGTCGCTGATCGTCTCATGGTACGCGAGAACGAGGTCCTCCAGTTGCTCGAGCCCGGCCAGCGGACCGAGGTCTGCGACCCCGCCGTCAACCACCAATCGCTCGAGGTTCTCCGCGTATTCCAGACCGCTGAGATCCGACACGCCCGTCGCGTACAAGTCCGTCAATTCAAGCATATCCCCGGAGTGAATCGGCCCCTCCTGAATCCACAGCTCGGTCCGGACTTCCGACTCGAGGTTCGCATCGGCGAACTCAACCACCTCCGCCTCAACCGGCACCGCACAGATCGACACCGCCGCGGTAAGCGCTCCAATACGCGCAAGCCAGCCCCATGTGCTCCCGGCTCCGGTGAGTATTGGATTTCGCAGCGGCGCCGCAACGAAACAGCGCCGTGAGGAGGAAACCATGAATCCGTTCATTTTAATGAGCTAGTTACACGAGCGGAGGCGGTCAACAGGGAAACGCCGGTGCCTGTGCAAAAGCGGTAACGCTTCATTTCCATGGTTCCGCAGCGTTTGGCGTGCCGGCAGCCGTTTTGGACCTCACTTTGCTCGATTCTCAGTTTACGCGCCATCACTGCAATCATCCAGCCTTCGGGCCGGTTCGGTCAAATCAAGCAGGCTGTTGAAAAACCGGGGGGAACCCGGGAACAACTCGAATTGAGCCATGTTGTGTACCCGTGCACGGAGCATGCCCCGGCTGGCCAGGGTACGCATACATCAATAAACATTACAAAATACGTACTTTACGGTATGGCGGCATCTCGTTGCATCGTATATAATCCTGGATGCTTCACCCCGGGTTCAGGGGAGGGCGCGGCGATTCTGATGGTCGACCGCCGAACTGAATCGATGCGAAACAAAAAACACCGTATACGAACAACTGATTCTTCCCCGCCATGTCGTCACCAGTCATCGGACTCTTCACCTGCCAATCGGAGGATTACATCTATCCTGTGCAGCGCGGGGTACAGGATGCGGTGCGCTCCCGGGGATGTCATCTGCTGGCGCTCTCCACCCATGACTCCCTCCAACACAACGCGATCTCTCGCGAATCACTGCGAACGGCCTTTCCGTTCGACCGGCGCAACATCGACGCCGCGATCTTCGCCTACCCGAATCCGGAGATTCAGGAACACGCCCTCCACCTCAATGAGGTGGAGAAGCTCCCGGTAATCCTGGTGCATCGGGAGCACCCGCGTCTGCCACACATTTTGCCGGAAACACAGCAAGCCTTCAGGCAGGCCGTGATGGAGCTATACCGTGACGACCACCGAAAAATCCTCTTCCTCGGAGGCAGATCAACCGGTTCCATAGGGCTTCGCAGGGATGGGTTCCTCGACGGACTCCGCGAATGCGGTCTGCCATATGATCCGATCCTGGATATCGACACTGGGTTATCGGAATCGAATGCCTACTCGGAGGTACAACGACTGCTGCACGACCGGCATCGTTTTACAGCGATCGTAGCTGCGGACCACTCGACGGCAGAAGGCGCATCCAGGGCCGCACAGGATGCCGGGTTTCGCGTGCCGGAGGACGTCGCGATCATCGGGTACGACGACATTCCCGAATCCGCGTGCGCGGATCCGTCGCTGACCACGTTCGCCGTCCCCCATCACTCAATGGGGTTTCGTGCCGGCGCTCAGATCGTTGATTATCTTGAATCCGGGAAGCCGATCCCGTTTCGGGTCACCTGCCCGGTTCGCATGGTCCACCGGTCCTCCGGGGGCCTGCGGGATCGCGCAACCATCTCCGAAGACGCGATTCCTCTGACGACCCGCATGCGCCTGTGCCGCTTGATGAGAGATCACGTGTCAAGACGTGCCAATCGCGATGCCGGTGTCCAGGAAGCAGTGGCGATCGAGCGCCTTCACGCGGCGATGGACGATCCCGAGCTTTTCGTGCAACGCTTGCGCGAGGCTCGTCCGCACCTCAGACGCGGCGGTGGCGACACCACCGGGCTCCCAGCACCGCTTGCAATTGTTGAGGAGTATCTCGGCGGGGACCAGTGCGCAGAATCCACCGAGCCACCGCGCTCCAACCCGATCGATGCAAGTCTCTTTCGGAAGCTGGGCAACGAGATCTCGGGCTTACTCGCGAGGGAACGCGACGCACGACGGAAGAAGCTTGATCGGAGCATTCGCCCACTACGCCGGGAGGTCCTGTCGGGGACCCCGATGGACCTGCTGGACGAGGTGATGCACCGTTTCCTAACGACCGCAGGTCTTCCGTGGAGCGCCGTGTTCCTGTTCGACGACTTTGAAACCGCCTCGCCTGACGCCGCGGGTGTTTTAACACTATGGAAGCATGCGACGGCCGGGAGTATTGCACCGGATTCCCGTAATCTCGTGTTGAACAATTTCCGCATCTCGGATGTTCTTCCCCGTGAACTGGAACAGTGGTCGGTGATTACCTATCCGCTCCACGAACGCGGACGGACGATGGGGTTTCTCCTGCTCGATCTGAGCAACAGCTTCCAGAATCATTTCACCGACATCGCGCGGGACATCACCTACTTTCTGCAATCGGGCCACTTCTTGGAACGCCTTCAAACCAAGAACCGCGAGCTGCATCTCGCAAAGGAAGCGGCTCAAGCGAGCGAGCGTGAGGCGGAAGCGGCCAACCGCGTAAAGAGCGAGTTCCTGGCGAACATGAGTCACGAGATCCGCACCCCGCTCAACAGCATCCTCGGGCTGACCGAACTGACTCTCGATACGCCCCTGAACGCCGAACAGCGCGATTTCCTGAACAACGTCCATCACTCCGGAGAGGCGCTGCTCGACCTCCTCAACGATATCCTGGATCTCTCGCGAATCGAAGCGGGCATGTTTGCCCTGGATCCGGTTGCGTTCAACCTGTGGGAGTGCATGGATGCGAGCGTGGCGATGTTCGAGAATGAGGCGGACCGCAAAGGCATTGATCTGTGCTGGGACATGGCTTCGGACGTTCCCCGGGGGGTTGTGGGGGATCCGGTCCGGCTCCGGCAGGTTCTGATTAATCTGCTCGGCAACGCCATCAAATTCACCGATGAAGGCCGGGTCGCGCTCGACGTGTCCGTCGAGGAGTCAACCGAGGAAGGAATACGCCTCCGATTCTCAGTCGAGGATACCGGCGCCGGGATCCCGCAAGACAAACAACAGGCGATCTTCGACCCGTTCATCCAGGCGGACATGTCCGCCACGCGTACCCACGACGGCAGCGGCCTCGGCCTGACCATCAGCTCCCGGTTTGTGAAATTGATGGAGGGGGACCTCGCGGTGGAGAGCACGCCGGGGAAAGGGAGCTGCTTCACGTTCACGGCGCAGTTCCAGCATGCCCCGGAATGGAAGGAAGCGATTCCCGTCGCCCCGGGCGTGCCCGGGACAGCCGACTCGCCGGCGGTGCGGCCCTTGCGCGTTCTTCTCGTCGAAGATAACCCGGGCAACCAGAAGGTCGCCGAGCGCCTGCTCGAACGACACGGGCACCACGTCGACACCACAAGAAGCGGAGAAGAGGCGGTCGACGCCGTCGAAACGCACCGATACGACGCGGTTCTCATGGACATACAGATGCCCGGGATCGACGGTCGCGAGGCGACCTCGCGTATTCGGACGCGCGAGCGAGAGCGGGGCGTTTCCGAAGCGGATCGCCTCCCCATCATCGCGATGACCGCGCACGCGATGAAGGGCGTCCGGGAGCAATGCCTCAAGGCGGGCATGAACGACTACATCATAAAACCAATCAACTCAAAGGATCTGTTTGAGAAACTCGATGCCTATCCTGCCCGTGCCGACACTGGCACGCGGTCGCCCCGCTTGGACACCCCTCAGATTCTCGAGAGCTTCGGCGGCTCCGAGGAGCTATTCTGCGAGGTCGTGCGGATTTTGCAGGATGAAGGGGATCGTCTCATCACCGCGATCCGCGATGCCGTCGAAAACCGGGACCGGGAAGCCCTCGGTTTTGCGGTGCATTCGCTCAAAGGTACACTGTGCCAGTTCGAGGAGTCGGAAAGCATGGCCACGGTTCACCGCCTCGAATCGATGACAGCCGAGGCCGACTTCAGCATGATCCTCCCCCTCTGCGAGACACTCGAACGACAGGTGCGCGGCGTGCAGAGAGCCGCTTTGGCCAGTGTCGAAACGCTGCCGTCGCACAGTGCCACGTCCTCGTAACCCTGGCTTCCTGGTACGTACCAGCCGCCACGTTCGCTGCGCCGCGTGACCGGTCCGTCGACATGGATCGGCCGGCGCTACCGCAGCAACCTCGCCACCACGTCCGCGGCGGTGTAGGATTCGTTGCCGGGGGAGAGGAACTCCGCGATCCGGGCGGCATCGTCTCCGGCGGTCACCAACGGCAGTTCCGTGGTGCCATCCTTCTGAGTCTGGGCGATCCCCATGGTGGCGAGCAGCCCGTTGCACACACACTTGCGCCCCACGGTATCCTCCGGTTTCCCGCCCTTTCGAACATAATCCTCGACCGGTTCACCCGGACAGCGGTAGCCGACCGACCCATCCAGTTTGCGATAAGGGCTGCGCAGATACCCCAGATCGCAGAGCCGGGACCGCTCCCGATAATTCGCGTCCTCCGAAAGCGTGCCTTCCATCTTCAGGACTTTCAGCGGGAAACCGGTCGGCGACGCAACCGGATCGGTGAACACCAGGGTCTCGCCGCGTTGGCTCATCCGCAGCGCTTTCCGCTTGATGTCGGGGTCTATGCCCGATTCCTCGCAGAACGCGAAGGGCGTGCCGACCTGAACTCCTGTCGCACCGAGCGCGAGCGCCTCTTTGAGCCGTCCCGGTCGTCCGTAGGATCCCGCCATCCAAAACGGCAGCCCCAAGGCTCCGATCTTATCCAGATCCGGTGCGTCACGCGTTCCGTAAACCGGTTGCCCGTCGTCGGTCAGCTGCATGCTCCCGCGCGGCGGCGCGTTGTGCCCTCCGGCTGTCGGCCCTTCAATGATGAACCCGTCGACCCGACCACTGGCCTTGTTCGCCAGGGTGGTGGCGAGCGCAGTGGAACTGACGATCCCCAGGAACTTCGGCCGCTTAAGCTCCGGGGGAGTCGCCTTCCAGAAGTCGCTCGGATCAAAGCTGGAGACGAACCGCTCATCCGGCAATGCACCGAGCACGTCGATCTTCAGCTCGGCCGCGTCTCCGCGCGCCAGGCAATCCAGGGCGCCGGGGATCGCCCGGGGAATGCCGGCCCCCATGAGCACGTAGTCGACCCCGGCCAGCATCGCCCCGTAGAGGGAGGGCAGCGTTGGAAGCTGAATCTTCTCCAGCAGGTTGATCCCGATCAACCCATCGTGTCCTTCCTTCGCCAGGAAGACCTCGGCAAAGTTTGCGACAACGGTCAACTCCAACAGCTTGCGTGAAAAAGTGAGGCTGGGAAGCGCAGTAAGCGAAAACGGTTCCCCTTTCGATCGGCCATCCTCGACGAAATAGCGGTTGAGGATCGCCTGCGCCATATCCGGGGACGGGAACGCGCTCACAGCCCGGCGGAGATGCCCGCCGGGATCGCCCGATTGGAGTGTTCGAACAAGAATCGTCGAAAGCGCGGTGCCGGCGACAACGCCCATATTCCCAGTGCGTGCAACCGCCTGAGCCAGGTGCCAGCCGGAAACGCCGACCCCCATGCCTCCTTGAATAATAAGTGGAAATGCCACGATTTACGTTCCGATTTCCTGGTTGCGTCGTCAAGGCCAATAGATTCACCCCTTGATGTGAATCAAAGCCACCGGCCCAGTGGCGTTTTGCGTGCACTTGAAGCTTGAGTCGTATGAAGGCGTCTGCCAACCTCGCTATTGCAGGCGTCCGCGGAACGATTCGGAATCGCCCGGTCGCAGCCCCTTTTTTGCCAAAAAAAAAGCGGCTGAAACCGACACGAACGCCGACGAATCATTGTTACAAGCATTGCTGCCGGCTACGCCGGTTCCCGATCATGAGCAGACGAAAAATACACATCACGGAATTCGACCGATCCCGCCTTCAGGAACTGATTGCAGTGGCTAAGGACTTCTCGGGCCACAACCGTCAGGATCTGGTCGGATTGGCGATCGAGTTGGCGGATGCACATGTCGTCGCCTCCGAGAACGTCCCCGCGGACGTGGTGACGATGAACTCGAAAGTCCTGCTCCGCGATGTCGATACCTCCGAGGAGATGACCTATACGCTGGTTTTCCCAAAGGACGCGAATATCGACTCGGGGGCGATTTCGATCCTCGCACCGGTTGGCACGGCGATTCTCGGATACGCCAAAGGTGATATCGTCGAATGGCCTGTGCCATCGGGCAAGTGCCGGATTCAGATCGAGGAGATTCTCTACCAACCCGAAGCAGCCGGCGACTTTCATCTGTGATCCGGGCGCGGGCGCTCAATCCATGCTCACCGATAGAGTCGGATTCTGGTTTTGGAAAAATCCGGGAGCAACCGGACATGATCGATACGGTCGATTCCGGCACCGGATCGTCGGCGACGAGTCCCTCGCTTCTCAACCGGCTTCGATCACAATAAGCGGGTCGATTTGTCGCACACGGCCGCCAATCGACGCGTGAATGCGCGCGCCCAGTGCATCCGTCGGAACATCGGCCACGCAATCCCCCGCACGCACGCGGTCTCCAACCGCCACGGCCGCGCGGGCCGGCGCTCCGGCATGCTGCTTGAGCGCCAATTGTACCCGCAATGGTGCTACATCCATCCGGTCAAACGGGGCCGGATGATCGTACGCCGCCAATCCGAGACGCCGCACAATCTGAATGAGCGGAATGCGTCGCGACTCGTACATCGGGTGCGCCTGCACGGTCGCGGTCATCCCCGGAGTCTCCTCCGCCAGCGCGGATGTCCAGGAGACCTGATTCTCGCGAGCAACACGCTTGCTCTGTTGGCAGGCCTCACGCGGATAGAGATCCTCCGGGCACGCGTACAGCGTGCACAGCCCGCACTCACAACACAGCATCCCCCAGCGATTCCAGAACTCCGATCCCGACATCGAGAAGACCAGCCCCCGCATCACTTTGTGCGGTTCAATCGCGTACCCAAGCAAGTAGCGCGGACAGAGTTCCGTACAGTATGTGCATTGGTCGCAGGCGGACTTCCCGATGCGGTGTTGGACGGCCGCGGGCCGCTCGAGTCGACTGGCGAGGGAGTGATCGCCGGGAAGAACGATCAAGCCGCCGGTGGTCTTTGTGATGCAGTCGCCGAGGTTGCGAGTCAACCGCCCCATCATCGCTCCGCCATCCATGATCGCCGGCGCATCCACCGTCGCCCCGCCCGCAAGCTCGATCAGCTCGCCGAATGAAATCCCGATCGGCACCGCACACGAAACCGGCCGGCGCACCGCTCCCGCAACCGTGACAAACTTGTGAGTCACCGGCGTTCCATCGAGTGCGAGCGCGATGTTGTGGAGCGTTTCGACATTCAACACCACAGCCCCGATCTGCAGTGGTATACCTCCGGGAGGGATAAGTCGTCCGGTCACCTCGTACACCAGAACGAACTCATCCCCCGCCGGATAAAAGTCTCCCAGAATATGCAATGCAACCTCGGCTCTCCGGGCATACCGGGAGAGCGCGTCGATCGCCTCCCGATTCTTCTCCTTGATCCCGATCACACCCTTCTGCGCACCGGTGGCCTCCATGACCGCCTGCATCCCCGCCACCACGCGTTCGGCGCAGTGCGCCATCAACTCCCCATCCTTGTGCATCAGCGGTTCACACTCCGCACCGTTTGCGATCACATACTCCACCTCGGAGCCGATTTTCACATGGGTGGGGAATCCAGCACCGCCGGCGCCCACCACTCCGGCTTCTCGAATAACCGCCGCAAGACTCATATCCCCTCTCCCGAAACACCGACAACCGGCGATGGAATCACCACCTTGTTCACCAGCAATCCACGCTGTGAGATAACCGCCGCCCCGGCCTCGACGGCGGCTTGCACGGCCCCCACATTGCCGGTAAACCGGGCAAACGCCTTACCGCCCAACGCCATCGCAAGGCGAATCTCAACAAGCTGGACGTCGGCCGCCTTGACCGCGGCGTCAGCGCCTTCAATCAGGGACGCCACTGAGAACGCCTCAAGGATGCCCAGCGCATCGCGCGACTGGATCACCACGGTCCCGGCGATGGCGGGGAAAAGATCGAGGTGAACGTTCGGGATCATGCACGAGTCGATCACCGCGGCTCCGCCCGCGACAACGCCCGCGTCGACGCTCGCCCTGACACTCGCAACGCTCCCGCCGATCAGGATCATGTACTTGCCCGAGCAGATCGTGCGATTGAGCAGCAAATCAACCTCCGCAGCTTTGAGCATCGTGTCCGTCGCCAGAAACCCGGAGGCGATGCTCGACAGCTCAATCAATCCGATAGCTTGGGCTTTCATGCAAGAAATGATTAAAAAACTACCTGTGCATCCTATTATGTTGGGGAATCGGCACGCCCTGCAATCGCAATCACTCCAGACGTGAGACCTCAGCAGAATTTCAAAGGCAATCAGGAGGATTATCGATTCCCTTTTATCGGATTCAGGGGTATCATCGAGGCTCTCGAATCTCTTACTCCCACAGACCCAAACCCATACAATCCTGCAGCAGGATTGCTTGAACCGATAACCTGAAAGGATGCGCGCATGTCTGCGAAACAGAAATCACCGCTGATGATCGGCTGGGGGTCGGCCGATCTGACCCCTCAGGAACAGCCCGTAATCCTCCAGGGGCAGTTCTACGCTCGGGTGTCCGAGGGAGTCATGGATCCGCTGACGGTCACCGCCCTCGCGCTGGAGTCGGTTGAACCCGATGCGCCTGTCGCGCTCATCATCGTCAGCTGCGACCTGATCAGCATTCCGGACGCATTGCGCGATGGTGTGGCCGCGAAGGTCAAGTCGCGCGTTCCGGAACTCGACGGCGCCGGCATCGTCCTGAGCGGCACCCACACGCACACCGGCCCGGGCATGAACACCTCTGCAAAACCGGTGCGCGAGGGTGGATCCCTGCGGGGGTGGCCAGGAGTCGACCTTCCAGTGGCGGACGGGGAGACGTACCTCCGGTTTGCGATTGATCGCGTTGCTTCGGCGGTGGAATCGGCATGGAGCAATCGGACTCCGGGCACGATCGGCTATGGACTCGGTCACGCGGTGGTGGGGTACAACCGGCGCCTGGCGTACGAGAACGGTGAGAGCCGGATGTACGGCAACGCGAACGATCCGCACTTCAGCCACGTCGAGGGTTACGAGGATCATTCCCTCAACCTGATGGCGACCTGGAACGCGAGCGATGAGTTGACCGGAGTGGTGGTGAACGTGGCGTGCCCCTCCCAGGTGAGCGAACACCTTTTTCAGATCAGCGCCGATTACTGGCACGACACCCGGCTGGAGCTGCGCCGGCGGCTCGGCCCGGACCTCTTCGTTCTCCCGCAGTGCGCGGCGGCCGGGGATCAATCCCCGCGGCCGATGGTCGGGAAGGCCGCGGAAGAGCGGATGCAGCGCCTGATGGAAGGGGATATGCGGCGGGATATCGCGATCCGGATCGCCAGTGCGGTCGAAGCGGTCCTCCCTGTCATTGCCACCGAGAAGATTGCGGATCCCACGCTCGGACACCGCACGGAAACAGTCGCGCTTACGCGACGCATGCTCAGCGCGCGGGACGTAGAGGAGGCACGGGCCGAGGTGGAGACGTGGCGCAACCGTTATCAGGCGCTGAAAGAGGATCTGGAAGCCCATCCGGAGAAACGTGAGGCGTCTCGCTGGTACATCGACATCAGCATCGCGTATCGGCGCATGAACTGGTTTAAACAGGTTGAGGAACGCTATGCACTGGAGCGCACCGACCCGAGGATCCCGGTGCAGATCCAGGCACTGCGTATCGGTGACATCGCCTTCGCCACCAACCCGTTCGAGCTGTACCTCGACTTTGGAATTCGGATTCGCGCACGGAGCCCTGCCGTGCAGACGTTCACGGTTCAGCTCAGCGGTCCCGGGAGCTACCTCCCCACCGCGCGCGCAGCCGCCGGAGGCAGCTACGGCGCCGTTCCTCCGAGCACACCCGTCGGACCCGAGGGGGGCGCCGAACTCGTGGAACACACCCTGGAGATGATCCGCTCGCTCTGGCCGGAACCATAGCGGGGCACGGGAGAACCGAAGCGTTCGCAGGTCCCAGCAGCCAACATCGACCCCGCCAGCGGCATCCACTCCGAGGCGCCGGAAACACCACAAACGTCCCCGAAGTGCCCGTTTTCCATAACGGTCCCGGGAGGGATATTGACCGACTCTCTACTTCTCCACCAACTCGCCCCGCTTCCCTTTCAGCACAGCCTCACCGCACTGCAACGACCGCCCGTCGACGAGTCCGGCGTACCGGACAGCTCCGTCGGGCGCGTATCGCACGGCGGCCAGGGTCCCGTCGGAACGGATACCGTCGGCTTCCAAAGCGGCACGGCCGGAATGGCGCCAGATAAAGCGGTCGCGGGCGCCGGTGGCGTGGCGCACGTCAATCAGCAATCCATACGACTTGCCCCGGCGGACCGTCCGGGTGGTCGCGCGCACGTGGCTCTCGGAACCGGAGGCGAAGGGTATCGCGACGGTGACACCGTGTAACGGCAGGCGTTTGCGCCGGGAAACCACCGCGCACGGCGCCGGTTTCACCTCGCCGTCGAGCGCAATGAACCCCTGAACGGGATCCTCCCGGCCGGTGACGATCTCCACGGCGGCCCGTTCCCAGTCGCCCCGGCAGATCAGCTCCAGGTTCGGACGGTTGATCCTTTGGGTTCGAATCGTAGCGGTCTCCGCGTCGACACGAACGTGCATCGGGATAAAGTGCCAGAGCGCATCCGCAGCGTGGATACCGGAGCCCGCGATGCTGTCGAGGATCAGCCAGTAGTCCGGACGCACGAACACGAGCGAGCGGGTGTGCGTGATTCCCGTGGTGACGGGCACGCCGGCATGGCCGCCGCTCGCCGTGCTCGAGATCCGGTTGGCAAGATCGCCGTAGGCATCATTATAGGTCCCCTGCGCAAAGTCGAGTCCACGCCCGGCGGCCCAGAACGCCTTGCCCCGGTTGGACGCCTGGAAGCTCCGGCGATCCCCGCTCCGACGACGCCACTGACTGCGGCCGTCGATGTTGACGGTGTTGTGCGCCGAGCCGGTTCGAAAGTAGCTGACGACCGGATCGCTCTGATACGAACTGATCCCCGGGTCCACAAGGAATGGGGTGCCGTAGGCGTAGAGTTCGACCTGCAGTTTGTCCTCGTGTTGGTGGGCCGCGCCGAGCGGTCCGACGTCGATAAACGCCCAGCGGTCGTCCACGTGCCACCCGCTTCGCATAATCGCATGGCCGGCATCGGGGTAGTGCACGCTCCCGGGGCTCTCCGGCTCCCGCCCCTCGGCACCCCCGCTTCCGGCCCAGACCCAATCGGATCGGCGTTCCGTCCGACCGGCCTCGAGCAAGGGGACATTGTTTCGCTTCAGCGCGACACCCGCGTCGTTTGGGACCGGAAAACTGGCGTCCGGGCGAACGATTCCCACGAGGTAGTCGAACATCGCCGTCAGGCGCTCGGTGTAGCTTTTCGAGAAACGGTGATCGCGGAACTCCGCACGGCGCCGGGCGGAGTGAAAGAGCTCCGCGCACATCGAGTGATAATTCGGCGAAAGCTCGTACTGGGCGCCGTCCGGAAACACCTGACTCTGGATCGAATCTTCGAGTCGGTCGATTCCAGTTTTCATCCAGTGCTTGGATCTCACGACGAACGGGGCCATCGACGCGGCTGCGACCAGCGCCGCCGATTCGCTTACATACCAGTTACAGTGCCCCCAGTAGTTGAGAAGATGCTCGGCGTGTCCATGGATCATCTTGATCATGTCCACGAGCGTCCGATCGCGAAACGTGCGGCTCCTGCGCGCGATATCCAGAATGTGCGGCCACGAGCGATTGATTCGGAGCGAGGTGGAAAGCGTCTCCCATGCCGGATCGAGTCCACCGTTGTGCCCGATCGGTTCAGGGTTCTGCTCGATCCAGCTACGCATCAAGGAATCCAGCTTGCGCGCGTGTCGCACCCGGCCCGTGTCGCGAAACGCAGCGGCGAGCAGCGTCATCCAGCCGTGCCGGTTGAATGCATGGTTCCACTCAAGATACCCCGCCGGATTGCAGTGCCAGTCGATCTTTTCGGGTAGTTGCTCGCCCTGAATCCGATTCCTGTGGATTCGTTCGACCTCGTCCGCGGCCGGACGTTCTTTCAACGCAACCTCCCCAAGGGGCGGTTGCCGCAGCTTGCGCACCGCACGGGCAAGCGCCGTGATCGCTTGCGCCGTGCGGCCGGCGGCTGCGTGACCGGCCACCGCGCGGAGTGCGGGATGGTCCATGTCGAGCGCCTCGAGCAGCTCCCCATCGCTCATCCGGGGACCCTGGGGCATTTCAACCCGTTGCAGCTCAATCGCGCCCACAACGATCTCCCCTTGCTGCTCGCGCGCGTGAAGATCGAGCTCGATTGCTTCGACCGCACTCCACCCGTCGGGGAATCCAGTGGCGATTAGATTGACCGCCGGGATGAGCAGGCGCTGCCATCCGCGCCAAGGACCGGGCTGGTTGAAGTGTAACACGCTGGAGTAGATATCGTTGACGGCCATCCCCGGATGCCGGCTCGCGCAGTGCAGCCGGGTGACCAGCGCGGCGTCACACAAGCGGACCGGTTTCAGATGGACGACCAGTACGTTATAGGCAGAGAGGTCTTGCCCGCTCGTATCGACGAAAATACGCGCGTCGGTCTGTACAAGCAGATGCTTGCGACCGTTTTCGGTGATACAACGATGCCGTCCCGCAACGCGCGCAGAAGCAGCGATCTGCTCCGCGGTGTAAAGGACGCGCTCTTCGATAATCTTGTCCGGTTTCATAATTCAGTGATGGTTCACGCTTGCATCGATGGCTCATCTCCCCTCGCGGGAGCCGGCAACTAGAACAATCGTACCCAGCCGTCGGGATCGCCGGTGATACGCATAGCCCATCCCTCCCCGTTCTCGATGCCAAGGTACCAGTTCCGATCGGTATATCGGTAAAAATAAAACCCCTGAATTTCAGTGTCGCCGGTTTCCAGGAGCACCCACCGATTGACATGCTTCGTGTTCACGTACTGTATCCTCTGTGCACTGTTTTCGTTGGTGTGCACTCCCTTGTCAACCGCGCCGCCGGATATTGGCAGATTCGGCGCCCATCTCTCCCGCTTGGATCGATGTCGTCGATGGTTCAAACGCATCGATTGAACCATGGATTAACGGACATTTCACAGCAGGCATCCACCTTGGAGAGGACGACTCCCGTTTTCACTTGGCAACGCACGGGCGGGAGGATGTAACGACGGGGAATGACTCCCCTTCGTAATCTCATCCCCGCAGTGTTGTTTGCGACCGGCGCCGCCCTCCATATCTCCTGTTCTGGAGACAGCGGCTATCCCGCTCCGGATGCGGGCGTGGTCGACAACGGCGGTATCGACGCGGCGGCCGCGTTTGAAGCGGCGGCGGCGCACGCCCGCAACGCAATCGATGCCGCGCCGCGTCGCTACCGGTTTCCGCATTCGGTGTACGGCAGCGGCCGGACGAAGTACGCATTCCGGAAAGAGTGGACCAGCGGTTTCTTCCCGGGGATCCTGTGGTATTTATATGAATACACGGGCGATCCCGCCTGGGAAGCTGAGGCCCGCCGATGGACCGAGCGCGTGGACGGGGTCCAATACCTGGAGAACACGCACGACCTCGGGTTTATGATTTATTGCAGTTACGGCAACGGCTATCGGTTGACCGGGGATGAACGATACCGCGAAACAATCGTACAGGCGGCTGAATCGCTGCTCACGCGATTCAACCCGTACGTGGGATTAATCCGTTCGTGGAGCCATGGGTATTGGGGGCTGCCCTGGCGTTTTCCGGTGATCGTGGACAATTTGATGAATCTCGAACTCCTCTACTTTGCGGCGAATGCAACCGGCGACGTCTCAATCTCGGAATTGGCGACTTCCCACGCGCGGATCACGATGCGGGATTTCATCCGTGACGATTTCAGCAGCTACCACGTGATCGATTACGATCCGTTCACCGGCGATATCCGCCGGCGGATGACCCATCAGGGATTCGCGACCGATTCCGCGTGGGCTCGTGGACAGGCTTGGGCGCTGTATGGATTCACGATGGCGTGGCGGGAGACCGGGGATTACGCGTTTCTCGATCTCGCCCGGGGGATCGCTGATTTCATCCTATCGCATCCGGCAACACCGCCGGACGGCATTCCCTACTGGGATTTCGATGACCCGGGCATTCCCAACGCGCCGCGGGACGCATCGGCCGGCGCGATCATCGCCTCCGCGCTGCTCGAGCTTCAGGAGTATATCCCGGAGAAACGCGATCCCTATATCGCCCATGCCGAGCGCATTCTCAGAAGCCTCAGCTCGCCCGCCTACCTGGCCCCGCCTGGTACGAACAACAACTTCTTGCTCAAACACTCAACCGGCAACTTCCCCGGAAGCACCGAGATCGACAAACCGCTGATCTACGCTGACTACTACTTTCTGGAGGCTCTGCTTCGCTGGGAGGCATCGGCCAAAGAGACACCCCGACATCCGTCGTAGCTGAAGCGCCAGAAGTTTTGCGCGAGAACTCGGCGTTTCCGACACAACCAAAGACCAAGACTCCAACTTTCGCCCGACACAGCTCCACGTAGCCGGGTAATCCGCCATGCCATTACACATCGCCTTCGCCGCGTGATTTACGCCATTCCCGCGAATCGTTAATAGCGAACTCCGGAGTAATGAAAGATCTCCGATCAATCCCGCCCTCCTCCCTTCGCGGCATCGATTTCCCCGGCGCTCATGAAGCGAGGCAGCCCCGCACGCACCCGTTCTGCCCCTTTGCCTCGCTTTCCAGCCGCATCACCCCCGGATCGCTCCACCCCAGCAACTGATTCCTTCATCAGCCTGCTTCACGCCCAACTCTAAGCGGGAACAATCGTACTCCATATACTTCCACGTTGCGTCTCTCCGCGTTGATTTCAACGCCCCCCATTGAAGCCATGTCCGGATGCCCGATTTGTAAAAATCCGAATCCGAGTTGACACCCCTAACGCGATCCAACACGATCGATGCCGCCCCACACCGGCGCGCACCTCACCCCTACGCGCCAAGCGATGAAAACCGCAAAAGAAAGCTCCACAATCTCACCATAGGACAGCGGATGACTGCCGATCCAAAACCACCGGAGCCCGGAACCGGTCTTGCGCGGAAGTGGTTACGAGCAAGCCATTCGGCTACGCCGAACCTGTTTTCAATAGAACCCAAGTTTCGAGTCTTTCACCCTTAATAACCAAAACCAATGAAAAAACTAGACCTATCCACCCTCCAATCCGCGGTCTCCGGGACCGCCGCCGCTTTCCGCAGCCGAACCGTCCTTCAGCCCGCCGGCGGCGTAGGGGACAAAGTCTTTCCGCCGACGTATGCCGGGGCGGTTTACGCCGTCGAGGAACGCCGGGTAAAGAAGTCCGATGGCACGTGGGAAACGATTCCCTGCGTCTTGATGGATTCCGTGCAATCCCAAGCCAACCGCCTTGAGGAAGCGCTCCAACAGGCGATCGACAGCGGCCGGCTAAAGGACTGTCCGATTCCGGTAATAGAAGTCGATTTCTCCGGGGAAGACCTGCTGGACGAAGTCGGGCCGATTACGAGCCTCCAGGCGCCCCACCGTGCGGCCGACGCCATTCTACGCGACAGTCTACTCGATGGCACGCCTTTCCGGAAATGAGAGTGCAGCAGGAGCGGAACCGGGGCATCTTTGGGAAGCGTCTTTCGGAGCGCGTCGTGGGCGGCGCGGGCGCGTTTGACCGTGTTGAAGACGGCGAGGTTCAGACCGCTTGCCGACCGGTTGTCGGCGATGTAGCGGGTGATATCCTTCATATTCTTGTCACCCGAAGCGATACCGGAGACTGTCAACGCTTTGGGAGCGGAACGGAGGGCTTTGACGCGTCTCTGGTCTTTTTCGGCGGGATTCAAACGAAGGGGTTCGGCGGAAAGAAGTTCATGAGGAAGATCGACGGTTTTCATCCAATCCGGGCGGATCGTCGCACTCATCCACCAGCTTCGGCAACTGTGGCTGCCGAGATCCTCCTGTGCGCGGAAGCCTTCGAGTTGCGTGGTGGAGGCCAATCCCGCCCCCATCAACTGCACCTCATCCATGACCCACAAACAATCGTTGTTCAGCAGCCCGAAGTGCATGGGCCAGCGGTAGCGGGACATGCCGTAGCCGCGGTTGAGGGCGCGGGAGAGGAGCATGTCCTGGGTGCCGATGAGGATGGCGGGACGTTCGGGGTGGAGGTCCCAGTCGCGCTTGGCGGGATCGAGGTCTTCGCCGCCCATGAGGACGATCGGGGAAAAGGATGAATTATGAGGGATGAAGGATGAATTCGTTGCTTCTACGCCGGTGAGCCAGAGGAGGGGGCTGAGCGAATGGAGTGGGAACGCGTCGGCCAGAGAACCTTCGTCGTTCCAGTTATACTCCTTTACAGAGCTTTGGGTCGATGGCTCTTGCTGGCTCAAAACCTGAGCGACCGCGTTCCGCTCATCCGATCCATCTTCTGTAGCTGCCAGTGCGAGGCGGAAAATCCATTTTGTGACTTCCTCTTCCGTCTGCTCCACCAAGGTGCGCATGGGCAGGCAATACACGAGCCGGCGAGGCCAGATTTCCGGCCACGGGATCGCGAAACCGCGTTGGCGGCCATACGCGAAGCCCCTCCCGGGCAAATCGTCGTCAGCACGCAGGTAATCGAGGCGGGAGTGGACCTTTCCGTCCACACTCTGTTCACGGAACTGGCCCCATGGTC
>SLNJ01000048.1 GCA_007133065.1 Opitutales bacterium
AAACGCAGTGATAGACCCCATCGCCCCCCTGCACGAGCACCTCTTTGCGTGCCATCGTCATGATCGCGTCTATATGAACATGCGAATACCTTCCGGTCAATACAATATTTTGTAAAATTATGGATGTCCTGGATTTGGACTGGATTTGGATTTGCCGCTCTGGATTTGCCGCCACGCCTGCACCAGGCGTGGCCGCCGGGTTCCGGAGGCGAATGGCAGCGGCCGCAGTTTTCAGCTTTCAACGCTTTGGCTGCATTCACCTCGCGCCTGTTGCGCTCCATCGGATGCACTCAATCGTCAAATCGCACCCAGGTCCCGGAGTCGAAGCGGTAGTATCGTCCCAACTCCAGAAGGTCCAGCCAGCGTCTATCGAATTGGCGTAGGGGAAGCGTTCAAGGGTGGCGTAAGTCCAGTCGATAATTCCTCTCCTGCCACGAACCCGAATCCACAGAAATGGTTACGTGCCCAGACGTCGACCGATACGTTTGAACCGTCGGCCGTGAGGTCGCCTTTCCGCGCAGCGTAAACCTATTTTTGCGCAACGCGCAAGAATGGCGGAGAGGGAGGGATTCGAACCCCCGGTACCCGTGAGGGTACACCTGATTTCGAGTCAGGCACATTCGGCCACTCTGTCACCTCTCCTGTTGAATGTGGTTATGGGAGAGGCGGACGGGTCTGGCAACTCGAAATCAGGTGTCCACACCTGATTGGCAGGCTTCTCGCTGCGCTCGGGAACGAGTCAGGCACATTCGGCCATGCTTCCTGTCGCTTCGCTCGGTACTGTCACCTCTCCTGTTGAATGTGGTTATGGGAGAGGCGGACGGGTCTGGCAACTCGAAATCAGGTGTCCACACCTGATTGGCAGGCTTCTCGCTGTTTTGTTGTCCCCGGGTTAATCGCCCCGGATCAATGAGCAAATTGTTTCCCGAGAGATCTCAGGATCCGCCAGCACCGACGCTGCCAGTTCCACCAGGTCACAGGCATCGAGGTTTTGCCAGAACCGGTTGTGATGGAAGGGGCTCAACACCGGGCGGATTTCAAGCATGCGGTTCACCGCTTCATCGACAGTGATGCCCTCCCGGGCAGCGTAAAGAATGGCGGCGGTGTTCCCGCTGCGACCCTTTCCTCCCATGCAATGGATGAGGATGGGACTGTGGTCACGGAGCATCTCCGCGGCACGGATCACCACCAGCCTGGCGTAGGTGGGGGTCAGCGGCTCCGCGAGCGTCTCGCCTCCATCGCCGAGAAATCCGTCCCAAAACCCGCAAAGAGTCCAGTGTATCGAGGGTGGCAGATGGTGGACATACGCGAATGCCTCCCTGGGCGCAGAGGAAGCGACGTTAAGCACTCCGCCGATTCCGGCCTCCACGATATCCGGTACGTCCTCGGGGTATGGACGACTCCCCACCGCCAGATACGGGGTGACGAAATGACCGTCGTAATGGACAAAGCCACTCGGCCTGGAGGCTGCGTGGACAGGGTTCTCTTTGCCATCCGGTGCCGTACGAGGATTGGAGTCGTATTCCATGTACCGGAGTTCGCCGACTTCAGGAAACCGTGTCAAGGCAAGCCGGGAGCCCGGCGAGTATTTCGACTTTGAGGATAGCGTCGCCGACTATAGAGGGACCGGATATTTCCGGGGAAAGATCGACTCCTTTTCAACACCGGGACGGGGAACGGTCAGCTTTCGCATCGACAACCCGCCGAATTGCGAGCCATGGTAGATTTCCTGGTTCGCCCCCGAATATTGCGTCCGGGATCATCATCATCAAACAGCTCGCATGTACCGAATACGCACCGACATCTTGCACGGGAACGCCGCGCTTGTTTCGCTTGTTGAGGAGGAAGGGATTCCGACGATACGCTTCTCCGCGGATCCCCACGGAGGGACGGAGACGCTCTGGTGGTGCCTGCGCATGGAGCGCACCCGGGGTGATGCGCCTGCCGCGGTTCGCCTGGTCTGGCGACACTTCCGGAACTGTCTTGGATTGGGGCCGGATGCACCGGCCGTACTGCACCCGGTGGTGCGCCACGACGGCGGTCCGTGGCGCCGGTTGCCCGCCGGCATCACGCGGGAACGGGCGGACGGCTGCCCGGCAGCGGTCTGGGAGTTCGAGGCACCCGAAGCGTGGGCGGAATGCGCGTTTTGTTTTCCGCACGGGCCAGCCGAAATCGATGACCTCGCCCGCCGGACCGGATGGCAACGGACGGGGATCGGTGTCAGTTCGGGAGGACGCAAACTCGTTCGGGTCGCGAATGCCTTTGGAGAGCCGAAAGGCGAACGTCCGGGGGTGTATTGTGTCGGCCACCAGCATGGTTCGGAGATGTCGGGTGCATGGGCGCTGCATGGATTTCTTTTTGAGATGGCGGACCGGGGAAACGCGGCCCCGATGGTCTGGTCGGTGCCGGTGGCGGCGGTGGATGAGACACTCTCGGGAGATTACGGGAAGGACCCATTCCCGTGGGATCTGAACCGCGCGTGGGGCCATCCTCCGATGCGGGCGGAAGTGCTCGCCATCATGCGCGACATCGCGGCGTGGCAGCAACGGTGCCGGCCCGTACTCTGCATTGATTTCCACTCGCCCGGTGGCGCGGAGCTTCAGGGCGTCTACACCTTTCTGATGGACCCCGACACCGATCCCGAATCACACTCCCGCGGAGCCGGGTGGGCAGAGGCGATCGCCGCCGAATTGGAGCATTACGCTGCGCCCGATTTCAACCGTGTCGCGCGCTACCCCAGCCGGTTCACTTCGAACCAGCATTCGAGCTTCACCCGATTCTACAACAATTCCGGCATCGCGGCTCTTACATTCGAGATCCCCTACCACCGGGTTGGGGACCGCGTGCTCGAACTGTCGGACTACATCGAAATCGGACGCCGCATGGCCCGGGCGGTGTGTCAGCGAATCGCAGCAGGGGAATCGTAAGGCAGAAGGGTGACGCCGCCTTTCGCACTGCACGCTCATCGACCTCCGGTCTCCGCCTCTCTCACGCCCTCAGTCGTGTGTCACAGACTGCCAACCCCCTCGACAAACGCTCTGGCAATGATCATGTGGCCGGTTTTGTTCGGATGGACGCGGTCGCCGCAGAGGGATTGGGTGGGACGATGCTCGAGATGGTGGTCAAAGGCGGCCTGCGTGTCGACAAACACCGCGTCGAAATCCGTCGCCAGGCGTCGGACGACCGCTCCGTATTCATCCATCCGAGCGCGCATCGGATCGGATCGATTCGACTCCAGGTAATAGGGAGTCATCAGAACCATTCCGGCGAGCCCCGAGCGCGTTGATTCGAGCAAACCGCGATAGACGCGCTCAAATCGGTCAATGTCGACCTGGTTGGGATCCGTCGTGTTGTCGAACTGACGCCAGACATCGTTGATCCCGATCATCACCGAAAGCCAGTCGGGTTCGAGATCGAGGACGTCCCGCCGCCACCGCGCTTCGAGATCGATCACGCGATTACCGCTGATCCCCGTGTTCAGGACGCGAATCCGGGATCCCGGGTGGTTCACAGCCATCAGGGCGTCGACCAGCGCGACGTAACCGTCGCCCAGCCCCGCGCGTTGCCCGACCGGATGCGCCCGCCCGCAATCCGTAATCGAATCCCCGATGAACAGCAGCGTCGCGTTGTCGTCGATCCGTTTCACGCGTGGAGGATGTATCCGACTCGATACCACCATGTCGAGTTCATTTCCGAGCGGTAGCGCTACGGCGCGCTTCGGAGTCGCGCGGCAGTCTCGCGCGGCGTCGCATTCATGGCGGTCGCGAGTTCACGCACCGTTGTGGAGCCGTCACATTCGATCCCGGATTCGCGAAGCCACGTGATCGTCCCCTCCAGGTCCAGTCCTTCCTCCCGGCATAACGCCGCGAGAGACATGCGTCCGAATCCACCCCTTCCCGACTCCCGGGCTTGCGGATCGATCGAAGACCGATCACCTCCCGATATGCCCGGAGTTCTTGCTTCCGTCTCGGCACCGGCCAGCCGTCCCGATTGGGCCCCAAAACCCGGAGCAACCACTTCGCCGCGCTCCCAGTGGTCTTTGATCGATTCGTTGAGTTCTGCAACGTTGCGCAACAGCGGCACGTCCACGAGCGTCCCTGCAACAACAACGGCACAAACGACCACCGCGAGCACAAGCTCTCGCAACCGGGGACGCGCTGCCGCACCGCGACGGCGGACATAATTGCACAGAGGTCGCCAGTTGAACCAGAGGTGGAATGCAACCGCGAGCAAGAGTAGAACCGCGGAGGTCATGTGGAGTGCCGCCCATTGGTCCTTTTCGAGCCCCACCATCGACCATTCGGTCCAGTTCGCATACCGCCCCCGCGGCGCGATGTAAAGAATCACTCCGGAAACGGCCATGACGAGGAACGAAATCCCGGTCACCATCGAGGTCATTCCCCGGTAGTTGATTCGATTTCTGCGATGCGTATTAACCATATTCTCCTTTCTCCCACGGGCGTTTCCGGTCGGCCGAATACCCGCCGATTGGCCAGGATGACCATCCGGTAAAACACCGGATAACGTCGCGGTGTTGCCCGGGCTCAATCATATAAGGATTGCGTATCTAGAAGATAAGATGGACAGGGGGCAGGGAGCGCGTGCGCTGCAGGCGCGACTTTAAGGCCGGAAACTCCGGAGTGAGGTGCCATCGGACAACCGAGGAGGTGCCCCAACCTTCGATGCGGCTGGATCAGCGCCCATTCCCGGGTTCATCCCAATGGGTTCACTGACAGTTATCGGTCGAGCTACAGCCAGAGCCCCCGCGAATCGCGGGCCTTCTTGACGTCGACCAGGGCGAGCAGGATCGCCCCGACGACGAAAAAGAAGATGATGGCCAGGATGGCGGGTCGCGCCGATCCGAATACCGTAGCAAGCAATCCGAAGAGCATCGGCCCGAGAATAGCGGAGAGCTTGTGAAAGACCGTGAAGAATCCGAAGAAATTCGCCGAAGACGCACGCGGGATCATGCTTGCAAAAAGCGACCTGCTGAGCGCCTGGTTCCCGCCGAGCACGATCCCGACGATAATCCCGAGGGTGAAAAATCCTGCCACACTCCCCTCGCGCAGAAAGTAGGCGAAGACCACGACACCGCTCCAGACAGCCAGCGAGAGGAGCACCGCTTCTTTTGTTCCGATCCACTCCGCGATACGCGAGAACAACAGGGCGCCGCCGAACGCAATAAACTGAACGATCAGAAACGTGATCATGATCACCTGCGCACTCAGCTTCAGCTCCTGGCTGCCATAGGCCGCTGAAACACCGATCACGGTCTGAATCCCGTCGTTGTAGAAGAAGAACGCCCCCAGAAAGAGCAACAGAGCGGGGAACCGGGGCAGGCGCCGGGCGATACTCCAGGTCTGGTGCACCCCGTGTCGCACCGCGGCCACCGGATTCTCGAACGTTTGCTCCCGGTACCCCGGGGGTGGAGTCTCCTTCAGGTGGACGAACGTGTAAGCGGAAAAGCCGAGCCACCAGAGCCCGGCAGTAAGGATCGCCACGCGAATCGCCATTCCCTCCGAAAGCCCGACCAGGTCGTGCCCGGTAACCAGGCCCAGAGCAAGAGCGAACTGCAGTCCACCACCGACATACCCGTAGGCGAACCCGCGGCCCGAAATCCGGTCCATTGTCCGGTCCGAAGCCAAGCCGGGAAGGAATGCGTTGTAGAAAACGTTGCCCGAGGTGTAGCAGACCTGGGCCGCGATAAACAATCCCAGCGCCGCCCATACCATCCCAGGCGTCACAAAAAAAAGAAGCGAAGCAAACAACGAGCCGCCCCACGCGAAGGCCATCAGAAACCGTTTTTTGAGCAGCGTGAAATCGGCCACCGCGCCGAGGACCGGGGCCATCATGAAGACGATAATCGCCGCCATACCCAGAGCGAACCCCCAGAGCCCGGCGGCCGGGATCTCCCGCCCGAACAGGGCGAATCCCTCCGGTACGATCGCCTCGACAAAGAAAACCGGGAAGAGCGCGGATGCCGTCGTGACCTGATATCCATTCGTCGCCCAGTCGTACACGCACCAGGCATGAATATTCTTTCGATCATCTGTCTTCATATCACATATTCAGGCCGGAGCCGACAATACCCTACGACAGGCCAAACGCTGTGCGCAAGGACGTTTCGTGCATGCCCTGCAGACGATTCACGGGCGACGACCTCTCCTGCGACAGGCAGCCGCGATGACAAGAGCTGAGGTGGGGCGCGGCTCTGCCGTCACGCTTCGATTTGCTCATTGAACGGGCCGGGGATGGACGCCAGAATTCCCGTCGATGCTTCCCATATCCACCAGGGTATCGATTCCAGAATCCGAGATCACACTGCAGGCGGTGCGCTCCCAGGGCACCGGGGGCCAGAATGTCAACAAGGTCGCCACCGCGATCCACCTCTTCTTCGACATCCGCGCCTCCACCCTTCCCGACTACTATAAGGAGCGGCTCCTTCGCATGCGCGACCGGCGGATCACCGACAGCGGAATCATTGTCATCAAGGCGCAGGAGCATCGGTCGCAGGAAAAAAACCGGGAGGCCGCCCTCCGCCGGCTTCAGGAGGTGGTTCGTGCCGCTGCGGCGTCGCACCGAACCCGCAAACCCACCCGCCCGACGCGAAGCGCCCGCGCCCGGCGCGTCGAAAACAAGGTTCAGCGATCCCGGATCAAGGCACTCCGCCGCAAGGTCGACTCCGATTGAAACGGAGAAGGCACGGGATCCGGGAGAAAAGCGCTTCGAAACTGCAGCACACGTCTTCCGCCAATGCGCCTGCGGCGCGGTTGTTCGTTGCCGGTTGTTATTTGTGTACCCATATTAAACCTACATTCTATCCACCGCTCGTTCTCTCGCAAGGGCGGCCCCTCCGCCCTGCGCCTCCCCTTTCACTTCCCATCCCGATCCCGGTGGAGGGCCATCGGGCCGCGGCGTTCCCACGCTCTACGGAGGGTCTCGCGACGCGACTCCTCGAACTCGCGCGTCGCCCGCGCGCGGAGCGAATCATCCGGCTTCGGAAGCGATGGTTCTTCAAAGGCTCTGAACGAATGGTACCCCCTCGAGTGAACCGGTCCCAAGCGGTGGTGGAATCCTGGTTTCGGGAAACCGCGCACCAGGCCCAGCGGCCGATAAACCGGGACCGCCGGCGCCTCGGTTATACCGACCCGCCGTTCCAGCTCTGTCAGCCGCGCTTCAGCACGGCGGAATTTCTCCTGCTCATCCAACCGTGTGCGCGCCGCGCGGATCTCCGGATCGACCGGGATCATGGGATAGCGCGCCGCAAATCGGCGCCAGAACGTCAACTGTTCATCGGCAGAAAGCGCGGCGAATGCGGGATCCACCCGCTTTCGCTCGTAGATCTCCCATCCTCGTGCTGCGAGGCGTTCGCGCCGCTCCTGGGCTGCAGCACGGTGCGCCAGCAGTTCCGCTTCTGACAACAGGTCCACGTCCGTTACCCGATCCCCGTTTAACCGTACGGTCCCACGTGGAAAGTAAAGGATCTCGCGATCTCCCGCCACGATCGCACCGGTCGGCGCGCCCAGCCGCTCGATCACGGCCTCCCGAGTCGCATCAGGAGCGATTTCAGCCGCAGCGAAGGGAACGACGAGCATTGCCGCCGCCATAAACCACATAATGGGGCCGGGAAATGCTCTCAGCGATGATGCGTAACACTTCATGACTCTGCGACTCTGCGGCTATGTTGTCGTGGAACCTCTTGTGTTGGAGCGATTCAGAACACCGGATATTCCGCGGCGCGACCCCGTCCTGGGATTGGCGCACCCATGGCGTCGCCTACCGTGGAGCACCCCATTCGGTCCCGATGAAGCGGCAGAAAACGGGTGGAGGCGCGGGGCGGAATCGAACCGCCGATAAAGGATTTGCAGTCCTCGGCCTTACCACTTGGCTACCGCGCCATCTTCCAAGGGAAAGATAAAAATGTTTCAATCTTTCCAGAATTCGTCAAGCACCGATCGCACTTTTGGGCTAGACGCTCCGGGCGAGGTATGTCGAAATAACGCCTGTTGCCCACCGGCGACGCACCCGATTATGGCGGCTACAGTATTCACGATCGCGAATCAGAAAGGCGGTGTCGGTAAAACGACCACGGCCATCAACCTCGGAGCCGCGCTGGCGGAGCGCAAGCTGCGGGTCCTTATCGTGGACATCGACCCCCAGGCCAATGCAACCAGCGGGCTCGGCCACGAAAAGACCCCGGGCGGGAGCCTCTACAACCTGCTGCACGAAGAGGAATCAAATCGCGACGCCGTGCTCGCGAAGGTGCTGGAGACAGATACAAAAAACCTCTTCCTGCTTCCCTCGGAAGTCGATCTGGCCGCGATCGAGATTGAATTGAGCCAACGCGAGAACTATCTCGTCCAGCTCCGGCGCATTCTCTCTCCGCTGCTGCAGGGAGATGATTACGACGCCGTTTTCATCGACTGTCCGCCTTCGCTGGGAATGCTCTCCATGAACGCGCTCGCCTGCGCCGACTACCTCCTCATCGCGCTGCAATGTGAGTACCTCGCGATGGAAGGGCTGGGCCAGATTCTCAGTGTTACCGACCAACTGCGCGATGCCAGGGTAAACACCAACCTGCAGGTCGGCGGGATCCTCATGACCATGTTCGATATTCGAACCAACCTCTCCCGTCAGGTCGTCGAAGAGGTTCGTAAACATTTCGGCGAAAAGGTATTCGACACGGTCATACCCCGAAGCATCCGCCTCGGTGAATCGCCAAGTTTCGGACAGACCATCCTTCAGTACGATCCAATGAGCTCCGGCGCAATCGCCCACCAGGCGCTTGCCCGCGAGGTCGCCCGGCGCTTCGCACTAAGCAGGAATGGCTGACTCCACCAACGCGGACGACGCCCTCGAGGCACTGCAGGAACGCATCGGCTACCGATTCCGTGAACCGAAGCGACTCCGCCAGAGCCTCACCCATCCCTCCTACCTCCAGCAGGCGCCCTCGGAGGGCCCCCACTACCAGCGCCTGGAGTTCCTCGGCGACGCGATCCTATCGGCGATCCTGTCTGAGCAATTGTTCCAGATCCTGCCCCGCGAGCGCGAAGGGATTCTCTCCGACAACCGGGCCGCTCTCGCCCGAGGCGAGGAGTTGAGCCGGCTCGCGCGCGACCTCGGCATTCGCGAGGCCATTCGGCTCAGTCCGTCGGAGGAACAGAACGCCGGCCGTGACCGCGACTCCATCCTCGAGGATGCACTCGAAGCCCTGGTGGGGGCGATCTACCTCGATTCAGGCTGGGAGACGACCCGGAGCATCGTGCTGGGCTGGTACGGCGACATTGAGAGCCGGCTTCCTCCAATGATCTCCCACCAGAACCCAAAGGGCCGCCTGCAGGAACACGCTCAGGCCGAGTTCGGCAACGATGCGGTACGCTACCGGGTCGTGGAGGAGAGCGGCCCCGATCACGACAAGTGCTTCGTCATCGAAGTGCTTATCCAGAATCAGCCGGCCGGGCGCGGTACCGGCTCCTCCAAGAAGGAGGCCGAAGAGAACGCCGCCCGCGAAGCGCTGCATGCGCTCGGAGAGACAAAGGAGAACCGGGAAGAGGCGTGATTTGCCAACGGCGTCACAGCACCCCTGCCTCGGCGAAGCTGTAGAATCCCTGAGCCGACGGATCGTGTCGGGGATCGCCGACAATGATGTGGTCCAGCAGATCGATTCCGATGGTCTGCGCCGCCTCGCGCAATTGGCGGGTGGTCCTGATGTCGGCACGGCTCGGCGTCGGATCGCCGCTCGGATGGTTGTGCGCACAGATAATCGCCGCCGCCCCCCGCCGGATCGCCTCCCGGAAGACTTCGCGGGGGTGAGCCAGGCTTCCGGTGGCCGTCCCGGAGGTGACCTCGGCGAACTTCAGCAATCGATTCTTCCGATTCAACGCCAGGACCCAGAACTTCTCGACTTCCAGGCCGGATGTGGTCGGACGCAGGTACGCGAATACATCAGCCGGGGTTCCGAGGTCCGGCGCCGCTCCGGAGCCCGCACGCAAAACCCGGCGGGCGACCTCCATCACCGCAATCAATTGCAGCGACTTCACCGGCCCAATTCCCTTGATCCCACGAAAATCCGACTCCGACCAGCCGAGTAAACCGGCGAGCGAACCCGCCTCGCTGACCAGCCGGGCCGAGAGCCCCAACACGCTGTTCCCCCGCCCGCCGCTGCGCAGGAGCATCGCCAGCAGCTCCGTGTCGCTCAACGCTCCCGGACCCAGTTGCTCCAAACGCTCCTGGGGACGCTCCGCAACGGCCACATCCCGCAACCGTTGCAACGCCGGTGAATATTCCGTCGTCATGCTATCTTTTTTACTATTTTATATTATATGTAAAGCATGAAATGACGGTTCTCTGCTCCCAACCGACTCGCGCGCGGCGCGCGAAACAGAGTGAACCCACAACGCGAGACAACCCCCTCTCACCCTCACTTCGATTCGCACCGGTTTTTGCATCCCAACGCCCCACGTATCCAGCCCTTGCGTTTGTCGCGGATTATGGTTTCAATGGCGTGCATGAAGCAGATTCGAGTCGGAATAATCGGTTCGGGCGGAATGGCCGGCGTCCGAGCGGAGCATTTTGAGGCATTCGACGACTCCGTGGTCGCGGCGGTTGCCGCGCGAAACACGGAGACAGGCCGCGCGCTTGCCGAACGGTACCGGGCGACACTGTATCCGGACTGGCGCGACGTGACCGCACACGACCAATTGGACGCCGTCTGCATTACCACGCACAACGCACTGCACGGGGAGATCGCGCTCGAAGCGCTGGCACGCGGCAAGGCCGTCTTCTCGGAATACCCCGCCTGCCGGAGGCCGGGCGAAGCTGCCTCCCTGATGCGTTGGATCGAGCGGGACGACTGCCCGGTCGTAACGTACACGCACCGGGAGCCTCTTTCGCGCGTCCATGCCGCGCTGCGCGCCCGGGCCTCGCGCCTCGGCCGACCGATCGCTGCACACTTTTCACGCGTGACACCGGGCCGGGGAAAACGTCCGCAGATCCTGTTCAATCTGGCACAGTCGGGTCCGCCCGCACTCTTCTTTGTCTATCATGTTCACCCCGTGCTCGACCTGTTCGGAGTATGGGACCGCGTCGTGAGCACCGCAGCGTATTCCGAATTGCGGGACGACGACGGGTACGAGCGATTCATCAACACCCTCAGTGTTTCGTTCGGGAACGGAGCGCTCGGCGATTGGTACTGGGCCGGAGGCGTGACGGTTCCGCAAGCGGAGGAGTCGCTCCGATTCATCTTCGAGAACGGCAGCATGAAACGAACGGCCCAGAATTGGGAGAGCCATCCCGCTTCAACCCCGGATGAACCGATTGACGAGATTTCGAACCTCGAACAAGCGGTGTCACGGCGGTTCGTCGATTTCGCCCTGGATCCCGCCCAGGGGCGGTGGCGCCCCAGCGCACGGCAGGCAATCGAGGCAGCCGCGATCGGAATCGCCGCCGAGATCTCCCAACAGGAGCACCGGGCGGTCGAACGCAGCGAGATTCTAGGCCGATAAAAACCTCCGCCGAGCTTCACCGGAGCATCGATAACGGCGTGACAGCCGGGAGCATCGACACAACCATCACCATCACCCATAAAACCGCATCCACCCATGGCACACCTACGCATCACGATCTGGAACGAATTCGTTCACGAGCAGAATAACAAGCTCGTCCAATCGATCTATCCCGACGGCATACATGCCGCCATCGCCGCGTCGCTTCGCGCCCTCGACGACAGGCTCGAGGTGCGCACCGCGACCCTGGAAGAACCGGACCACGGGCTGAGCGAAAAACTCCTGCGCGACACCGACGTACTCTTCTGGTGGGGTCACTGCGCCCACGACAAGGTGGCGGACGCGATCGTGGACCGGATCCAGTCGCGCGTCCTGCAGGGGATGGGACTCGTTGTTCTTCACTCGGGACACTTCTCGAAGATTTTCAAACGCCTGATGGGAACCTCCTGCGCACTCAAATGGCGTGAGGCGGGAGAACGCGAGCGGCTCTGGGTGTGCAACCCGGGCCATCCCATTGTTCGCGGCGTCGAAACCTGTATCGACCTCGAAAATACGGAGATGTACGGGGAACCGTTCGGAATTCCCGAACCGGAGGAGCAGGTTTTTCTGTCGTGGTTCGAGGGCGGCGAAGTCTTCCGCAGCGGCTGTTGCTGGCGCCGCGGCAACGGAAAGATCTTTTACTTCCGTCCCGGCCACGAGACCTATCCGATCTACCACAACCCGCAGATCCAGCGCGTGCTGCTCAATGCCGCTCATTGGGCGCGACCCGAAGGTCATTGGGACGATGTCACCAAGGCCGCCAATGTTCCCGCCGACAAAGCCCGCGAACCGATCCAGGCCAAGGGCGGCAGCGTCCACTGATCGAGCCATCGTTCCGCACCGCCCAGATCGAAAACCCCGCGCGCCTCCTCCAGAACGCCGGAGAAGCCGTTGCGAAGCTGCAGTCACGATTCGCCCCGGTTCTTGAAAAGCCTGCCAGGCCTTGGCATGATCACGTGGACCCCTGAAATTCAGGGGCGAGGCGATATGGAGTCGTTGCGATCCGCGCCCGGGCGACGTTTAGCGCACCTCGAACACCCCTTCAATCTCGACGGCGATGTTGCCAGGGAGGGACCCGGCTCCGAGGGCGCTGCGCGCGCCGACGCCGTTTTCTTCACCAAAGACCTCGGCGAACAGCTCGCTGCACCCGTTGATGACTTTCGGGTGCTCCGTGAATTCGGGTGTGCCGTTCACGAACCCGAGGAGCTTTACGACGCGGTGCACCTTGTCGAGACTCCCCAGGTGGGCGCGCAGGGATGCAAGCATCGCCAGGCCGACCTGGCGGGCGGCGACGGCTCCGGCCGCGGCGTCGAGGTCGTCGCCGACCCGGCCGATGATCAGACTGCCGTCGGAGCGCAGGGGACCGTGACCGGACACGTAGGCGATGTCGCCTTCGATTACGACGGGACGGTAGAGGCCGGCTGGTTTCGGGGCCGGCGGCAGTTCCAGATTCAGCTGGGCCAGGCGCTGTTCAGGAGTCATGGATCCAGTTTGCTCCGGGAGCGGGGCAAGTCAATGCCCGTTGCCGCATTCCGGGATCAGTAGAACTTCACGAATGCGTCCTTGCGCAGGCGTTCCAGCCAGGATTGCTGGGTCTGGCGGGCGATCTGAGAGGCGAGGATTTCCTCGATGCGCTCGCGCACCTCGTGCAGCGGCTGAATCCCCTCCTCGCGTACGTCCTCGACGTACAGGATGAAGATCTGGTCGCCGACGGAGATTGGTTCACTCCATTCGCCCGGCTCGAGGGCGAAGGCGGCTTGGCTCAGCTCGTCGCGCAGGTCCCCGCGCCGGTTCCAGCCCCAATCGCCCCCGCGATCGCTGCGGGCGTCCTGGCTGTACTCGGCGGCGACGCGGCGAAACGGCTTACCCTCCTCAAGCTCGCGTATCACCTTTTCGGCGTTCTGTCGCAGAAGGTCGGGGCCCTCGTCGGCGATCGGCCGGAGCATAATAATCCGCAGGTGGACGCTCTCCTCTTCGTAGAAATGGATCTTGTTCTCGTGGTAGAATCGCTCGATGCGCTCGGGGCTCACCTCGGACTCCGAACGGCGCATCCGGCCGCGCATGACGCTGACGATAATGCGCTCGCGCAGGTCGCGCCGAAACTCGCGCACATTCATTCCCAGTTCGCGCAGGTGCTCGTGAAACCTCGCCCTGTCGTTTCCAAAGTCCTCGATGAGTATACGATCAAACTCGTTTTCGATCACGCTCTGGGGAATCTGGAATTCACGCTCGTGGAACTCCTTCACGATGAGGACACGATCCACCAGGCTCTGCAGAACCTCGCGGTAGAGTTCGTGCATCTGCATTTCGAACTCCCGCTGCGAACGCGCCTCCTCCTGGATTCGACGAACAAGGGGACCCATTTCGCGACGGATATCTTCAAAAGTAATGATCTCATCCTCCACCTGAGCGGCGATCCCCTGCTTTGGAGGGGACCCCCAGATGTTATGAACCGGTTGGGCAACAAGCGAGATCGTCGTGAAGGGGAAGAGACCGAGGAGAATTATAAGTCGAAATGGAACGTTCATCATGGTGCGCTAGCTCTGCCTTTGAATAAAGGCCTTGATCTCGTTTAACCTGAGGATCGGCTCTTTCGCGGTCAAGCGAGGAAACCGGGTCCCCACTTTGATGAAATCATCCTTTTTCCCCGACGCGCGCATGCATTTGAGCCGATTCGATTCGCATTCGACAGACTGGATGCGCTTCTGTTCCGCAAGGATACGCAGTTCGGTCACCTGCAACAAAACCTCGACTGCCTGGGGCGGTTCGCCGAAGCGGTCCCTCAGCTCCAAAGCGATTTGATCTAGCGCATTGGCCGAGTCGGCCAGGGCCAGGCGCCGGTAGAAGTCGATGCGGAGGCGGGTTTCGGTGATATAGGAGAACGGGATGCAAGCTTGGAGACGGTCGATCCTGTGGGCGGCGAGCTCCGTCTCTTTCATGACGGAGAACCCGGTGTACTCGCCGGGGCGGGATCCGGTTTCCTCGGCCTCGCCAACGGTGACGAAATCGAGTCGAATCGTCGCACGGATCCGGTGGGCGACCGGTTCCCCCTTCAGCCGGGAAATACTCTGGCGCAGGAGCTGGCAGTACAGATCAAACCCGACCCCTGCGATGTGGCCACTCTGCTGCGGGCCGAGCAGGTTGCCAGCTCCGCGCAGCTCCAGGTCGCGCATGGCGATTCGAAAACCGGCGCCGAGCTGATTGTGTTGCCGCAGTGCGCTAAGCCGTTTTCGCGCCTGGTCGAGCATCCGGGCGTGGCGGTGCAGCAGGAGGTAGCAGTAGGCCTGGCGGTTGAACCGCCCCACCCGCCCCCGAAGCTGGTAAAGCTGCGAGAGCCCGAAACGGTCCGCTCCCTCAATGATGATGGTGTTGCAGTTCGGTATATCGAGACCCGATTCAATGATAGTGGTACATGCCAGCACGTCGAACTCCCCGGCGACAAACCGCGTCATGATCCTCTCCAGCGCGTTTTCGGTCATCTGTCCGTGACCGACGGCGATGCGCAGGTCGGGGCAGAGCTCTTGCAACTGAAGCGCCACGGCATCGATGGTCTGAACGCGATTGTGCAGGTAGAAAACCTGTCCCCCGCGTTCGATTTCGTACCGGATCGCGTCGCGCACAGACTCGGGAGAGTAGCTCTTGACGACGGTATGGATCGGCAGGCGGTCTCCCGGCGGGGTCTCGATAAGGGAGAGGTCGCGCGCGCCCATGAGGGCGAGGTGCAGCGTGCGCGGAATCGGCGTGGCACTCATGTTCAGGACATCGACGTTTTCGCGCAATTGCTTGAGTCTCTCCTTGTGACGAACCCCGAAACGGTGCTCCTCGTCGATCACAAGCAACCCGAGATCCCGGAAACGGAGGTCTTTGCTCAGGAGCCGATGAGTCCCGATGAGCACATCGATCCGCCCCTCGCGCGTCTGCCGCAGAATCTCCTGCTGTTGGGGACGATTGCGGAATCGACTGATCATCTCCACCGTCACGGGGAAACCGCTCATACGCTCTCGAAACGTGTTGAAATGCTGTTGAGCGAGCACCGTTGTGGGAACCAGTACGGCAACCTGCTTGCCGTCCATGACGGCTTTGAACGTCGCGCGGACCGCGACCTCGGTTTTGCCGAACCCGACATCGCCACAGATCAGGCGGTCCATCGGGCGCTCGCGCTCCATATCGACTTTGGTTTCCTCGACCGCGCGGAGCTGGTCGGCCGTCTCCTCGAACGGGAAGGTCTCCTCGAGGTGGTTTTGCCATTCGCTGTCCGGAGCGAACCCGTGCCCGGCACCGGTGTCGCGCTGCGCCTGGGTCCCCAGGAGCGAGGCTGCGAGATCCAGGGTTGCCTTCTCCGCGACGCGGCGTGTCTTGTTCCACTGCGTGCCTCCGAGCCTCGCCAGTTTTGGCGGCGTTTTTGCCAGCCCCACGTACCGGGAGAGCAGGTGCGATTCGTAGAGCGGCAGGTGGAGAGTCACATTGTCGGCGAACTCGAGGGAGATCACTTCCTCCGGTTTGCCCCGCAATTCGATGCGTGTGAGGCCGTGGAACCGGCATATTCCGTGGGCCAGGTGGACGAGATAGTCCCCCTCCGCGAGGTCCGAGAAGTCGAGCAGTTGATCGACGCGGGCGCGGCGCGGCAGGCGTCGCCGACGGAGTCCGGCAGGTGCGCGTCCCGGACCGCCGAAGAGCTCGGAGGCAGGGACCGCGACCAGGGGCGATCCGCCGGCCCGAATCTCCTTGCTCACCGATTCAAGCCCGTCGAACTCCAGGTGAAAGCCCTCCCGCAGGACTCCCGTTCGGAACTCCGGGTGGAGATCCTGTCCGCTCGAAGACTCCTCAAGAACCCTGCGTATCCTGGATTGCTCCTCCTCATTCCGGCATACGACGACGACCCGAGCGCCCGAATTCTTCCAACCCGACAGCTGCTTCAGCAGCTCCTCACGTGCCGCGGTTTCAGCCGCCACACGGTCGGCGCCAAGCACGCCCTCCGCCGGCACACTCCGGTATGCGTGCAAGCGCTCCCCCAGCAATTCGATCCGGTCGGCACACGCAAACAGCGGATCATCCTGGTCGAACTCGACGAGGCCGGTCCATGTATCCCCGGCGTCCGTCCGGTCCGCCGCGAGGTCCGCGAACGTCGGCAGCGTCGAGCGGGAGCGCTCAAACACCTCGAACCGGGAACGGGCGTTCTCCGCAAGACGGGACGGCTCCCAGAAAAACCAGGAAACCCGTCGCGGCAGATAACTGAACAGATTTCGGCTCGTCTCTCCGGCGCCCGGCGGAGTGAACGCCGCGATCAACAGCTCGGAAACCGGATGGAGCGACCGCTGCGAGGTCGGATCGTAGGCGCGGATGGCTTCGATCTCGTCTCCGAAGAAATCGATCCGGCACGGTTCCAACGCGTTTAATGGGTAGACGTCCACGAGTCCGCCGCGCACCGCGAACTGCCCGGGCTGTTCGCACAGGGCCTCGTGATCGTACCCCATCGCGCTCCCGAGTGAATCAACCAGTTCCTGAAAACGGAATGTCTGCCCGGAGCGGAGCCGGAGCTCGCGCTGCGCCAGCGACTCCGGAGGCGGCACCGGCGTAAAGAATCCCCTGGGGGTCGTGACGAGGTACGCCGTCGATTCGGACTCGGGGGGAGCGGAGGTCAGATCGAGCATACGGGTGAGCGCGGAAATCCGATCGCAATGCCGTTCAAAAACCTGGGGCTCACTCCCCTCGCCCTCCGGAAACTCGGGCAGGAGGAGGATTTCGGGAGACCGGCGATCCGAGCGGTTGGATCCGCCGAACAGGGCGAGTTCCCGTGCCCACGCTTCCATTCGCCCCGTGTCCGGAAGAAAAACGACCGCCAGTGCCGCGCGATCGGTACGCGCCAGGGAATCCGCCAACGGTACTGCAGCGGTTTCGTTCAACCCGTACAGGAGACGGGCGTTCAGTGATGATGGGAGCCGAACCGGTTCCACGGTTTTCAAAGGTACCAATAGGGTGCTCCGGACAAATCACAAGTCCGGGCCGCGCTTCATTTTACTCGAATCCCTCTCGCTTCGATCTCCGGGGTCCCGACAGGGCCATGAGCGCCACTCCGAGCCACAATCCCGCGATTCCCACGAACCAGTCACCATACCGGACGTAGGGGGTTTGACGGTCGATCCACGCCACGGCGCGGGAGACCGGCTCGACGTCGGCGCCTCGGAAGTAGATACCCCGCTGCGGATCGAGCATCACCATCCGGATGTTTCCGAACTCGTCGATCCAGCCGCTCCATCCTCCATTGCCGCTCCGAATCACGGGACGGCGGGTTTCCACCGCCCGCAGAACCGAGTGGGCGGCGTGCTGCGTCGCCCCGGCCTCCTCCCCGAACCACGCGTTGTTGGTCGCCACGAACAGGACCCCCGCTCCCGCCCGAACCGAATCGCGGGCCAGACCCGGGAAAAGATCCTCCGAGCAGATCAACGGACCGATACTTACGATGCCGGACGGCCCCTGAAGCGGCAGTATCACGGGTTCGTCCCCGGAGTCCCAGAATCCGCCCACCGGAACCATACGTGTTACGAACGGAAGCCATCGCTGAAGCGGGACATACTCGCCGAAGGGCACCAGCTTGCGCTTGGCATAATACTGCGTGTCAAGGAGGCCGTACTCCGGCTCCACCAGGAAAACAGCATTGTACCAACGCGCATCCGGATCGTGCCGATCTCCCTCGACCGCGGTATTGCCCATGACGATCGGCACCTCAAGCCGGTCGACCAGCTCCTCCGTCCACTGACGGGCCCGGTCGTGTCCCTTCACCGGCCAAGGCGTCACCGACTCCGGCCAAAAGAGCACCTCCGCCCCCAGCGCAACGGCGTATGTCGAATACCGTTCCAGGATCTCGAGCGCTTCGGCGGCACGGTCGGGATCCCATTTCTCCGGCTGGGCGATGTACGGCTGGACGAGCCCCGCAGTGAAGAGATCCTCACGCTCGGCTTCGAAGTACCCGATCCCAAGAACGATGCCGAAATTCCCAAGCAAAAGACACAACCCGGCGTAAAACTCCGGACAAAACCGCCGGTACCACGGTCCTCCAGGGCGCGCAATCAGGAGGTGGTGCAGGTACATCGCCATGGCGATGTTGAAGAATATCAGAACAAAGGAGAGGCCATGGAAGCCGGTGTACGGCAGAATCTGCAGCAACGCCGGACTCTGCCATTGACTTGCCGCGAGCGGGAGCCACGGCCAGCCCGTGAGAACCCACGTGCGTACCCACTCCAGAATTACCCAGGCGCCGGCCAAACCGAAGAGTCCAGCGAATCGAACGTGAATCGGCTCGCCGAGCCAGCGCGGAACCATCCACCAGGCGAGCAGCGCCCATGCCGTCCAGAAAAGGCTGAGAACGATCCCGAGCAGCGCGGTAATACTCCACCCAAGCGCGGTCGCGGCCAGCGGGTGCCAGTCCAGCGCGTGCGGTGCGTGGCGAAGCCATACGACCAGGAAAATCCAGGCAAGCGCCCCGCTGATTGCCGCCACGGGCAAGACCACCCGGAAGCTCGGACGTGCCGTGCACCAGAAGAGAAATGGAACGGCGAAGATCAGGGCCAGGATCGATCCTCCCAGCGGCGGGAACGCGCCCGCGTAGAAGACTGCGGTCGCTACGGCAACCGCAGCCGGAACCAGCCGACCGCGCCACACCCTGCCGCCACCGGCGGGAACGACCGGCTGGTCGCCGTCTCGCGCGCAGGCTTCGGCTCCGGTGGTCACTTTTCGAGAACGAGTTCCCAACCTTCTTTGTCGATGAGGTCGCGCGCTTTCTTGTACTTGAGTTGCCGGGTTTCCCCGCCGCGCCGGATGGTCACGAGCTCATTGCGCCCGATCCGGGGCTCCTCGCGTACGACCGGACCGGCGCCGACGTTCGGGAGCGTGACTTCGCGGGCGCCGCCCCCGGCCGCGGCCGCTGCTCCACCGCTCACCGTCCCGCTTCGATTCCCCACAGCCGCGGGTTCCTCTCCCTGCGAAGGCCCGATCATGCGGGCGCTCCGCGAGAGCTTGCCGAGCATACTCTCGAATGACCGCACATTGGAAGCGGTCCTGAAAATTCCGCTACAGATCCCCGATCGAACACTTGTCATCAACTGCTCAAAATAGCGAAATGCTTCGCTCTTGTACTCATTGAGCGGATCGCGCTGACCGTATCCACGCAACCCGACACTTTGCCGCAGATCCTCCATCTCGGTAAGGTGATCCTGCCAATTTCGGTCGATGGTCTGAATGATGACGTAGCGCTCGAGGTTCTTCAACGCTTCGGGCTCCTCGACAGCCTCTTTTGTATCATAGGCGCCGCGGATCCGTTCGAGCAGCTTCGCTTTCGCGCCCTCGGCGTCGAGCCCCTCGATTTCCTCGATCGTGAGCCCCACAGGAAACTGCGTATTGGTCCATTTGACCAGCCCTTCCAGGCGCTCCGAAGCGGATCCATCGTCCTCCCCCGTCTGGGAGGGTGCACCGATGCCGCTCTCAGCGATCTGCTCGTCGAGTTCTTCCTCGATAAACTCGAAGATCATCGCCCGCGGATCATCGGTGGCGATGGCTTCATTGCGAATGCCATAGATCACCTCGCGCTGCTGGTTGAGGACGTCGTCGAACTGAAGCAGCCGCTTGCGGGTGGAGTAGTGGTGTTGTTCCACGGTCTTCTGCGCCCGTTCAATCGCCGGGTTGAGCCATTTGTGTTCGAGCGGATGCCCCTCCTCGAACGAACTCTCGAGCATCTTCCCCGCAAAGCCCGATCCGTAGAGCCGCATGAGATCATCCTCGAGGGAGAGATAGAACCGGGAGTACCCGGGATCGCCCTGGCGGGCGCATCGGCCGCGCAGCTGCCGGTCGATGCGGCGGGCCGTGTGCCGCTCGGTGCCGAGCACGTAGAGACCTCCGACTTCGGGGACGCCTTCACCCAGTTTGATGTCGGTCCCACGGCCCGCCATGTTCGTCGCGATCGTCACCACACCGCGCTGGCCGGCCCGAGCCACGATCTCAGCCTCCTGCTGGTGATGTTTGGCGTTCAGTACGCTGTGTGGGATATTGGCTCGGCGGAGCATCCGGCTCAGCACTTCGGAGGCCTCGACCGAAACCGTTCCGACGAGGACCGGCTGCCCGCGTCCGTGAGACCTTCGGATCTCATCGACCACCGCGTTGTATTTCTCGCGGCGGGTCTTGTAGATCAGATCGTTCTCATCGCGACGGATGCACGGCTTGTGCGTTGGAATCACCATGACATCCAGACTGTAGATATCTTTGAACTCGTTCGCCTCGGTCTCAGCGGTTCCAGTCATCCCGGCGAGTTTGTCGTAGAGGCGAAAGTGGTTCTGGATGGTGATCGTCGCGTACGTCTTCGACTCCTTCTCGATCTTAACATTCTCCTTGGCCTCGATCGCCTGGTGCAGCCCCTCACCCCACCGCCGCCCCGGCATGACGCGGCCGGTGTTCTCGTCCACGATCATCACCTTGCCGTCCTGCACGACATATTCCTTGTCGCGTTCGTACAGCGAGTAGGCGCGCAAGAGCTGGCTGATGGTGTGGATCTCCTCGCTGGTTCGCTCGAAGGCTTGTTGCGCTTCCGCTTTCGCCTTGTCCTTCGCCTTTTGATCGAGCTCGGGATCCTTATCGATCTCCATGTACTGCGTCGGCAGGTCCGGCAGTACGAATGCGTCGGCATCGTCCGGGCGGAGCAGATTCCGCCCGTGTTCGGTCAGGTCGGCGGAGTGCTGCTTCTCCTCGATGATGTAGTAGAGTTCCTCCTTCAGGCGGAACCGGCGCGCCTTGTTGAAATCGCCCGCCATTTCCAGGTCGAACCGCTCGAACTCCTTGCGAATATCCCCGCCCTCAAGCATACGAAGGAGCTGCTTGTTCTTCGGCATGCCGAGTTTGACCTGCAGCAACTTCTCGCAACCGAGCTGGACGTCACCGTCCTCTTTTTCCAACTCCGCCTTCGCTTCGACGGCAAGGCGGTTGCAGAGCTCATGCTGGCGTCGCACCAGACGCTCTACCTGCCCTTTCAGCTCGTGATAAGGCGCTTCTCGCTCGTTCTGCGCCGGGCCGCTTATGATCAACGGCGTACGCGCTTCATCGATCAGGACGGAATCGACTTCGTCGACGATGCAGAAATAGTGGTCGCGTTGAACCTGGTCGCTGGCGCGGATAGCCATACCGTTGTCGCGCAGGTAATCGAACCCATACTCGCTGGCGGTGCCGTAGGTAATATCCCGATTGTACTGCTCGCGCTTTTCGGCCGGGCTCTGCTGGTGCGAACCCTTGATGCAGCCAACCGTAACTCCCAGGAAATTGTAGATGTACCCCATCCACTCCGAGTCCCGCTGTGCGAGGTACTCGTTGACGGTCACCAACTGGCAATTGCGTCCGGTCAGGGCGTTGAGGTAGAGGGGGAGCGTGGCGACGAGCGTCTTCCCCTCACCGGTGGCCATCTCCGCGATCATGTTGTTGTGGAGGGCGACTCCACCGATCAGCTGCACATCGTAATGGATCATCTCCCAGACCATTGTTTGGCCGACCACGGTGATCTCCTTGCCGTACAGGCGGCGGGCCGTGTTCTTCACCGCGGCAAACGCCTCGGGCAGCAGGTCGTCGAGGGTTTCGCCGCCCTCGAGACGGGCCTTGAACTCATCGGTCTTCGCCCGCAGTTGCTCGTCGCTCAACCCCTGGTACTCGCGCTCGATCTCGTTGATGCGCTCGACCACAGGACGGGATTTCTTGATAAACTTCCGGTATTGTCGCCCGCTGAGCTTCTTAAAAAATGACTGAAACATGATGGATGGCTTGACTGCTGTAATTCAGACGGAAGATTCGGCCGTTCCCTTCGAGAGATCGGCGTGCTCGGAAAAATACCGGATGGTACGTTTCAATCCGTCCTCCAGCTGAATCTTAGGTTCCCAAGAGAGGTACTCCCGGGCGAGTGAAATATCGGGCCGCCGCTGCAGCGGATCGTCCTGCGGCAGCGGCTGGAAATGAATCTCCGAGGCACTGCCGGTCATGCTTATCACGCGTTCCGCCAGCTCCCGGATTGTGAACTCCCGGGGATTCCCCAGATTAATCGGCCCGACCGTGTCGGTCTGGTTCATGAGGCGCACAAACCCGTCGACCAGGTCATCGACATAACAGAAGGAACGAGTCTGAGATCCGTCTCCGTAGAGGGTGATCGGTTCGTTGCGCAGGGCCTGCACGATGAAATTGGAGACCACGCGGCCGTCGAAGGGATGCATGCGCGGGCCATAGGTGTTGAAGATCCGCGCGACCCGGATGTCAACCCGGTTCTGGCGGTGGTAATCGAAAAAGAGCGTCTCCGCGCAGCGTTTCCCCTCGTCGTAGCAGGAACGGATGCCGATGGGGTTGACGCTGCCCCAGTAGGTCTCCGGCTGGGGGTGGACGGAGGGATCACCGTACACCTCCGAAGTCGACGCCTGCAGGACCCGGCATTTGAGGCGCCGGGCGAGGCCGAGCACGTTAATCGCACCCATGACGGACGTTTTAACCGTCTTGATCGGATTGTACTGGTAGTGAATGGGCGAGGCCGGACACGCCAGGTTGAAAATGCGGTCAACCTCCACCTTGAAGGGATCGACGACATCGTGACGCATGAATTCGAATTGCGGGCGCTCGGAGAGGTGGCGTATATTCTCCTTGAACCCGGTAAACAGGTTGTCGAGGCATAGGACATCGTGGCCATCCTCGAGCAGACGCTCACACAGATGACTACCGAGAAATCCGGCGCCGCCGGTTACAAGTATGCGCATAGCGGTGTTTTTGGTTCGGGGGGGTCGAAAAGAGCCAAGGGTAGGAGGAATTCTCCGGTTTGAAAAGTCCGAATCTTGCCCAGTGGTCTTGGTTTCTCAACCCGAATACGACCGTCGAACCGGGACCCTCCGGTGCGCACCGCCTGTTACACGAGCCGCCCGAAAGGTGCCGGGCTTCCATGCCTCTTCAAACGTGTCTCCCGCCCCCTTACAAATGGAAGCGGCCGGGCGCATCCGCCCGGCCGCTCTGAATTGCATCAGTGCAAAAATCCAGCCTATTTCAGCTTGTCGTAGGCGCCATTCTTAACTTTCACGACCACGGCGTAGCTGATATTGAATTTCTTGGAGGTCGCGTTCATGGAAGTACCGGCCTTGAGATCCTTCTTGATGTCATCCCGCAACTCCGGAGTCATCCGGGTTCGCTTGCGCCGGGAGCCGCCCGCGGCCGTGCCCTTGGCACCCATCCGAACATTGAACCGCTCTGAAAGCGCCTTGATCAACTCTCGTGCGTTCTTGAATCCGCTGTTCTTGACAATCTGATCGAGTTTCTTATCGAGCTCAGTCGCTCGCTTCATTTTCTCCGAAATCGCCTTCTTCTTTCTGGCAAGGCGTGCTTCTTCTTTCTCGATTTTTCTGATTTGGTCTTTTAGTTTATTCATCTTTAGTCGATTGGTGACAGGAGCCCCAGAATTGGGGCATACGTATCGAAATTGCAAGTCTGGATATGAAAAACTTAACTCCCCCGTCTATCGCCGTTTCGCCGCATATAGCGTTCGCTCCAATCCCTCCGCCACGCGTGGAAACTTTTATCTGCTATACGGGCCCGGACCTGCGCCATCAAATCAATAAAAAAGTGGAGATTATGCACGCTCAGAAGGGTGCAGCCCAGGATTTCCTGGGATAATACAAGGTGCCTCAGATAGGCACGGCTGAAGTGGCGGCATGTTTCATTATCCATTCCGTGCACCAATGGCCGTTCATCATCCCGATAACACGCATTCTTCAAGTTGATCGGGCCATCCGGGGTAAACGCTACGCCATGACGCGCCTCGCGGGTCGGTATAACACAGTCAAAGATGTCCGCTCCCATGGAGATCATTTCGAGCAATTGAACCGGTGTTCCAACCCCCATGACGTACCGCGGTTTCTGCGCGGGAAGATGGGAAATGCTTCCGCGTACCTGTTCGAACATCTCCGCTTCGGACTCGCCGACACTCACTCCTCCAACAGCATATCCCGAAAAATCCATGGCGACGAGCTCCCGGGCGCAACGCTCGCGCAGTCCACCGAAACGCCCCCCCTGGACAATCCCGAAGATCAGGCGCCCGTCGGAGAGCATACCCCGCTCCCAAGCTTGATTCCGGCAGTCCGCCGCCCACTTCAGGGTACGCCGCACCGCATCCGCGGCATCCGTCTCGGAACAGTCGTGGGGGGGACACTCGTCGATTACCATCGCGATATCGCTGCCTAGATCGTCCTGTATCTCGATGACCCGTGCGGGGTCGAGGAACACCGACTGACCGTCGATATGTGAACGGAAGCGGATACCGGCGTCGGTAACCTCCCGCAGCGACGCGAGCGAGAATACCTGGAATCCCCCGCTGTCCGTGAGGATCGGACCATCCCAGTTCATGAAGGAGTGCAGGCCACCGAGGCGGCGGATGAGCGCGGAGCCCGGCCGAAGGTTGAGATGGTATGTATTCGCGAGGATGACTCGGGCCCCGGTTTCTACGAGCTGGGTGGGCGTCAGCGCCTTGACGGTTGCCTGGGTGCCCACCGGCATGAACATCGGTGTTGGAAACTCCCCGTGCGCCGTGCGAAGCAGGCCGGTGCGCGCCCCGCAGTCCGGATCCGACGCGAATACGGTAAATGGACTCGGAATCATCCTCTTATCCGTGGAACCTTCCGCCCGATGCGCAAGAATATATGCAACCACCCGCACATTTCACCCTCTTCCCCCCTCACTTTCACTCCTCGCCTTCCTGTCGCCCCCCGCGCATGGGGCTTGACCGGCGATGGTCCCATGGCAGAATGAACGGCTTCCATGCTCCTGGTTATCGACAACTTCGATTCGTTCACCTATAACCTCGTTCAGTATTTCGGAGAGCTCGGGGTCGAGCAACGCATCTTCCGAAACGACGAGCTCACGGCCGACGAGGCGCGCGCGCTGGAGCCGGACCGTGTACTGGTCTCGCCGGGGCCGTGCAGCCCGAACGAGGCTGGGAACAGCCTGGAGATCATCGAGACTTTTGCCGGGAAGATCCCGCTGTTTGGAGTCTGCCTCGGCCATCAGTGTGTCGGCCAGTTTTTTGGGGGTAGGATCGTCCGGGCCGACCGCCTCATGCACGGGAAGACCTCGTCGATCCGGCACGATGGATCCGAGCTCTTTCAGGATATTCCGCAGGGATTTGCCGCGACGCGCTACCACTCCCTGCTCGTGGATCGCGCCACCTTCCCGGATTGCCTTCGGATCACGGCGGAAACGGAGGATGGCGAGATCATGGGACTACGACACCGCACCTTGCCGATCTGGGGCGTTCAGTTTCACCCCGAATCCCTGGCCACGGAACACGGCCTGCTCATGCTCCGGAACTTTCTGGATCTCTCGGTCGCCGCCACCTGACTGCGCCCATGCAATGCCCGCGCTGCAACGCCCGCGATACGCGTGTCATCGATTCCCGAATCGCCAGGAACGGCCTTTCGATACGTCGGCGACGCCAGTGCACTGGCTGTGATTATCGCTTCACCACGATCGAAGAGATCGTCCGGGAAGGGCTCTTCGTGCTCAAACGAGACGGCCGGCGCGAGGAGTTCGACCGCAACAAGGTGCTCGCCGGAATCCGTCGCGCATGCGAGAAGCGCCCAATCGACATCGAGCAGATTGATATGCTTATATCCGATGTGATCGTCGGCTTGGAACGCCGATTCGACCAGGAGATACCGACCGAGGCGATCGGGGAGCAGATCATGTCCAGGCTGAAATCGATAGACCAGATCGCCTACGTGCGGTTTGCCAGCGTGTACAAGGACTTTCGTGACCTCTCGGAACTGGCGCGCGAAATCTCGGAGCTGAGCGACACCCCATGACCATCCGGCTTCATGATTGGGATTGTCATCCTGGATTCAGCGGTTCAGGTTTCGCTTAGAACCGCTGAATCCAGGATGAAGAATCGAGAGCCGGAAGAACTCGCGAAACTCCACTGCCTAAACGCCCTCTTTGGCGCGATTGCCGGAGATGATGCGGAGATTACCGGGCACATCAAATCCGCGATCGACTACTCCCTGACCGGTGAATTCGATACTCCGGCGCCGTTGCGGCAGTTTGCCGAAGCCGCATTGGAGTTGTACTCCCAACAAGAACGGCTCGTCCCCTCCTACGGCCTGGAACACCTCGATCTGCGCGGACGCAACTACGAACCGCTCTGGATTCAACAGGAGGTTATCGCCCTTCTCAAACAGCTTTCCGGCTACGCGAGGGCCCTGCTGCTGGTTTCCGGATTGCGGGAGAGTCTTCGCCCGCATGGGCGGTATTGGACCCAACGCTTGCGACGGGAACACGACGAGGCGGTTGCCTACATCGACCGGCTCGCCCTCAAATGGTCGACGCCGAACTGCTCGCTCACCCTCCTCTATCTCTAATCCCAATGGAAAAAACGATATTCGAGAAGATCATCGACCGGGAGATCTCCGCGACGATCGCCCATGAGGACGATCGATGCATCGCCTTGCACGACATCAATCCGCAGGCGCCTGTACACCTGCTTGTAGTGCCGAAAGATCGCATCGCGCGGCTGGCGGAAGCGGACGATGCCGCAGCGCCGCTTCTGGGTCATCTTCTGGTGGTCGCCCGCAGGCTGGCGGCCGAGCTCTCCCTCGACCAAGGGTACCGCATTGTGATCAACAACGGTCCCGACGGCGGAGAGAGCGTGCCCCATCTCCACGTCCATCTGCTCGGCGGGCGTCGCATGGCCTGGCCGCCGGGATAAGCGCCGGTACCCGCGGCCTGCCGCGCGCGCGGGATCACGCGGCGCAGCGATGCGGGAGGCTACCGGCGCCGGTCGCTGCGTTCGAATGCGACGACCCGGTCGTCCCGAAAGCTGACGACGGCTCGCTCGTACTCCTCGGAGATCGAGCCGAACCGGTGGCGAGGATGGAGCGGCGCCCGGACCCGGACGTAGGTTCCGCGATGGGGGTCGTAGTACCAGTCATAAACCGGAGACCAGTACGGCTCGGTAAGATAGGTGCGGCTTCGGTACCCAAGGTAGATCCATCGCTCGGTCACGCCTTCTTTGCTCGTGCGCGTGACCTTGCGGTCCGGATCCCCCAACGCCAGGTACGTCATCTCGGGGGTGAACCCGATCGCGACTTCACCGGCCAGGATTTTCTGCTGGGTCTCCTGATCAAACTGCTCGAAGACCTCCGGATTCGTGGCGACGCGACGCTCCGGCGTCGTGGTGCACGCGCTCGCGAGCATGAGCACGATCAGGGCGCACACAACAAATGCTGATTTTGAGATATTCATCATAGGTTTGGAAGGGGTTCTTACTCGGTTCGCTCTTCGATGGCAACCACGGCGCCGTCCCGGAGCACGACCGCGAGACGCTCCGACACCTTTCCACCGGTCGTCACGCCGACTCCGGTTCCGACCGAACTGCGGCCGCCGCCTTTCGTCCCGGCGACGCCGAAGCTGAAAGCAGGCCGCGAATCGACATAGCTGTAGACAGTCTCATCCCCATCCTCGGTCGTTCTGCGGATTATCCGATCCGGCTCGCCGAGCGCGATCCGCACCATATCCTCGGTGTACCCCACTTCGACCACGCCCGCGCGAAGGTTTTGCTGAACCTCGGGCGGAAAGCTCTCAAAAAGCTCGCGCTCACGCGCGATCCGGTCCTCCGGGGTCGTCGCGCAAGCGGCAACGATCAGCACGGCGGCCCCGAGGCCGATCAGCATGGCAGGGGATGAAAGGTTCATGGGAATTGGGGGCGTTGAATAATATAACGTGTTTATATTAGTAAGCAATCCGGCCAATAGGTTTCACCGGCTCTGGTAGGCACCGTCGGCACGTTTCACGACGAGACGCTTCAACTCCAGCATCACCAGGCTCGCGGAAACGGCGTACAACGGCAGACCACTCTCCCGCGCCAACTCGTCCGGATTCCGGACCTCGCCATTGTCAAGGTGTTCGAGAATCCTCCGCTCCTCGGCACTGCACGACCCCAGGGAGCGATCGTCCCTCTCCCCGGCTTCGGGGCGATCGCCCAGCTTCAGGTCGAGCTGCATGTACCGCAACTCCTGGACGAGGTCGTCGACCCCGGTCAGGAGTGTTGCTCCGTCCCTGATGAGCTGGTGACACCCGCGCGAAGCAGGCTGATCCACACGCCCGGGAACAGCAAACACCATGCGCCCGTTCTCGCCGGCGAAACGGGCGGTGATCATGCTGCCGCCGCGCGCGTCCGATTCGACCACGACAATCGCATCGCAGAGCCCGGCGACAACGCGATTGCGCTGCGGGAAGCTCTGCCGGTCGGCCCGGCGACCGAACGGAAACTCCGAGAAGAGGACTCCCGAGCCGGAAAGGCGGCGATAGAGCTCAAGATGCTCCGGCGGGTAGACGATGTCCAACCCGCAACCGAAGACCGCGCCGGTCGATCCTCCGGCGTCCAACGCACCCTCGTGCGCTTCGGCGTCGATCCCACGCGCCATTCCGCTCACGATGCAGCACCCGATCCGGGCAAGGTCCTCCGCGAGCCGGCGTGCGACCGTGCGCCCATAGAGCGTGGGACGACGGGTTCCTACGATCGCAACTGCGGGGCTGCGGACCTCGCGTGGCCCGAGGGCGTATAGCCCCACCGGCGGATTGCCGGTCTCGCGAAGCAGCCGCGGGTACTCCGGATCGCGCGCAAGGATAAAGCGGGCGCCCAGTTTTTCCAGCATCTGTTCCTCCCGTTCCAGCGGGAAGTGCTGTTCCCACCCGGTGATCGCGGCCGCCGCCTCGGGGCCGACTCCACGAACCGCCTGCAGGTCAGCGGAGCTTTGCTCGAAGACCGGCACAAGGTTGCCCTCCGAGCCACCGAACCGTTCAACGAGCCGCTGGACACTGACCGGCCCCAAATGTGGCAACCCGTTCAGAACCATTCCCGCCTGGCGCTCGTTGAGCCCGATATGTTTCATGCGCGCAATGCGTCGGCCAGTCCGTCGAGAAGGTCCGTCGTGGCGACGGCAACAGCGCCGCGGCGCCGCGCCAAAGAGTCGGCCGCCGCGCCGTGCCAATACACCGCCCGCACCGTCTCCTCCAAGGCGGATCCGCTCGCTCCTCCCGCCAGCCGTGCGCCGATCAGGCCGGCCAGGATATCGCCGCTACCGCCGCGCGCCAGAAGCGGTCCGCCGGCCGGACAAAAGCAGATTCGCGACCCGTCGCAGACCCGTGTGAAGGGACCCTTCAGAACACTGATCACACGGTGACGGCGACAGAACTCCAGCAGCGCGTCGCGATCGTACCGCACACGCTCGCGACGAAGCAGCCGGGCGTACTCACCCAGGTGGGGCGTCACCACCACCGGACCGGACCGCTCCGGACGCGCGAGTGCAGAAGCTACAACCTCCGGGTACAGCCCGGACGCATCGACCACCGTCGGCAGGTGGCAATCCCGAACGACCTTGACGATCAACTGTCGCGTCCCGAAATCGGTATCCATCCCAGGGCCGACAACCATCGCGTCGGCACGTTTCGCCGCCTCGTGCAGCAATGCGAGCGAATCCGGTGCCGGCTGCCCGCCGGGGAGTTCCGGCATCGGCAACCACATCGCCTCCGGACACGCACCCGCCAGCCGCCCCGCAAACCGGCCCGGCACCGCTACGGTCACGAGACCCGCGCCCCCGCGCACCGCGGCCCGGGCGGCCATCAACACCGCGCCCGGCATCGCACGCGATCCCCCGACAACCAGGACGCGACCGTAGGTCCGCTTCTCCGAATCGGCCGGTCGAACCCGCCGCAACGCGTCGAGTATCCCGTCGTGAACCACCCACTCCTTCGCCTCCCCGTCGGGAACCGCGGCGTCGAAGAACCCGATGTCCAGGTAGCGGATCCGGCCCGCCTGAGAGGACGCACCGGCCTCCGTCAACGGAGACTTGCAGATGCCCGTGGCATACGTGGCGTCGGCATGGAACCCGTCCCCCTCGCCCACTCCGCTGGGGAGGTCGATCGCCGCACGGAAACGCACCCGATCCGCCGCGTTCGCCACCCACCGCAGTATCGCGCCGCCCGGATCCCGAAGCGGCGGTCGAAAACGCATCCCGAGCAAGCCATCGAGACAGAGATCCCACCGACGACCCTGCAAGAGCTCTGCCGTCCGCGGCGACCAGAGCCGCCAGTGCAGAGCGCCCCCGAGCGCGCGGACCGCGCCGCGCAGGGCGCGGGAGGTCAGCGGCCGCAGCGCTCCGGGCTCGGAGGCGGCCACCACATCCACCTCGAGGGCAATCCCCGACTCCGCCAGGTGCTTCAGCGCCACAAGCCCGTCGCCGGCGTTGTGCCCCTTGCCGGCAAGCAGGAGCACCCGGAACGGATTGGCCGGGGTACCGGCTTCCGGAAAATCACGCCAGATCGCCGCCCCTAACGCCCGACCTGCCGCGGTCATCGCCTCCCATGTCCGGGCCTCGTCCTCACCGAGCAGCCGGGTCTCCCACGACAAAGCCTCCTCCGGCGTCAGAATCGGATGCAGCCACGTCCTCATACGCTGCCATTCTCTAGGAAGCGCCATCGGACATTCAACTGCAAACACCCATTGTTACGAAAATTTCAAGTTTTTGCAGACGCTTGACTTCGCTCATCGCCGCGGCACGCTTCCGAATCCATGGAATCCCCGCGCTTCCTATCGGCCGAAGCGACGCGTCAACTGCGCGAACAGTTCGGCACGCCGCTCTACGTCTACGATGAAGCGACATTGCGCCGGCAGGCGGAATCGGCGCTCGCATTTCCGAACCCTTTCGGCCTAACCGTCCGCTACGCCATGAAGGCCTCGCCCAACGCGGTGATCCTCCGCCTCTTCGATTCGTGCGGTCTTCATTTCGACGCCAGCAGCGTCCACGAAGTCGATCGGCTCCTGCGCGCGGGCGTTCCGGCGGAGAAGATCTCCCTCTCAACGCAGGAGCTTCCCGACTCCTTTCCGAAATACATCGAGCAGGGCGTCTCCCTCAACGCCTCCTCGATCATCCAATTAGAGCGGTTCGGAGAACGGTTCCCAGGCGGACGTGTCGGGCTGCGGTTCAACCCGGGCCGCGGATCCGGCCACAGCAACCGCACCAACGTCGGAGGCCGCTCCTCCAGCTTCGGGATCTGGCACGAGAAGACAGGTATCGTTCAGGAGATCGTGGCGCGGTACCGGCTCACGGCCTTCCGCATCCATACGCATATCGGATCCGGGAGCGATCCGGCCGTCTGGGAGCACGTGGCAGACCTCAACCTCAAAATGCTGCGCCACTTCCCCGCCGTCTCCGTGCTCAACATGGGCGGAGGGTACAAAATCGCCCGGATGCCCGGGGAGACGGCGACTGAGCTCGCCGCCGCGGGACGGAAGATTTCCGCCGGCCTGACCGCGCTCGCCGATGAGACGGGACGCCGGATCCACCTGGAAATCGAACCGGGCACGTATCTGGTCGCCAACGCCGGGGCGGTAGTCAGCACCATCCAGGACGTCACCGACACCGGTTCCAGCGGCCGCGCGTTCCTCAAACTCGACTGCGGGATGACCGAAATTCTGCGGCCGGCCCTCTACGGCTCGCAGCATCCGCTCACCCTCGTGCCCGCCGGAGATACAAACCGCCAAGAACGGCATTTCTACACCGTCGTCGGCCACTGCTGCGAGTCGGGGGACATCCTGACGCCGGCGCCGGGGGAACCCGAGATGGTTGCGGATCTCGAGCTGCCCCAGGCGCACATCGGCGACCTCATGGTGATCGATGGTGCGGGCGCCTACTGCAGCGCGATGGCGACAGGCAATTACAACTCTTTCCCCCTCGCTCCAGAGGTTCTGCGGCGGACGGACGGACAATTCGATTTGATCCGGAAGCGCCAGTCACTCGATCAGCTGCTCGCCAACGAGATTCCAATTTAGTCGAAGTGAATCACCCGATGGCATTTAAGCATTATCCTCTGGGATCGACCATCACGGGCAGCGTTCACAGCGTCTGCGTGAGCCTGCCTGCCATAGCCGATATCCGGGCTTACGAGGAGAAGGATCCTCAAATCCTGCGGAAGATGAAGTGCGGCTATCCGCGTTTCATCATCCATCCATTCATCGAGCGGCTCCGGCGTGCGACCGCCGACTCGGAGGGGGGAGTCGAGCCCTGGTTCTGCGCCTCCGAACGATCCGCCTCGGCGCTCCTGCGCTACGCCGCCGCCGGACGGGGGACCATCCGGGAGATGGAGGACTGCTACGCGGTCATGCTCCCCGCGGAACCGGCGATCGGCGACCGCGCCCGGCAATTCCTCCAGCACACGGGCTGCGGCATCTCGTCCCGCCAGGCCGAGGATGCTCTCGTCCGTCGCAAGCTCCGTAGGCGGCGGTATCCCGAAAAGACCCAGAGCCGAACCCCGGGCAGGCATGTCCGTCAGGTCATGCACCAATCGTACGGGACCGCCGACCCCGACGACATCCTGCTCTGTCGCGGAGGCATGAACGCCTTCTACGCGGGGTTCCAAGCACTCCGGAAGATCCAGTCGCACCGGGGACGCAATCTTTGGATCCAGTTTGGATGGCTGTACGTCGACACGATCCGCATCCTCGAAAAATTCGGCGACACGACCGCGACGCCCAAGCCTTTCTACAACATTTTCGACATGGACGCACTCGCCGCCTTTCTCAAGAAGAACGGCAAGCAGGTCGCCGGCATCGTTACGGAGGTCCCCAACAACCCCCTCGTGCAAACCTGCGACCTCGGCGCCCTGCACGAGCTGGCACACCGCCATGGCGCCGCGCTTGTGATCGACCCGACCATCGCCGGCGCCGGGAACGTCCGCGTGCTCCCGTTCGCAGACCTCCATATCAACAGCCTCACGAAGTACGCCGGCATCGAGGCGGACACCATGCTCGGCACCGTCGCATTCAACCGGGAGTCGCCCTTCTACCCGGATCTGGCCGAACTCGTCCCCCAATACCGCGACCTCCCCTACCGGCGCGACCTCGAACGGCTGGCCTGCCAGATTTCATCGTACCCGGAGGTGCTCGAGCGGATCAACCAATCCACCCCCCGAGTCGTCGAATCCCTCGAGGCGCACCCCGCGGTCGATCGCGTCTGGTGGGCCCTCTCCGAACCCTCCGCGGAAAACTTCCACAACGTCGCCAATCCCGGCGGCGGCGGCGGAGCCGTCATCACGTTCACGCTCAACAAACCGCTGGAGACGTTTTACGACCAGGCCGCATTCGTCAAGGGTCCGAGCTTCGGCGCCCGGTTCACCATGATGTGCCCGTTCATGTACCTGGCACACTACGATCTGGTCACCACGCGCGCCGGACGCGCGTTTCTGGAATCGATCGACCTGCCGCCGGAACTCATCCGGTTCTCCGTCGGCCTCGAACCGGTGGATGCCATCCTCGCCGAACTCGACCGCGCACTCGCGCCGGCGTGAGACGGAGGACAGAGGACATGCCGAAGCCCGCGAGCTGCGAGGCCGCGGAGCTTCCGACCTTCGGAAGAGACGAGCGACCCTGGAACACCCATAGATCGCCCGGCTGGATCGACGGCGGGCGATCGCACATAAGATAATGACCCACAACGGGATGAGAGCAACATGCGGCAATTCCGCGCCAGCCCAAAACTCTGTCCTGAAAAATCCCTATGGCGACTACTTTGGCAACGATGTGCGTTCCGGTGCTTTGTCAAGCATCTCCGAAAACGCTTGGCTCACGTCTTCCCGTCTCGAATTCGAGTATTCCCGCAAGCTTATTGGCAATGTGCGGATGCGTGTCGGCCAGGTTAACCAGTTCCCGGGAGTCTTCCCGAACATCGAAGAGGATGGGAGATGGATCCGCTCCGATGACGCACTTGTAGCGTCCGTCATAGATCATCTTCCAGTCATTCAATGCGCTGATCACGAAGTCACGGTGTTTGTCCCTTTGCCCTTCCAAGAGGGCGCGCAGTGTGTGTGCGTCAGCTTCGGGCAGAGGATCGGCCTTGGCGTAGTCGAGAAACGTTGCGGCTAAATCGTGTAGCGAAACCAGCGCATCCGAACTGACCCCCGCCTGGATTCCCGGGCCGGACACGATCAAGGGCACACCGGAAGAGGGCGTGTACCACACGGACTTGGCCCAGCGTCCGTGATCTCCGAGCATCTCGCCGTGGTCACTCGCATAGACAATGACGGTGTTGTCGATTTCTCCCCTCTGCCGGACAAGATCGATCATCCGACCGACGTGCCGGTCGATATTCTCGATCATGGCAGCATAATGCTGACGCCGGGCGGTAATGGCTTCAGAATCGGACTCATGGTTGTCGACCGGCGGCGGGATTTCCACGTCCTTCCACCGGGAACGCATCTCCGCGGTGACATCAAATGGACTATGCGGTCCCACGAAATTGACTACGAGATGCCACGGCTTGCCCTGCGGGAAATCTCGAAGGAATCGCATTCCGTTGGCCGCCACCCAATTGTCGCAGTAGGCGTCATCAGGAAGCTCGGTGACAGCGGGGAAGTTCCCCTTCTTGTTGAGGTGGGGTTGGTACATCGCGAGGTGCTTTTCCACGAGACCGCGCTCTTTCAGAAACTGCATATACGGCCCCTTGGGAGACATCCCATTGGCGCGGTAGGATGAGATGGCATCGCCTTTGCCTTCGTTGTCGATCCCGCATGTGAAGCCGTATTCCCGTAACAATTTCGACCCATCGAGCCCCCAGTCAAGATCGGGCTTGTGCAAGTCGAACTTGCCGACGCCGGCCACTTCGTATCCGGCATCTCGAAGGCATCGGTAATAGTTGGGCAATGACAGCGGGGTGTTTTGACGGTTGCGGACACCGCATCGGTGGTAGTCCCTACCTGTTGCCAGACACGCTCGAGCCGGAGCGCAAAGAGGTGATGGCGTGAATGCGTTCGTGAATCGAGTACCATGTTTACAAAGTCGATCCAGATTGGGCGTGCGCAGCGGCAGTTCGGGATTGCAGCCCAGCCAATCCGGTCGATGTTGATCCGGCAGGAAGAAAAGAATGTTCGGGTGTCTTGTTTTCAATGCCATACCCGTTGGGTGCTGTGTCTGCTATGACAATTCAGAATCATCGATTTCCAACCATGAGCAGGGTGTCGAGAAGGTGTCGACACCAATCCGCTGTAGGAGATGTAGTCCATCCGGGTCGTGAGGGTTTCGGCACCACGGCCCCGTAGCGCCGCTCCCACCATCGGAAAGATCGACCACCGCCACGTCGCGGCATTCGCCAAAACGCTTGCGAAGATTGAGCGTTGGACAGTGACATCGTCTGTAGTGCTAACCCGGATGTTGCATGAAGGAAGCTGAAGGTGCTTTGGCGGGCCCCGAGTGATAAAAGTGGGCGTCAACTGATTGGGGATCGGACATTTTGATCAAGAAACTGCGTGGAGAATGCCATCCGTCCCAGCGCCTTGGGAAAACGAAACTGGCTCTTCATCGGCCACCCGGCGGCGGGAGATCGCCCGGCGATCATTTACTCGATCCTGATCTCCTGCCAGCGCTTCGGCCACAATCCGCTCGATTATATCAAGGACGTGCTGCACCGCCTGGCCCGAGAGCCGGACCGATGCAACCCGCGCGATCCCGCCTCACTGACACCGAAGAACTGGCATCCCTCCGCCTGAGACGGATACCCTCAGTGTGGCCGCTGAGTCATCCACTCCGCCTGCAAAGCTCGCTCGTGACGAGGGTGGGGTTTGAGTCAGATACGATTGATCCGTGCGCCGGTCGCCACGAAGAGAGCTACTGCTTCAAGGGAGCGCATTTCACCGCCCGGTTCTGCGCCGGGGGACAACGGTTTGCGGAATCCGGAACGTGGTCGTTTGCTGAAGGCGATTCAACTCGGGGATCCGCCGATTCGAGTGGGAGCGACCAGTGCCTTCCGCCCTACTGGACCGACGGTACCTGGCATGAGACCGTTGCGTTTATCGACATGGCGCGTGGAACGGGTGAACCGAAACCGGATCTCGAGGACGCCGTCGAGTCGCTCCGCGCGGCCATCGCGCTGCAGAACGCGCAGTGAGCTTGGTTGAGAGTCCTGGTTTGCCCGCCGCCCCCCCTCTCGGGGGGGGGGACGGT